>CAXEZH010000197.1:0-38919 GCA_964000695.1 uncultured Mycolicibacterium sp. | reverse complement strand
GCTGCCGCTGGGATTCGAGAACTTCGGACTTGCTGAGCTTGTGCCGCCCGCGCGGCAACGGCTGCGCGCCGGGCTCAGACTCGGGCACGTTTCCCCCTGCTCAGCGACCTGACAACGAGCCAATCGGTCACCATGGTTGATTTTAGACACGTATGCATGTCTAATCCCTTTCGTCAGCTGGCGGCCAGCCGTCACATCTCCGTCGCAAGTATTCGAGCACGTCGCACCGAGGCGCCCCACAAAGAGGAAGGCACGCCACAGTGAAACCCGAGAACAGCGCCGCCGCGGCGCAGCGGACCGTCACACCCCGCACCGGCGATGCGCCACGCTGGCTGCCCGCGATGACGGTTGCCACGGGCATGGCGTGTGCGCTGATCGGCGGCCAAGGGAACGCCTGGGCTGCACCCGACGAGGGTGCCACGAGCTCCGTGTCGCGTCCGTCCACCGGCGATACCGCGCGCGACCGGTCCCGCGGCCCCCGCGCCGCTGCCGCGCCTGCGTCGAGCGCTTCCGACCGGTCGGGGTCCCGGCCGGATCGAAGAGAGCGCGCCGCGGAGGACACCGCCACCCTCTCGGAGGAGCAGGCCGCAGACGAGGACGCCGTGTCCGAGGAATTGGACGCAGACGAGGACGAGGACGACGACGACGACGAGGACGCAGACGTGGCTGAGGCCGAGGAGCAGGACGCAGACGTGGCTGAGGCCGAGGACGACCTGCAGGACGACGGCGACGACGCGGGGTCCGATGCGCCTCTGCCGGCGGATTCCGATCTGGCGCCCGAATCCGCCGTCGACCCCGATAGGCGAGACACCCCCTTGACCGGCGACGAGAAGGCCTCTGCAGAGCACGACCAACACGGCGAGCGCGAACGGCGGTCGGCGCCGCACACGGCCGAAGCCTCCGACAGGACAGTCGATTTGACCAACGCCGGCGAGACGAACGACTCGGACACCGCAATCGACGCACAGGGATCTACGCTGCACATGTCCGAGGAGTCCGCCGAGTCTGAACCGCAGCCACTGCGTGATCGGGTGTCGTCGAAAAACGTTGATACCGAACAGAGCCCGACCACCACGCTGTCCGCAGCCATCACACCGGCGACGGCTCTCGCCGTGTCGAGCCCGCCTCCGGTGACCTACAAGAGCGTCGTCGCCGACATCATGGCCTGGGTGGGGCTGGGACGATGGGCGACCGACCTGCCCGGGCCGGGGTTGCCGCTGCCCCGCGTGCTGGCGTCGGCGTGGCTGGTGGTGCGCGAGTCGCAGTACAAGTGGAACAACCAGCGACCCGCCGCCGACCCCACCGCCGCGACCACTCTGAACCCCGACGGCGCCGTCATCGGTGAGCTGAATGCGACCGACTTCGAGGGCGATCCCCTGACCTACACGGTCACCGGCGCCCCCACGCACGGCACCGTCGTCGTCGACGAGAACGGCACCTTCACCTACGTTCCCGACGTTCCGGACGGGTCCGCGGTGATCGACCAGTTCACCGTCACGATCGACGACACCGTGGGAAACCCGGCGCACTACTACGGGCTGCTCGGCCTGGCCGGTGTTCTCAAGGCGCCGACGGTGACCGTCCACGTCACCGTGACCTCGCTCGGAGATGTGAGCATCGCCCCGCCGCCCCGACCGCTCGAGGCGGCCATGCTGGCCGCCCAGGCCTACCTCTACGGCTACCCGCTGCTGGAAACCGAGCGCCTGCAGGACGAAGCCCCGGGCACCAACACGTTGATCGCCCTGACCAGCTACGTCGACCCCGAGCAGCGTCTGGTCGTCGCACCCAACGTGGACACCCTCTACACGCTGGCCTACCTCGACCTGAGCGAAGGACCGGTGGTGCTGTCGCATCCCGACATGGGGGATCGCTATTTCGGTTTCCAGCTGATGGACCCCTACACCAACGTGGTCGGCTATATCGGCTCGCGGACAACGGGTTCCGAGGCGGCGAGTTACGCGATCGTCTGGGAGGACGGCCCGCAAGGAGAGATCCCGCCCGATGCTGAGGTCATCGTCGTGCCCTACGCCGACATCTGGCTGCTGGGCAGAACCGCCGCCGGCGACGAAGCCGACCAGCAGGAAGCAGTGGCGCTGATGCGGCAGTACACCATCACCGCGCCCGGCGAGCCGCCGACCTATCCGATCGAGGACTTCGACACCACCACCTCAGCGCCGCTGCCGGCCGGGATCGACGCGCTCGATGCGATCAGCGCGGCGATGGTCGCCAGCCCGCCCCCCGCCGATGATGCCGACAAGCTCGCCGAGCTGGCCCGGGTCGGGGTCGGGCCGGGACTGGAGGTTTCCGACGCCGACCTCAGCCCGGCGTCGCAGTGGGCCGCGCAGGCGGCTGTCCGGACGATCTCGGCGCTACTGGGTCCCCTGGTGAGCGTGGCTCAATACGCCATGGCGGCACGCAACGACGGGTGGGCCTCACCGGATCCTGCGATCGGCGACTACGGAACCGACTACCTGCTGCGGGCCGGGGTGGCCAAGATCGGGCTCGGAGCCAACACTCCCGAGGAGGCGTATTACGCCACCGCGTTCCTCGACGAGAATCTGCGCCGACTGAACGGCCGTCATTCCTACCAGCTGCATTTCGAGCCCGGCCAGGAGCCGCCGGCCGACGCGTTCTGGTCCATCACCGTGTACGACTCCGACGGGTTCCTGGTGCCCAACGAGCAGGAGATCTACGCCGTCAGCAGCACAGGCTCGGGCGACCTGGTCTACCAGGAAGACGGCTCGATCGACATCGTCTTCTCCCAAGAGGACCCGCAGGACCCGACAGTCAACTGGATCCCCGTGCCGGACGGCGCTTTCCGCGTCTACCTACGCGTCTATGTTCCGCAGGACGCGGTGCTCGAGGGCGACTGGGTGGTGCCGGGCATCGAGCGGATCTAGCCGCGTTCGCGTCGGGACGAAACCGCGACGATCCTGCTCAGGACCGCGGGGTGACGTGAGCCGGGATCGGCCCGTGCGCCACCGTGGTGAACGGCACGTCGACCGGGAATTCGGACTCGCGCGAGGACACCCGCAGGCTCCGTACGATCGTCGCCAGCGCCAGCGTGGTCTCCAACCGGGCGAAGTGCTCACCGATGCACGAGCGCGAACCGCCGGCGAAGGGCAGGTAGTGCCAGCGGTCGCGGGCCTTGACGTTCTGCGGACTGAACCGGTCCGGGTCGAACCGGTCCGGATCGGGCCAGATGGCCGGATCGCGGTGCAGCGCATAGATTCCGACCGCCATCAATGTGCCGGCCTCGACGCGGTGGCCGGCGACCTCGATGTCGCGCACCGCCATCCGCCCCACTCCGGCGGCTGGCGGACACAGCCGCAGCGCTTCGTGGAACACCTGGGTGGTGTAGGTCAGGTGCGGCACGTCGGCGGGTTCCAATCGGCGGTCACCCAGCGCCGCCGCCTCGGCCGCCACCCGGTCCTGCACCTCGGGGTGGTGTCCGAGCACCCACAACGCATAGGTCAGGGCGGTCGCCGTGGTGTCGTGCCCGGCGAGCATGAAAATCAGCAGGTCGTTGCAGATGTCTTCGTCGGACAGGCCCCGCCCGGTCTCCGGATCGGTGGCGTCCATCAGCGCCCGGACCAGCGGCGCGTCCAGACCCGGGTCGGCACGGCAGGCCTGCAGCATGTCCACGGCGATCTGCAGCATCGACTGCACGGCAGCGGCGGCGCGGCGGCGCGCCGGCGTCGGCAGCCAGCGCGGGGCCCTGATCGGGCGCAGCGCCCGATCCGCGGTATACGACGATGCGACATGCATGTGCTCGGCGATGGTGTCGGCGTTGTCGTTGAGGTCGACGCCGAGCACCGAGCGGCCCAGCGATTGCATGGTCAGGCGCCGGCACTCGTGGTCGAGGTCCACCTCGCCACCGGTCGACCATGCCTCGGTGAACTGCTCGGCGGCCCGTGACATGTGGCCGCCGAACGCACGCACGTTGTGTTTGGTGAACACCGGCTGCAACGCCCGCTTGCGCGGTCGCCACGGCTCGTTGGGCAGCACGAACAGGCTGTCGCCGGCCATGTCGCGCACTTCCTCGTGGACGATGCACCGTTCGGAGAACGCGTCGTTGCGGCCGAGGACGTCACGGATGGCCTCGGGTGAGAAGACCGCCACGAACGGCGGAAACAGCCATTTCGGCGCCACCTGGATCCGGGTGACGGGCCCGCCGGCGCCCCGGATGGCCAGCTGGCCGGTGTCCAGCGCCCGGACCAGACGCAACAGCTGTCGATACGGCAGCGGGTTCTTCGGCGCCAGCGTCGGGCCGGCGGTATCAGTCCCGGCGACCACTGCTGTCGTTCCAGGTGAGAACTTCGCCGCGGCCAGCGGTCAGCATGGTGCCGGGCATCACCCGCAGCCGGTAGGGGGCCAGTCGCAGGACGGCGAACTGCTCTGCTGTGGGGCCGTCTTTCCACTGCGGGATGATCGCGGGGTCATAACCGACGGGTTGCGGGCCGGAGGCGAACTTCTGCCACACCGCCGAACAGGTGTCGTCGTCGGTGTACCACTCGACCAGGCAGTCCGCGGCGCAGGTGTCGTGGCTGGTGGTCCAGTAACTCACCGACACCCACGGGTGGGCGGCCAGATGATCGCGTTTGAGCTGGGTCGGCACGGTGGCGATCCAGCCGAACAGATCAGTCCCGTCCCACTCCCAGATGGGGTGCAGCATGCGGGTGCGCGGTTTGCCGTCGGAGTCCACCGTCGCCACCGACGCCCAGACGATGGAGTGGGCCATGTCGACGAACGCGGGCGCGACCCGGTCAAGGGCATTCACGACGAGTCAGCCTAGGTGGATCGGCGGCGACCCGCGAGAGCGCCTCACTCGTCGAGCTTCTTGCGGAACTCCTCGGTGTTGCGGTACTCGACCTTGCCCTCTTCAGCGCTGGTTTCGATCTTGCCTTTGTCCTCCTCGTCGACCCAGTCGCTGACAGCGGTTCCGGCGACCGTACCCCCGGTGCCCGGCAGCGTGGTCGTCGGTTGATTGTCGGGGTTGGCCTCGGCGACCTTCTTGGCCTTCTCTCGATGCTCGTCGGTGACTTCGGGCTTCTCGGTGAGTTGCTGATCGGAGGTCTCGTTAGCGTCCATGCGATGCGGACTGCCCGAAACTGTGATCTGCAAAACACGGTTCACACCCCGACCGAGCGCAACGCGGCGGGCAGGCTGGGCAGGAAGTGCTGCCGCGCGAATGCGCGGACGTCGTCGGCGGTCTCGAGGGGCTGCGCGCTGGGCAGCAGCAACACCATCGCGGCGTAGCGCAGGATGCAGTCGGCCAGTTCGTCGACTGCCGCGGCTCCGATACGTTCGGCGAAGCCGGAGGGGAAGATGACCCGCAGGGCGTCGGCCATCCTGTCGATGGCCTTGCGGTGATAGCGACCCGCCAGCTGCAGAACAACGCCGGGCTCATCGGTGATCATCTGGTGCAACACCCGGTGGCTGCGGAACTTCAGGATCGACAGCGTGAACGCCTCGACGTAGTAATTGGATTGCGGTGCAGCCCTCGTGAGTTCAGCAGCGATGTCGGCGAAGAGCCGGACGTTCTCCCGTTCGATGACCGCACCGACCAGTTCGTCCTTGTTGGCGAACCGGCGGTAGATGGTGGTGCGGCTGACCCCTGCCCGGCGCGCGACGTCGTCGAGAGCGACGCGGCGGAAGCCGTGCCGTTCGAACTCGACGACGGCGGCGTCGAGGATCAGTTCGGTGGACGCGTCAGGACCGGGCATAGCCCTTCACCGCATAGCCGCTGTAGCGCACCCGCATCGGGAGGCGATCCCAGAGCCAGTTCACCGGAGCGGACCGCCAGAAGGCGGCGAACCTCTGGTAGCGGCGCTCCTGACGGTCGGTCCACGGCAGCTGCAGCAAGTGGCGCGCCCGCGGCGGCAGGCCGCCGGTGGTCAGGAACGCGGCCAGCGGGTTGAACACCGGCGCCACCAGCCGCCACACCAGCGGATGCACCGCCTTGGGCTTCGGGAAGCCCTTGGTGACATATCCGACGCCGTACTTCGCGCTGGGGTGGGCGACCAGGACCTGCTCCATCATGTGATCCCAGTACTTCTCGAACTCGGCGTAGGTGGCCGGCATCGGGCGGTCGCTGACGCCGTAGCGGCGGTACCAGGTCTTCGACTCCAGGTAGATCTGTTCCTTCTCGGACTCGGTCAGCCGCTTGACGAACGTGTCGGCGAAATACAGAACCTGCTCGACGAAGGTGGCGTGGGCCCAGAAATAGGTGTCCGGGTCCAGCGCGTGGTAGCGCTTGCCGTCCGTGCCGGGCAGGTCACCTTTGACGTGGTGGTGGAAGTCGCGGACCTGGGTGCCCGCGTTCTCGTCCTCGGAGCCGTACACGGTGTTGAAGATCGGCGGGATGGTGCGCCGCAGCCGCTCGGCGGTGTCGGCGAAGAAGGTCGAGTGGTCGTAGACCCCCTGGCCGAGGTCGGCCAGCATGTTCTGCAGCACGGCGGGCCGGGGGCCGATCAGAAACATCCGGTTGTCACCGAACCAGCGCCAGACCAGCGACTCCGGCCCGAGCGGCAGGGCGTCGGGCGCGGGTTCGGCGGGCGCGGGTCGCTGCGCAAGCTCCGTCATGGGACACAGTGTTACAGATTCTGCACTTTGTACCAAGCGCCGGGGTACGCGAACGTGCATTCCCTGTAGCTAGGAGCCCGGTAGAACTACCGCCTGTGCACCCTCGCGGCACCAGGGGGTCAGCGGCGGCGCAGCGCGGCGACGGAGACGACGGCCAGCACTCCGGCCGCGGCGGCCAGCAGCATCGACAGCGTCAGCAGCGGGGCGTAGTACACCGTCGACATCGTCGACGGCTCGCCGTCGAGCACCGGCGCCACGACGACCTCGCGCCCGGCCGCCAACCAGCTCACCACACAGCCGACGGCGGCCAGTACGGCGATGAGCAGCCCGAGCACGGCACGGTGTCGCCTCACGCCGAGGGCTCCGGCGGAATGCGTTCCTCGAGCAGGTTGGTCAGCGCGGCCCGCAGCTGGTGGTGCTTGCGCGCCCAGGCCTGCGCGCTGCGGTCGTTGGTCAGCCGCAGCCCGATGCCGGTACGCCCCCGCGGTACCCCGGTGAGCTCGCCGAGCGCCCGCGCGTACTGCCATTTGGGTGTCTCGGCGCCGGTGGCCTCCGGGTAGATCCGCACGATCTCGTCGGTCCGGGTGATCTCGGTGCCCTGCCGCAGCTCGTCGACCGTCAGCTCGACCGAGGTGTGGATGCGTGCCGCCTTGACCTGGATCGCCAGGAACACCGTGACGAGCACGAAAAAGATACCGGGGACCACCCACTGGATGCCGTAGCCGGCCGACAGCTGGATCATCGCCATCGCGAACCCGGCCAGCGGGCCCGCCAGCACCCACAGCCAGCTGGCGCCCTGCTCGTAGAACAGCACCTCCGACGAGGCGGGCGCGCTCACCGCTGCCCACCCTCGGCGTACCAGGCGCGCGCCGACGGCCCGGCGGCCAGAGCCACCCCGACCAGCATCGGCAACAGCGCCAGCAGCACCAACGGCTGCGCGACCCCGACGCCGACCGCCAGCAGCAGCACGACCACCAGGATCGCGAACACGAGGCCGAAGACGGCTCGGCGGAAGCGCGCGTCCCCGCGCCGCGCCCGGCCGGCGAGGAATGCCAACACCGCCGCGGCGATCGCGACGCCGACCCCGCTGATCCGATAGATCGTCAGGTAACTGCGCACATCGGAGTCGGTGATGGAGTCGGGAAGCGCCGAGCGCGCCGCCTCGTAGGTGGCCGAGACCGCCATCAGCCCACCGGCGATCATGATCGTCGCCCCACCGATGAGGAGCCAGAACGCGATGTCGACGACGCGGGGCCGGTTCGACGACGCTGGCGATGGGGTCATGGTCGGGTCAGCCTAACCAATCACCGGTTGAAGAACTCGTGGGCATCCTTGCGGTGCAGCAGGTACACCCCGCCGGCGAGGAGCACCGAACCGAAGATCGCCGCTGCGGAATAGCCGATCTCGACGGGCATCGCCCGCTGTCCGGTGAACAGGTTCATCGTCGAGTACACCACCGACGCGAGCGCCCCACCGGTCAGCAGTGTGCGCGCCCAGCGATAACCCTGCCGCATCAAGAACAGAAACGTCGCGACCACGGCGGCGAGCACCGCGACGAACACCAGCGAGATCGCGATCACCAGTCCGTCCGGGCGCGAGTCGGCGGCGAGCAGGTCGATGACGTAGCCGGCCACCATCAGCGGCAGCGCCACCACCCACAGCCAGAACGCGGTGTCGACGTCGACCGGTCGTGCCGGGGGTGCGCTCGGCTCGGTCACGACAGCCATCGGGCCGCCTCGGCGGCCCAGTAGGTCAGCACGATGTCCGCGCCGGCGCGGCGGATGCCGGTCAGCGACTCCAGCGCCACGGTGCGCAGGTCGATCCAGCCGTTGGCCGCGGCAGCACTGATCATCGCGTATTCGCCGGAAACCTGGTATGCGGCAACGGGAACCGGTGAGATGTCGGCCGCGGCCCGCACGATGTCGAGGTAGGCCATCGCGGGCTTGACCATCACCAGGTCGGCACCCTCCTCGATGTCGAGGTCCACCTCGTGCACTGCTTCGCGAGCGTTGCCCGGTTCCTGCTGATAGGTCCGCCGGTCACCCTCCAGGCTGGAGGCCACGGCCTCACGGAACGGCCCGTAGAAACCGGACGCGAACTTCGCCGCGTAGGCCAGGATCGCGGTGTCGATGAACCCGGCAGCGTCCAGACCGTCACGGATGGCGGCCACCTGACCGTCCATCATGCCGCTCGGGCTGACTACATGCGCACCCGATTCTGCTTGTGCCACAGCGAGTTCGACGTAGCGGTCATTCGTTGCGTCATTGTCCACCCGGCCCGACGCGTCGACGACGCCGCAGTGGCCGTGGTCGGTGAACTCGTCGAGGCAGGTGTCGGCCATCAGCACGGTGGCGTCGCCGACGTCGGCGCGCAGGTCGCGCAGCGCGACGTTGAGAATTCCACCGGGATCGGTTCCGGCCGAACCCACGGGGTCCTTGTGCTCATCGCAGGGCACACCGAACAGCATGAGTCCGCCGACTCCGGCCTGCACCGCCTCCGCGGCGGCGCGGCGCAGCGAGTCCAGGGTGTGCTGCACCACACCGGGCATGGAGGCGATCGGCCGGGGTTCCGATACTCCGTCGGCGACGAACATCGGCAGGACCAGATGCCGCGGCTCCAGCGAGGTCTGGGCGACCAACCGCCGCATGGCCGGGGTGGAGCGCAGCCGCCGGGGACGGTGACGTGGGAAGGACATGGAGCCAGCTCCTGCGATCAGCGGCGGCGGCTCTTCTTCCGGGGCGGCGGCAACGCGCCCTCGGCCCGCAGCCGCGCGGCGTGCTCGGCCAGCGCCTCCACCAGCGGGCCCACCGCGGCGACCTCCGGCTGCACGTCGACGCGCAACCCGAATTCGGCTGCGGTCTCGGCGGTCTTGGGGCCGATGCACGCCACGATCGTGCGGGCGTGCGGCTTGCCGGCGATCCCGACCAGGTTGCGCACCGTCGAACTCGAGGTGAAGCAGACCGCGTCGAAGCCGCCGGTCTTGATCATCTCGCGGGTGTGTGCCGGGGGCGGCGCCGCGCGCACGGTCCGATAGGCGGTGACGTCCTCGATCTCCCAACCGCGTTCGCGCAGCCCCTCGGCCAGCGTCTCGGTGGCGATATCGGCGCGTGGCAACAGCACCCGGTTCACCGGATCGAAAATGTCGTCGTAAGGCGGGAACTCATCGAGCAGCCCCAGCGAGGACTGCTCGCCGGTGGGCACCAGCTCGGGGTTGATACCGAAGGCGCGCACCCGATCGGCGGTGGCCTGGCCGACACAGGCGATCTTCACCCCGGAGAACGCCCGCGCGTCCAGCCCGAACTCGTTGAACTTCTCCCACACCGCGCGCACCGCGTTGGTAGAGGTGAACACCACCCATTGGAAGCGGCCGTCGACCAAACCCTTGACGGCCCTTTCCATCTGGGCGGGGCTGCGCGGCGGCTCGACCGCGATGGTCGGCACCTCGATGGGCAGGGCGCCGTGGCCGACCAGGCGCTCGCTCATCTCGCCGGCCTGGTCCTTGGTGCGCGGCACCAGCACCGTCCAGCCGTACAGCGAGCGGCTCTCCCACCAGTTCAGCTTGGCCCGGTTGGTGACGGTGCGGCCGATCGTGACGACCAGCGGCCCGGCCAGCGGACCGGCGGGCGGGGTGTCGGTGGCCGCGGCAGCGAGCGTGTTCTTGTCCAGCAGCCCGGCCAGCGTCGTCTCCAGCGAGCGCTGCTGGCAGGTGGTGCCATGGGCGGTCACCACGGTGGGCGTGGTGTCGGCCAGCCCGTACTCGATCAGGGTGCGCGCGGCCTCGGGCAGATGCGACGCGGTCGCGTGCAGGATCAGCGGCCCGGGAGCAGCGGCGAGCGCCGCCCAGTCCACGTCGCCGCGGACGTCGGCCACCGTGTGCGCCGAACCCAGAGGCAGGCCCGCATAGGTGGGCACCGCTGTGGTGTCGGGCAGACCCGGCACGATCTCGAAGACCAGTTGCGTCTTGGCGACCGCGTTGACCTCGGTGATCACCGAGTCCACCGACAGCGGGTCGCCGGCGACCAGGCGGACGACGTCGGCGCCTGCCTTGGCCTCGGCGGCCAGTGTCTTGGCGACCTCGGCGGGGTCACCGAGTGCGGGACGCACATCGGGCCCGCCCGGGATGACCGAATCAGCGGCCGGCTCGGCGCCGGTCCCGCTCGGGTCGGTGCCGCCCGACTTGTCACTCTTGGTGGCCGCCTCCGGCAGCGGACCCGACGGCGGCGGCAGTTCGGCGCCGACGAGGCCCAGCACCGCCTCGGGTACGTCGGGATCGGTGAACACCAGGGCGGCGTGCGCCAGCACGGTGCGGGCACGGGCGGTCAACAGACCCGGGTCCCCGGGTCCGGAGCCGACGAAAGTGATGCGGCCGGGCTTGCCCTTACGCCCCCGCATGCTCATCTGGCGAGTCATCTGTCTCTCCCGCGTTCGTCCAACAGATCGCGCGCGCCCAGCTCGAACAACTCCGCGGCCACCGAGAGCCCCAGCTCTCGTGCCCGCCCGGGTTCGCCGATTCCGGACGCGCGGATCACATCGGATCCGTCTAGCGTCGCCACGCAGCCGCGCAGCGACAGCTCTTCGAAGACGCGGCCGTCCTCATCGATCGACTCGACCACCTCGGCAATCGCGCCCACCGGTGCGGAGCAACCCGCCTCCAGTTCGGCCAGCAAGGTTCGCTCGGCGGTGACCGCTGCGCGGGTGTCGGCGTCGTCTAGTTCCGCCAACAGTTCCGCGAGCTCGGTGTCGCCGGCACGGCACTCGACCGCGAGCGCACCTTGGGCCGGCGCCGGCAACATCTGTACCGGCTCCAGCGCCTCGGTGACCGCGTCGAGACGTCCGATGCGAGCCAAACCCGCCCGGGCCACGACGACGGCGTCGAGATCACCGCTGCTTACCCTGTTCAACCTGGTATCTAGGTTGCCTCGTAGGGGGCGGATTTCCAAACCGAGACCCAGTGCTTTAAGCTGTGCCGCCCGCCGCGGGGACGAGGTGCCGATCACCGAGCCGGCCGGCAACTCCCCGAGCACCAGCCCGTCCCGGGCCACCAACGCGTCACGGGCGTCCTCGCGCACCGGGATCGCCGGAATCACGAAACGCGGATCCTGCGCGGTGGGCAAATCTTTGTAGGAGTGCACCGCCATGTCGACGGTGTTGTCGGCGATGGCCTCGCGCAGCGCCGCGGTGAACACCCCGACGCCGATCTCGGCGATCGGCGCGCTGGAGCGGTCACCGGCGGTGGACACGATCACCAGTTCGGCGTCGTGCCCGTTGGCCACGAGAGCGTCGCGCACGACGCCGGCCTGGGTGGTGGCCAGCAGGCTGCCTCGGGTGCCTATGCGGATCACGTGATGTCCTTCGGCCGGGCCTGCAGGCGCGGCGGGGTCAGTCGGTCTTGTCGAGATCGGTTGCCACCAGGGGTAGTTCGCCAGCAGCGACCGCATCGACGGCCTGCTGATCGAGTTCGAACAGTTCGCGCAGCGCCTCGGCGTAGCTGTCGCCGCCGGGCGCACTCGCCAGTTGCTTGACCCGCACCGTGGGCGCGTGCAGCAACTTGTCGACGACGCGGCGCACCGTGTTGGCCACCTCGTCGCGATGCGCGGCGTCCAGTCCGGGGAGCCGGTTGTCCAGCCGGAGCATTTCGGCTTCCACGACGTCGGCGGCACGCTGGCGCAACGCGGTGACGGTCGGGGTGACCTCGGCCACCCGCTGACCGGCCAGGTAGCTGGCGACCTCGGCGGCGACGATGGCGCGGGCGGCGTCGGCGTCGGCGGCCGCGGCGCGCGCCGACGGCTCACGCTGGATGCGGTCCATGTCGACGACGACCACGTCGGGCAGCCCGGCTACCGCGGGGTCCACGTCGCGCGGCATTCCGAGGTCGCAGATCACCAGCTTCTTGGGGGTGTGCACGTGGGCCATGCCGCGGTGCACATCGGCCAACGAGACGACCGGGCGGACCGCACCGGTGCAACTCACCACGACGTCGGCATCGGACAGCAGCGGCGGTAGGTGGTCGAACGGGAACGCCTCGGCGTCGGCGCCGTGCTCGCGGATGATCTCGGCGAGCCGGGTGGCCCGGGGCAGCGTGCGGTTCACCACGTGGATGCGGGCCACGCCGGCGCGGATCAGCTGGTGGGCGGCCAGCGCCCCCATCGAACCGGCGCCCACCACCACGGCGCTGCGGCCGGCCAGCGATCCCAGCCGGTCTTCGGCGATGCCCAGCGCGACCGACACCACCGACGCCCCCGCGGAGTCGATGCCGGTCTCCGAATGCACCCGCTTGCCCACGGACAGGGCGCGCTGGGAGAGTTCGTGCAATGTGCGCCCGACGGTGTGGTTGGCCTCGGCGGCCGCATAGGAGCGGCGCACCTGACCCAGGACCTGCTGCTCACCGATGACGGCCGAGTCCAGCCCACTGGCCACGGCGAACAGGTGCTCGACGGCGGCTTCGGCGTACCGGACGTACGCGTACTTGGTGAGATCCTGCAGGGACATCCCGGAGATGTCGGAGAGCACGTTGCCGATCACCGAGAGCCCGCCGTGGAAGGCCTCGACCACGGCGTACACCTCGACCCGGTTGCAGGTCGACAGCACCATCGCCTCGGTGACCAGTGACGACTGCAGCACCCGATCGAGGATCTTGGCCTGGTCGGATTCATCGGTGCTCAGCCGTTCCAGCACCGATACCGGCGCGCTGCGGTGCGAGACGCCGAAAAGCAACACGCTCATGGCCTCACCACCACGCTAAGCACGTGTCCAAAGGTAGTCGTTAACCAGCTGGGCTACCAAATTTGCTCGCTCGTTCTCCTGGGCCCTCAGCGGGCGAGGTCGGCCCGCAGTCGCTGCTCATCGACCTCCCAGTAGCTGTGCTCGACACCGTCGAGCAGCACCACCGGCAGACGGTCGCCGTATTCGGCCCGCAGCGCGGCATCTCCGGCCGCCGCGGCGACGTCGACGTCGGTCGATGTCCAGGAGAACCCCAGTTCGGCGGCCAGCTCGTCGAGCCGGCCGGCCGCGGTGGCGCACATCGGGCACCCTTCCCGGGTCAGCAACCGCACCTGTCGATCCACCTCGCCAGTATCACCGCCAGGTGTCCTAATGTTGTAGCCGTGTCCGATACCGGTGGACCTGAGATCGCGTTCGACGCGCAGCGGCTCGCCGGCGAGGCCAGCGCGGACGTCGCCGCCGACACACACAGCTTCCCGATCGACTCCCCCGCGCCGCCGCCGCCGGATCTGACCGCCGCAGCGTTCTTCGACGTCGACAACACGCTGGTGCACGGCTCGTCGCTGGTGCACTTCGCCCGCGGGCTGGCCGCCCGCGAGTACTTCACCTACAAGGACCTCGCCCGCTTCGCGCTCGCGCAGGCCAAGTTCCAGTTGACCGGACGGGAGAGCAGCGAGGACGTCGCCGCGGGGCGGCGCAAGGCGCTGTCGTTCATCGAGGGCCGCTCGACCGCCGAGCTGGTCGAGCTCGGCGAGGAGATCTACGACGAGATCATCGCCGACAAGATCTGGCCCGGCACCCGCGAGCTGGCGCAGATGCACCTCGACGCCGGTCAGCAGGTGTGGCTGGTCACGGCCACCCCATTCGAGCTGGCGGACACGATCGCGCGCCGGCTGGGTCTGACCGGTGCGCTGGGCACGGTCGCCGAGTCGGTGGACGGGGTGTTCACCGGACGGCTGGTGGGCGACATCCTGCACGGCACCGGCAAGGCCCACGCGGTGCGTTCGCTGGCGATCCGGGAAGGTCTCAACCTGCGCCGCTGCACGGCGTATTCGGACAGCTTCAACGACGTGCCGATGCTGTCGCTGGTCGGCACGGCGGTGGCGATCAACCCCGACGCCGACCTGCGCGACATCGCCCGCCAGCGGGGCTGGGAGATCCGCGATTTCCGGACCGCACGCAAGGCGGCCCGCATCGGGGTGCCGTCGGCGCTCGCGCTGGGCGCCGCCGGAGGCGCCCTCGCGGCGGTGGTGTCGCGCAGGCAGGAACGTTGACCGGGGTCGGTCGGACCGGCGCTGATAGGCTCGCGCCACCTCGAGACGACGGGCCACTCCGACACGACGGGCCACTCCGACACGACGGGAAGACGCCGAATTGAGCATCGCTGAGAACATCATCGGGACCCATTACCGGTACCCCGACTACTTCGAGGTCGACCGCGAGAAGATCCGCGAGTTCGCCCGCGCGGTCAAGGACGACCATCCGGCGCACTTCACCGAGGACGCGGCCCGAGAGTGCGGCCACGACGCGCTGATCGCCTCGCTGACGTTCATGGCGGTGGCCGGCCGCCGGGTCCAGCAGGAGATCTTCAACCAGTTCGACCTGCCCATCAACATGCAGCGGGTGCTGCACCGGGATCAGAAGCTGGTCTTCCACCGGCCCATCCTGGCCGGGGACAAGCTGTGGTTCGACTCCTACCTCGACTCGGTGACCGAGTCACACGGTGCGGTGCTGACCGAGATCCGCGGCGAGGTCACCGACGACAACGGCGAGCCGGTGATCACCAGCATCGTCACCGTCATGGGTGAGGCCGAGTCCGACACCGAGGCCGACGAACTGACCGCCAAGATCGCGGCCGGGCGGGACACCGCAGCGCTGTCGAAGTTCGTTGCTGGGCAAAAGTAGCCGGCGTCAGCCGAAGAACATGTTGCGGCGATTCGCCAGCAGCTGGTACAGCGTCTGCTGGATGGTCTCGCGCACCTGATCGGTCAGCTCGAAGGTGACCATCGGGTCCTCGGCGGCGGACTCGTCGTAGTCGGCGGTGTCGATGGGCTCGCCGAACTGGATGTGCCACTTCGACGGCAGCGGCACCACGCCCAGCGGACCGGCCAGCGGGAACAACGGGGTCACCGGGAAGTACGGCAGTCCCAGCAGCCGCGCCAGCAACTTGACGTCGGCGACCATCGGGTAGATCTCCTCGGAGCCGACGATCGAACACGGCACGATCGGCGCCCGACTGCGCAGAGCCGCGGAGACGAACCCGCCCCGGCCGAATCGCTGCAGTTTGTAGCGGTCCTTGAAGTGCTTGCCGAGCCCCTTGTAGCCCTCGGGGAACACTGCGGTGAGCTCGCCGGCGGCCAGCAGCCGGTGCGCGTCGTCGGTGCAGGCCATCGTGTGTCCTGCCTTGCGCGCGGCCTGGCCCACCATCGGCATGTCGAACACCATGTCGGCGGCCAGCAGCCGCAGATCGCGGTGGGCCGGGTGCTTGTCCCGCACCGCGACCTGCGTCATCAGACCGTCGAACGGGAGCACGCCCGCGTGGTTGGCGACGACCAGCGCGGCACCGGTCTCCGGCAGGTTCTCAACACCGCTGACCTCGACCCGGAACCAGTTGTTGAAGAACACTCTCAGCAAAGGAAGAAAGATTGCGTCGTTGAGGTGCGGATCGAAACCGAACTCGTCGACGGTGTAGTCACCCATCATCCGCTTGCGCAGGAAGTCGGCGGCCGCAGCGATACGCTTGGCCAGCTCGGTGGGTGTGGTGTCGCCCTCGGGTGCGCCCGGGGATCCGGGCCGGTGCTGGTCGATCTCGCGGACCACGGCGGCGATCTCTTCTGCCGAGGCGCGCCCGGTCGGGTCGGCCAACACCGACGGGTGACGCCTCGCGGCGTCAGCGCGCTGCGCCGCGGCACGACGCTGCGCCGCACCTCGACTCGAATTCGAGTGCAGCGGAATCACTTTCGCTCTCGGCTCGCCCGCCACCGTCGTTACCCTCTCCCAGAGTCCCCCCGGACCCGCTTTGGCCTAAGAGTCTAGCGTCCCCAGCGCTGCGCCGCCGCCACGGCGCGTTCCTCCACCGAACGCACCCAGAGCGGGTCCACGATGGGTTTGAGTCCGCGGCCCCGCACATAATCGTCGAACGCTTCCACCGTCGTCCACTTCGTGGTGTAGCCCAACTCGGTGCGCATGCGGGTGGTGTCCATCACCCGGCCGTAGCTGAGGTAGTCGAGCTGCTCGCGGTCCAGTTCGGTGTTGCGGGTGGCGCGCCACAGCGAATCGACGGCCACCAGCGCCGAACGCGGCACGGGCAGCGCCAAGCGCCCTGCCCGGCGGATCGCCTGGCTCATCATGATGATGCCCGCCGCGCCCACGTTGAAGGTCCCGGCCTTGCCGGCCATCGTGGCCCGCTCCAGCGCGCCCAGCGCGTCCTGTTCGTGCAGCAGCTGTATCCGGGCGTCGTGACCGATGACCGTCGGCACCACGGGACCCGCCAGGTAGCGCGACAGCGCCGTGTCCATCGCCGGACCGATCATGTTGGCCAGCCGCAGAATGGTGACCGCGATGTCGGATCGGCGCCGGCCCAGCCCCCGCGCGTAGCCCTCGATGTCGATGCTGTCGCGGGCGAAGCCCTCGCCGGGCGGTCTGCGCCGGCTGCTGCTCTCGGCGAACAGCACCGGATCGCGGGCGCTGGAGCCGTACACCTCCGAGGTGGACTTCAGGATCACCCGGCGCACCGACGGCGCCTTCTGGCAGGCCGCGAACAGCTGGATGGCGCCCATTACGTTCAGTTCCTTGAGCGTGGCACGTCCTCCCGAGCGGGGGGCGTACGACGCGGCGGCGGCGTGCACGACGGTGTCGACGTCGCCGTTGCGGATGACCTTGGCGATGAACGGATTGCGGATGTCGGCGCGGACGAACTCGGCCCGCCCCATCCGGCGCAGCAGATCCTTGCTCGGCGCGATCGCATCGACCGCGATCACGTGATTGATCAGCGGATTCTGCGCCAGACGCGCGGTCAGATAACCGCCCAGGAATCGGCAGGCACCGGTGACCAGAACGACCTTCGGATAGTCGACCGGGTCACGGGCGTCCGGAGTGTCCGCGTCGGCAGACCGGCCTCCGGGACGACCGTCGGAATCCATTCGGTCAGCCTAACGGCCGGGCGAACGGACTACTTGCCCAGTTTTCTGCGCTGCACCCGCGTGCGACGAAGCAGCTTGCGGTGCTTCTTCTTCGACATGCGCTTGCGCCGCTTCTTGATGACAGAACCCATGAACTCCGCTACCTAAGTTGGTTGAAAACGTCTCGAACACCGTGCGAACCGGTGCCGGTCTCGACAGGCCACATTACCTAACGACCATCGTCACGCCGAAATCCACCGTCAGCCGCAGCTCTGCGAGAGCCGACCGGCAGACGGTGGATCCAGACGCGGGCGGTGTTCAGCCGGCGTCGAAGTACGAGCTCTCCAACATGTCGTGGACGGCCTTGGCATGCACCCGGAACGAGCGACCGACCCGGACCGCAGGCAACTCGCCGTTGTGCACCAGGCGGTACACCGTCATCTTGCTGACGCGCATCAAGCTCGCCACCTCGGCGACGGTCAAAAACTGAGCGCGGGGCTGTTGGCCGTCGGACTGGCCGGCGTCGCGCGCCGCCTTCCCGCCGGTCGAGTCCCGGCCCGATGGCCCGTTCATAGACGTCATCGCAACCCAATCCATCAGGCACGGGCAGTTCCAGCAGCTTCCCCACTGCTGGCACCGACCCGTGCTTACCACTGGGAGAATAGCGTGGCAGGTGGGGTTACTGCGACGGGTGTGGGCTAATCAGTCCGAAATTCGTGAACTACTCGGATGTAATTCCGAGCTGTTCAGAGCGCCTTTTCGCGGCCTCCACAGCGCTGGCAACCGCCGAGCGCAAACCGCCACGCTCCAGTTCCCGCAGCCCAGCGGCGGTAGTGCCGCCCGGTGAGGTAACAGTAGCGCGCAGCTGCGCCGCAGAGGTGTCAATCATCGAGCCCATCTGTGCGCTGCCATTGGACTCGGTCTGGTCCAGTTGCTCGAGCAGCATCGCCGCCGAACCGGCCATGGTCTGCGTCACCAGGTCGGTGGCCACCGATCGCGGCAACCCGGCGGCCACGGCGGCGTCGACGAGCGCCTCGACCATCAAGAAGAAGTACGCCGGCCCGGAGCCGGAGACCGCGGTCACCGCATCCAGCTGGGACTCGTCGACGGTCAGCACCCCGCCGACGGCGTCGAACAATGCGGACACCTCCTTGAGGTGCTCGGCGGTGGCGAATCGGCCGGGCGCCAGCGCACTGACCGCACCGCCGACCAGCATCGGCGCGTTCGGCATCACCCGCACCACCGGCGCCCCGGCAGGCAGCTTGTTCTCGTAGAACGCGGTGGTCACCCCCGCAGCGACCGACACGAAGACCTGCTCGGCCGAGTCGGACTCGGCTTGCGCCGCGGTGTCGGCGATGTCGCCGATCAAGTTCTGCACGTCGGCGGGCTTGACGGCGACGACGACGTACGTGGCAGCATCCACCGCGTCGGGCACCGATGTCACCAACACCGAGTACTTGTCGGACAGGTACTGCGCCCGCGTGGGATTCTTCTCGGCGACCACCAGGTCCTTGACCTGCCGGCCGGCCCGCAGGAGCCCCGCCAACAGCGCCTCACCGATGCTGCCGCCGCCGATGATCGCGATTCTGGCCATGCCGCACAGCATCGCACGCGCGACCTCAGCTCTGCGCGGCCGGCACCAGCGCGAGTTGGCGGGTCTGGACGATGATGCGGCCCTCGCAGTCGACGACGATGTGGTCCTCGTCGAACCAGTCCTGACCGATCTGGGTGGTGGTGCACAGCACCCGCAGCCATCCGTCGGCCGGCGTCGCCCGCAGATACGCGGTCAGCTGCACCGTCGGCGCCCAGCCGAACCGGTTCACCCCGAAGGTCACCGGCGCCGAGACGTCACCGCACAGCAGTGCGAACAACACGTCCGGGGCGACCCCCTTCGGCTTCACCCAGTACTCGATCACCGGTGGCCCTCCGTCGGAGCGCCGCTCGAACGTGGTCAACGACGGTCGGATGTCACAGCCGTGGGCCAGGTGCACGACGTCGGCCATCCGGTGACCCGGCCCGATCGGCTCCAGGCCCGGCGGCGGCTCGGGGGTCATCAACGGCACGACGGGGTTGTCCGACAGCAGCGGCGGCACATGGTGCTCGGGCACCCCCATCGTGATCGCCGCACGGACGGCGGTGCGGCCGTCCTGGGTCAGCTCGACGTCGATCAACCCGATCCGGCGGCCGCGCTTGCGCACTGTGGTGGTGACCCGCATCGGTCCCGGGTCGGGCGCCCACAGGAAGTTGCCCGACACCGCGATCGGTTCGACTCCGTCGGCCTGTCCGCCGTATTCGGTGCGCGCGGCGTTGGCACACAACGCCAGCATCGCCCCGCCGTGCACCTTCGGCCCGATCGTCCAGTGCTCGTTGAGCACCCCGTCATAGGCGCCGTCACCCGCCGAAGTCAGCGCCATGGCGTCGGTGAACAGGGTCGAGCTCGTCAATGTGCCGTCCTCGGTGTCAGCGCAGCAGATGCGCGCGGGCGAACTGCAGCGACTCGATGAGCAGGGATTCGCGTTCGGCCGCAGTGCGCGCGCCGGACGTCGTCACCTCGAGGATGACATGGCCCGCGAAATCGCCCGCGGCCAGCATCTCGCACACCTCGACCGTCGGCTGGGTACCGCGCCCCGGTACCAGGTGCTCGTCGGTCGACGCCCCGCTGCCGTCACACAGATGGAGGTGCACCAGCCCGTCCCCCATCCGGGCGGCCATGTCCAGCGCGTCGGTGCCGGCCGTCGCGGTGTGCGACAAATCCAGCGTGTAGTGCGCGTGGCCGCCGTCGAGCGGATCGTAGGACGGCGCGAACGCCGAGATACCGGGGCCGGGCAGGCCACCGCGTTTCCGCATCCGCTCGATCGAGGTCTGGCCGGCCCCGAAGAAGCGGTCCGCCCGGAACGGGAACATGTTCTCCACCGCGACCATCACGTCGCTGCCGTCCTCGAGCTCGGCGACCTGGTCGGCGAATCCCTCGGCGTAGCGACGTTGCCAACGGAACGGGGGATGCACCACCACGGTCTGGGCGCCGAGCTGCTCGGCAGCACGCACGCTGCGTTCCAGCTTCGTGATCGGGTTGGCGCCCCACACCCGCTGGGAGATCAGCAGGCAGGGCGCATGCACGGACAGCACCGGAACCTGGTACCGGTCCGACATCGCCGCCACCGCGTCGATGTCCTGACTGACCGATTCGGCCCACACCATCAGCTCGACCCCGTCGTAGCCCAGTTTGGCGGCGTACTCGAAGGCGGCCTCGGTCTTCAATGGATAGACCGAGGCCGTCGACAGACCGACCTTGATGGCGGGACGCACGATGTGGCGGGCCGTCAGCCCGATTGCAGCAGCGCGAGCGGGCCGAGCGTCACCAGCGCCCCTACCGCCACCGCGATCAACGTGCTGCCGATGTCCTCGGTCTTGCGCACCACCCGCACGCCGACCACCAATCCGAGGATCACGAGCACCGACAGCACCAGTGCGACGATGTTGTTCCACTTCCACAGCTGGTCGAACGCGACGAACAGGCCCGCGCCGAAGACCACCGCGAGCACACTCTGCCCGACGATCCAGGCCCCGTGGGCGACCGAGGACATCGGTCGGGTCGGGTCCTCCTCGAGCACGTCCACGTCGTCACCGTCCACGTCGTCGTCGCGGGACGAGCCGGCACGTCGGGCCAGGTCGTCGGCGACGGTCTGGCCTCCGAACAACGGCTCGGACGAGGAGCGCAGGTACGACGGCAGCCCCGAATCGTCGGCGTCGGCCGACTCGGTGTCGTCGCGCTCGGCACCGTGGGCCTCGCGGTCGGCGTCGACGTCGGCTTCGGCGGCCGCGCTGTCCAGGTCGTCGACCTCGGCGGTTTCGGCTTCGTCGGCCCCCTCGAGCAGCGTGTCGGCGTCCACCTCGGCCGGGGCGCCGTCGAGCGGGTCCGGACTCATCTGCTCGGCATCGACGTCGGGCGCCGGGGACCGCTTGAGTCGCCCGAAGCCGAATCGCCGCGGCGCAGGCTCCTCGGCGGGCTCGGCCGCGCGGTCCTCGAGACGCGCGCTGTACTCGGCGACCGCATCGGCGTAGTCGTCGTCGGAGTCGTCCTCGGAGTCGTCGTCGAGGACGGCCTCCGCGGCGCCTTCACCGGCGGACGGTTCGACGTCGGAATCGGAGACGGCCTCCGCCTCGGCATCGGGTTCCGCCTCGGCATGGGGTTCCTGCTCGGCCTCCGGTTCCGCCTCGACCTGGGATTCCGGCTCGGCGTCGGGTGCGGCCTCGAGCTCGGGTTCGGCGGTGTCGACCTCGCCGTTGGTCGACGGCGCGGTCTCAGCGTCCGCAGCGGCTGCGGTGTCGGTCTCGGCGGCAGGCGCCTCGTCGACCGGCGCCGGGGCCGGTTCCGGCTCGTCCGGCCGGATGATTGGGATCTCGCCGGTCAGTTCGGCGACGGTGACGGCGTCGGCGTTACCCCGCCGACGGCGGCGCCTGCCGCCGACCGGCGGCGCGCCGATCGTGCCGTTCTTGGCCAGCAGCTCGGCCACCGAGATCGGCCGGGTGCTGCTGTGGTCATCTGGTCCAGTCATCGCCTGTTTGCCTTTGAGCCTCGCTGCTTACCGTCCAGCATTGCGTACCGACATCTGCCGTGAGGTGGATTTACCTGCACCACCGTTACCGCGAGCTGGGTCGGCTCCACCGACGAGTGCAGTGCCGTCGGCTTCGCTGTCGAGTTTCCGCAGAATCAGACCCTCCCGCAACGCCCATGGACAGATGTCAACACTTTCGATACCTAGCGCCTTCATCGACGCTTCGGCCACCAGCGCCCCGGCGACGATCTGCGGCGCCCGGTCGGCGCTCACTCCCTCCAGTTCGGCACGGTCGGACGCGGTCATCCTAGAGATGAACGCGATCAGCTGCCGCAGCCCCGCCGCGGTCAGCGTCCGCTTGACCCGCGGCCCCGCCCCCGACGGCGCCGCACCGGTGAGCCGGGCCAGCGACCGGAACGTTTTCGAGGTGGCCACCGCCAGGTCGGGCCCGCCGGCCTCGGCGATCTCGGCGGCGGGCTCGGACAGCTCCTTGGCCAGCCAGTCGCGCAGCATGTTGACCCGCCGGCGGCCCGGCGGATCGTCAGGCAGCCACTCCCGGGTCAGCCGGCCTGCGCCCAGAGGCAGCGACAGCGCGACGTCGGGTTCCTCGTCGACACCGCTGGACAGTTCCAGGGATCCACCGCCGATGTCGATGTTGATGATGCGTCCGGCGCTCCAGCCGTACCAGCGGCGCACCGCCAGGAACGTCAGCCGCGATTCGTCGACGCCGCTGAGTACCTGCAGCGCCACCCCCGTCTCGCCCTTGACCCGGGCGAGCACGTCTTCGGAGTTCTTCGCGTCGCGCACCGCCGACGTCGCGAATGCCATCAGCTCGGCGCACCCCGAACTGGTTGCGATCTTGGCTAATTCGTCGATCGTGCCGATCAGCCTGTCGGCGCCGCGACGGGTCAGCTTGCCGGACTGGTCGATCGCCTCGGCGAGCCGCAGCGAGGCCTTGGTGGAGCTCATCGGGGTCGGGTGCCCGCCGCGGCGGGCATCGACCACCAGCAGATGAACGGTATTGCTGCCCACGTCGAGCACGCCTAATCGCACTCGTCCAACTTAATGGGTCTACCGTGGGAAACCGTGACCGGTTCGGCGATGAGCGCTTGCGCGAAGAGCGGAGAATTGTGATGAGCGCTTGCGCGAAGAGCAGACGATGAAGCCGAGAGAGGTCGAAATGGATTTCGCCCGCGAATGGGTGGAGTTCTACGACCCCGACAATCCCGAACACCTGATCGCCGCGGACATGACGTGGCTGTTGTCGCGGTGGACGTGCGTGTTCGGGACCCCGGCCTGCCAGGGCACCGTCGAGGGCCGGCCCGACGACGGCTGCTGTTCCCACGGGGCGTTTCTGTCCGACGACGACGACCGCGCCCAACTCGACGACGCGGTGAAGTTGCTCACCGACGAGGACTGGCAGTTCCGGGACAAGGGCCTGGGCAAAAAGGGCTATCTCGAGATGGACGAATACGACGACAAGCCCAACTGGCGCACCCGAAAGTACAAGGGCGCCTGCATTTTCCTGAACCGTCCCGGCTGGCCGGGTGGCATCGGGTGCGCGCTGCACACCAAGGCGCTCAAGATCGGGGTGGAACCGCTGACCCTCAAGCCCGAGGTCTGTTGGCAGCTGCCGATCCGGCGCACGCAGGAATGGGTCACCCGCCCAGACGGCTCGGAGATCCTGAAATCGACGATCACCGAGTACGACCGGCGCGGCTGGGGTGAGGGCGGACACGACCTGCACTGGTATTGCACCGGTGACCCGGCGGCGCACGTCGGCAAGAAGCCGGTGTGGCAGTCCTACGCGCCGGAGCTGACCGAGTTGCTCGGCGAGAAGGCCTATGCCGAGCTCGCGGCGATGTGCAAGCGGCGCAGCAGTCTCGGGCTGGTCGCCGTGCATCCGGCCACCCGGGCCGCGGAGTGAACCTCTTCCTCGTCCGGCTGATGCCGCCGCGGGCTGATTTCGCGCAGACCCTGACCGACGACGAACAGCACACGATGGATCTGCACGGCACGTATTGGGAGCAGTTGCGCAACGGCGGCCATGTCGTGGTCTACGGCCCGGTGGCCGATCCGGAAGGGGTCTGGGGTCTGGGTGTGCTGCGCTGCGCCGACCGGGCCGAGGCGCTGGCCCTCGCCGAGGCCGACCCGTCGGTCGAAGCCGGCGTCAACACCGTCGAGGTGGCCGAGATCATGGGCGGCGTCACCGGCTGACGACGCGCCGGGCGTCGCCCACCCGGATCAACCTTCGAGTTTGTAACCCAACCCGCGCACGGTCACCAGGTGCACCGGATTGGCCGGGTCGGCCTCGATCTTGCTGCGCAGCCGCTTGACGTGGACGTCGAGGGTCTTGGTGTCTCCGACGTAGTCCGCACCCCACACCCGGTCGATCAACTGACCCCGGGTGAGCACCCGGCCACTGTTGCGCATCAGGTACTCCAGCAGGTCGAACTCCTTGAGCGGCAACGTGACCGGGCTGCCGTTCACGCTCACGACATGCCGTTCGACGTCCATGCGGACCGGGCCGGCCTCCAACACACCGTCACCGATGCCGGTGTCGTCGGCGTCGGCGCCGCGACGCAGCACCGCCCGGATGCGGGCGATCAGCTCCCGCGCGGAGTAGGGCTTGGTGACGTAGTCGTCGGCCCCGAGCTCGAGCCCGACCACCTTGTCGATCTCGCTGTCGCGGGCGGTCACCATGATGACCGGCACACTGGAGCGCGACCGCAGCTGTTTGCAGACATCGGTGCCGCTCATGCCCGGCAGCATCAGGTCGAGCAGCACGATGTCGGCGCCGGTGCGGTCGAACTCGGCCAACGCGGCAGGCCCGTCGGTCACCACGGTCGCCTCGAAGCCCTCTTTGCGGAGGAGAAACGCCAGGGGATCAGCCAAGGACTCCTCGTCCTCCACGATCAGCACACTGGTCATCGTCGTTCTAGTCCTCTCGTTCGTTGTCCATGTCCGGGATGTCGTGAATCTCGGCGTCATCGTCAGCGGGATCTGCGTGGCGCAGGTAGGCCGGGATCGACAACGTGAACGTCGACCCCGTTCCCGGCTGACTCCACAGCCGGATCGAGCCGTTGTGATTGGCGGCGACGTGCTTGACGATCGCCAATCCCAGGCCGGTGCCACCGGTGGCCCGGGAACGCGCCTTGTCGACGCGGAAGAACCGTTCGAACACCCGCTCCTGATCCGCGGGCGCGATGCCGATGCCGCGGTCGGTGACGGCGATCTCGATGTTGTCGCCGCGCCGACGCCGGCTGATCGACACCGACGACCCGTGCGGCGAGTAGGCGATCGCGTTCGACACCAGGTTCGCGATCGCGGTCACCAGCAGTGTCTGGTCGCCCAGCACCCGGAACCCGGTCGGCGCGTCGGTGGTGATCGAGATGTCGGCGTTGTCGGCGGCGACCTTGTATCGCGACAGTGCCTCGGCGACGACGGTGTCCACGTCGACCGCCTCCATGTCGGGCAGCCGTTCGGCGCCCTGCAGGCGGGACAGTTCGATGAGTTCGCCGACCATGTTGGCCAGGCGGGTGGACTCGGTCACCATCTTCTCGGCGAAGTGGCGCACCGTGTCCTCGTCGTCGGCAGAGGACAGGATCGCCTCGGCGAGTACCCCCATCGCCCCGACCGGGGTCTTCAGCTCGTGGCTGACGTTGGCGACGAAGTCCCTGCGGGTCGCCTCCATCCGGGCGTGCTCGGACTGGTCGTCGACGTAGACAACGGCGAACCGCCGGTCTTCCTCGGTGAGCAGGCGGACATGCCCGCGCACCGAGAGGCCCGAGCGGGCGTGGCGGCTGCTGCGTCGGCCCGCCGAGATCGAGAACTCGCTGTCCTCACCGGTGGCCAGGGTGCGCTGCGCGGCCGCCCACGCGCGGTCGTGCAGCAACCGTTCGCGCACCAGACCGAGTTCGGTCGCGCGTTCGTTGGTGTAGACGACGTCACGGTAGGTGTCGACGACCACGATCCCGACCGGGGACTGAGCCACCACGTGCACGAGCATCTGCGACACCGTGATGCCGGACTCCTCGGCGAAACGCCTCTGCCGCTGATCGCGAAGGCGGGGTCCCACCCACGCCCCAACCGCCACACCGATCGACAACGCGAGCAGTGCCACGATCGCTGCCAACAGCAGCGCCGATACGACGCTCACGCGAAAAGCGTACAAACTCGGTGAACGTCATCCCAGCAGCGTGCGGCCAATTCGGGACAAGTCACAGATGCAAAGACGGATGTTTCGACCGGCGTTCTCCAGTGTTCACCCATCGTTCGCCGAACGGGTGCGCGTCGCTACTTGGCACCCTGCGCGGCGACGGCCGCCGCACCCGCGGCAGCGGCTTCGGGATCGAGATAGGTGCCGCCGGGCACGGTCGGCTTCAGATCCCCGTCCAGGTCATAGCGCAGCGGGATGCCGGTGGGAATGTTGAGCCCCACCACCTCCTCGTCGGACATCCCGTCGAGGTGCTTGACCAGCGCCCGCAGGGAGTTGCCGTGCGCGGCGATGATCACGGTCTTGCCCGCCTGCAGGTCGGGGACGATGACCTCGGTGAAGTACGGGACGAACCTCTCCACCACGTCCTTGAGGCACTCGGTCAGCGGGCCACCGCCGATGTCGGCGTACCGCGGGTCGCTGTCCTGGCTGAACTCGCTGCCCGCCTCGATCTGCGGCGGCGGCGTGTCGTAGCTGCGCCGCCACGCCATGAACTGCTCCTCGCCGTACTTGGCCTTGGTGTCTGCCTTGTTCAGGCCCTGCAGCGCGCCGTAGTGCCGCTCGTTGAGCCGCCAGTCGCGGTGCACCGGAATCCAGTGTCGGTCCGCCTTGTCCAGCGCGATGTTGGCGGTGGTGATCGCGCGTCGCAGCAGCGAGGTGTAGAGCACGTCGGGCTGACGGTCGAGGGCCTTGATCAGCTCTCCGGCCCGGGCCGCCTCGGTGCGCCCCTTCTCGGTCAGATCGACGTCGACCCAGCCGGTGAACAGGTTCAGCGCGTTCCACTCGCTCTCGCCGTGACGGAGCAGGATCAGCGTCGCGGTATCTGCCATGCCGGAAATCCTCTCACGCGTGAGCTCAGTCGTCGTCCTGATCATCGATGAGATGCTCGAACGCCCGCAGGTTCTTCAGCGATTCGCCGCGGGAGACGCGCCACTCCCACTCCTTCTGGATCGACGTGCGAAAACCCAACTCCAGCAACGTGTTGAAGTCGCCGTCGACGGCTTCGAGCACCTGTCCGAGCACCCGGTCGATCTCGGCGCCGGTGACCGAAGCCAGCGCCATCCGGCCCACCAGGTAGATGTCGCCGACGTTGTCGAGGGTGTAGGCGACACCGTAGAGCCTGCGGTTGCGCTTGAGCAGGAAGCGGTAGACGCCCTCGTGGTTTTCGTCGGGCTTGCGGCACACGAACGCCTCGACGCGCACCGAGTGCTCGCCGACGGTCAGGATGGTGTTGGTCTTGAGCCTGCGCTCGCCCGGCAGCTCGACGATCAGCCCGGGCAGTCCGCCGTGGGCCCCCTCGTGGCGGGTGTAGACGAGGTCGTGCTCGTTGAGCGTCTTCTCGATCAGGGCGGCGACTTCGCCGGGATCGATGCCCTCGGTGCTCATGCGCGCACCCCCCGACGCCTCGAGAAGCGGCGTCCGCTGCGCGGCCCGGGAAGCTGACGCTGATGCCGCGCCTGATGGTCGGTCATGGCCCGGCCGTAGCTGTCGACCAGACCGTCGACGGTGTGCGCCCAGGAGAACGTGGCGGCGTGCTCGACGGCCGCGGAACCCATCGACGCCGGCCCGCGGGCGAACACCTCACCGAGGGTCCGGGCCCAGTCGTCGATGTCGTGTCCCGGCACGAGCGAGCCGCTGACGCCGTCGCGGACCGCCACCGGCAGCCCGCCGACCGCGGCGGCCACCACCGGCGTGCCGCACGCCTGCGCTTCGACCGCGACCAGCCCGAACGACTCGGAGTAACTGGGCACGGCCACGATGTCGGCGGCCCGGTACACCCGGACCAGGTCGGCTCGCGACTGGGGAGGAAGAAACGTCACACGGTCTGCGATACCCAGCTCGTCGGCCAGGTGAACCATCAGGTCCGGGGCGGCCAGCCCGGACCCCGAGGGCCCGCCGGCGATGACGACGTGCACGCCGGGCAGCCGCGCCGCCGCCCGCAGCAGCACGTCCGGGGCCTTCAGCGGCTGGATGCGGCCGACGAACGCCACGGTGGGGACGTCAGGTGCCAGGCCCAGCGCCGCGCGTGCCTGCCGCCGGTCACCCGGGGTGAAGGTCTGCAGATCGACACCGGGATGCACCACGTCGATGCGGTCGGGGTCGGCGTCGTGCAGCGACACCAACTGCTGGGCCTCGTGCTCGGTGTTGACGACCAGGCGGTCGGCCTCGTCGACGACCTGTTGCTCACCGACCGCCCGCATCGGCGGTTCCGGGGAGTCCCCCTCCGCCAGCGCGGCGTTCTTGACCGCGGCCAGCGTGTGGGCGGTGTGCACCAGAGGTACCGCCCACCGGTCGGCGGCCAGCCAACCGACCTGTCCGGACAGCCAGTAGTGGGAGTGCACGACGTCGTAGTAGCCGGGCTCGTGGGTCGCCTCGGCACGCAGCACCCCGGCGGTGAACGCGCACAGCTGCGTGGGCAGGTCGTTCTTGTCCAGGCCCTCGAACGGCCCGGCAACGACGTTGCGCACCAGGACCCCCGGCGCGACACGCACCACCGGGTCGTCGCCCGAGGACGTGGCGCGGGTGAAGATCTCCACGTCGACGCCCCGCCGCGCGAGCTCCAGCGCGGTCTGCAGGACGTAGACGTTCATCCCTCCGGCGTCGCCGGTGCCCGGCTGGGCGAGCGGTGAGGTGTGCACGGACAGCACCGCCACCCGGCGGGGAACCGGTAGAGCGGACGGCGCACCGGTGGGTTCGGAGGCGGGACACACACTGTCATGTCTACACCGCTGGGCCAAGACGACCCCTTATCACTCCCGGTCGGTCGCCCACCGTCGGTGCGCCCCGGTGGCGGCCGTCGCGGGGTCTAAGGTGTCGGGTATGACCACGCCATCGGATTCCCGCCGCGTCGCGGTGGTCACCGGAGCCAGCGCAGGCATCGGTGAGGCGACGGCGAGAACACTTGCGGCGCAGGGTTTTCACGTCGTGTGTGTGGCTCGCCGGGAAGGGCCGATCACGGCGCTGGCAGCAGAGCTGGACGGCACCGCGATCATGGCCGACGTGACCGACCCCGAAGCCGTGGCCGCGATGGCGGGTCGGCTGGACCGGGTGGACGTGCTCGTCAACAATGCCGGCGGGGCCCGTGGGCTCGAGCCGGTCGCCGACGCCGACGTCGAGCACTGGCGCTGGATGTGGGAAGCCAACGTGATGGGCACGCTGCACGTCACCAAGGCCCTGCTGCCCAAGCTGATCGCCTCCGGAGACGGCTTGATCGTGACCGTCACCTCGATCGCGGCCGTGGAGATCTACGACAACGGAGCGGGGTACACGACCGCCAAGCACGCCCAGGGGGTGCTGCACCGCACGCTGCGCAGCGAGCTGCTGGGCCAGCCGGTGCGGCTCACCGAGGTGGCCCCGGGCATGGTGCAGACCGAGTTCTCGCTGAACCGCTTCGAAGGCGACGCCGAGCGGGCCGAGAAGGTCTACCAGGGGGTGACGCCGCTGGTGGCCGAGGACATCGCCGAGGTGATCGGGTTCGTCGCCTCCCGTCCCGCGCACGTCGACCTGGATCTGATCGTGGTCCGGCCGCGGGACCAGGTCAGCGGCGCCGCCGGCTCCCGCTTCCACCGCACCTGACGGGCCGTCGAGACCGCACCTGAACTGACGTTGAGACTGCATCCAGTGCGGGTGCCACTCGCACTTTCCCGACGCCAGCGCAGTCTCAACGCCTCGTGGTCGTCTGGTCGTCGCGTGGCGTTCGCCCCGGATGGCTATCGTGCCGGCATGCGCCGGGCCACCAGCTTGCTCACCTCGTCCCTCGTCGCCACCGCGGTCCTCGCCGCCCCGCCCGCCTCCGCCGAGCCCGGAGCCTTCGACCTGCAGTCGCACCGCGGGGGCCGCGGGGAAACCACCGAGGAATCACTGCGGGCATTCGCCAAATCGCTGGAGCTGGGTGTCAGCACGCTCGAGTTGGACATCGTGCTCACCCACGACAACCAGCCGCTGGTCTGGCACGACCCCCGCATCGAGGCCGCCAAGTGCGCCGACACCGCGCCCGCGGTACCGGGCGACCCGCAGTTCCCCTACGTCGGCAAGCTGGTGCACGACCTGACGCTGCCCCAGATCCGCACCCTGGACTGCGGCAAGCTGCTGCCGGAACATCCGGACGCGGAGGTGGTGGCGGGCAACACGATCGCCACGCTGCCCGAGGTGTTCGCGCTCGCCGACGAGTACGGGGCGGGCGTGCGCTACAACATCGAAACCAAGATCGAGGCGGACAACCCGGCCATGTCGGCCAGTCCGGAACAGTTCGTCGACGTCATCCTGGCCACCACCCGTGCTGCCGGCAAGCTCGACAAGATCGACATCCAGAGCTTCGACTGGCGCACGCTGCCGCTGGTCGCTGCTAAGGCGCCGGGCGTCCCCCGCGTCGCGTTGTGGGACGACACCACCTGGGTGCCGGGATCACCCTGGCTGGCCGGGGTGGACCCGGCCGATGTGGCCGATCCCATCGCCGGCGCGCAGCTGGTCGGGGCGACCGTCTTGTCACCGGGCTATTCGGTGCCCTACGGCCTGACCCCGGACGACCCGGACTTCCGGCTGGTCGCCGACGCCGATTTCGTCGCCCGCGCGCACAGCGCCGGCATGACGGTGGTGCCGTGGACGATCAACGACGCCGGCGCGATGCGCGTCCAGATCGCCGCGGGCGCCGACGGCATCATCACCGACTACCCGACGAGGTTGCGCGCGGTGATGGCTGAGCTCGGGATGCCGCTGCCGCCGGCCTACCACCGCTGAAAACCCGTTCAGACTGCAGCCAGCGCGGCGTCTACTCGCACTTTCCCGACGCCAGCGCAGCCTCAACGGCTATCGGCCGGGGCGGCTGTCCACCGGTTGCGGCGCTCCCGACGGGGTGGCGGGCGCGGTGTCGGGCATCTCGCTGGCCCGCTCGTCGGTCAGCGCGGACATGGCGACCCATTCCTCCCACGGCACCGACCAGTCCCAGATGTCGCCGTCGGCGTAGGACAGCGGGATGCGGGTGCCGGTGACCTCGACCGGGTCGCCGTACATCGCGACGTTGAAGTACTGCTCGGCGTCCTCGAGCGAGAGGTTGATGCACCCGTTGGTGACGTTGCTGTTGCCCTGCGAGCCGAGGCTGGCCGGGTTGGCGTGGATGAACTCACCGTTGTTGGAGATCCGCACCGCGAAGCGCTCCCGCACGTTGGCGTAGCCGGCAGCCGGGTTGGTCATGTAGAAGTCTTCGTACTTCTCGGTGACGACGTGGATGCCGCTGCGGGTGACGTTGCGATCCAGATCCCCTTCGCCGTAGCTGCACGGGAAGTCCATCATCACCGCGCCCGCCCCGTCGAGCACCTGGATGCGGTGGGTGGAGGCCTCGGCCCGGACCACCTGGCGACGGCCGACGGTGAAGTCCAAAGTCGAGTCGGCCGCTCCGTACGCGCCGGCGCCGAACGGCACGCCGTACAGCTTGGCGTCGACGTGCACGGTGGTGTCCGCCGGGAAGTAGTCGCGGGTGCGCCAGTGCACGCGCGAGCCGCCGACCTCGTCGGGCAGCCACGCCCAGCCACCCTCGACCGGCGGTGTCGTGGTCACACTCAGCGCCTTCTCGACCGCCGGACGGTCCTCGTCGGCGATTGCGGCGTCGAACTGCAGGATGATGGGCGCCGCCACGCCGACGGTCTGTCCGTCGGCCAGCTGGAACTGGCCGTTGACCTGGGTGTCCGGGTCGATCGTGGTGAACGATCCGGTGACCGGCACGGACTTGCCGTCCTGGCCGACCACCGTGCCGCCCCAGGTGTAGGACGCGCCGTAACCGAGGGGTTCGGTGACGGTGAACGACGTACGGTCCCGGTTGAGCTCCCCGGCGACGAGCTTGCCGTCGGTGTTGGTCAAGCTCACTTTCTGGAACCAGCCGTCGGTGACGTCGACGCCGACGGGGGCGGTGGGCGAGACGTCGACAGCCGCATGGGCGGGCTGATACTTCAGCTGCGGCTGCGCCGGCTCGTCACGCTCCTCGGGAGACGCGCTCTCGCCAGACCGGCTGCACGCCGCGAGCACACCGGGCGCGACGACACCGACCGCCAACGCGGCCAGCGCGCGCCGACGGTTCAGGAACGGCACCGGATCTGCAGGGCTCACGTGTTCCCAGAGTACCTAGATCGCGCACCCCACCAGTACCGGCTCGGGTGTGAGTTCGATCCCGAACGCTGTCCGCACCCCATCGCGAACGGTCCTGGCCAGCGCGAGGACGTCCGAGGTGGTGGCGTTACCGCGGTTCGTCAGCGCCAGGGCGTGCTTGGTGGACAACCGCGCGGGGGCGCCCGGCCCGGGAAAGCCCTTGCCGAAGCCGGCGTTCTCGACCAGCCAGCCGGCGGCCAGCTTCACCCCGCCGTCGGCGGGGTAGTGCGGGACGGGGCCCCCGAAGGTCGCACTCAGCCGCTCGAACTCGGCACGCGTGACGACCGGGTTGGTGAAGAACGACCCGACACTCCAGGTGTCGTGGTCGGGGTCGTCGAGCACCATGCCCTTGCGGCCACGCAGAGCCAGCACCGCGGCCCGCACGGCCGCCGGGTCGGCCCGTTCGCCGGCGGTGACGCCCAGCGCGGTGGCCAGCTCGCCGTAGCGGATGGGCGCGCTGCGGCCGACCGCGTCGAGAGCGAACTCCACCTCGAGCACCACCAGATCAGCGGTGTTCTTGAGAATGCTTGTGCGGTAACCGAATCCGAGCTCCGCCGGGGCTGCCCAGCGGTCTTCGCCGGTGCGCCGGTCCAGGAGCCTGACCCGGCGGATGGTGTCGGCGACCTCTGCGCCGTAGGCGCCCACGTTCTGCACGGGGGTCGCGCCGGTCGACCCGGGAATGCCGGACAGACACTCCAACCCGCCCAGCCCGTGCCGCAGGGACGTCGCAACGACGTCGTCCCAGACCGCACCGGCCTCGGCGCGCAGCACCGCGCCGTCGACGGCGATGCCGGTGTTGGCGAGCCGTACGACGGTCAGATCCGGTAGGTCGTCGGCCAGCACGACATTGGACCCCCCGGCGAGGATCAAGGCCTCCGGTCCAGTGGCCGCGACGGCGGCGATCACCTGCTCGGTGCTCGTGCAGGTGAGCAACCGGCGGGCCACGGGCCCGACCCGCAGCGTGGTCAGCGGTGCCACCGGAACGTCCTCGGCGACCGCCACGCCCGCGATAGACGAAGTGACCACGGGCGGTAACGGTAGCGTGATTTGCCATGCCGCGTTCATTCGACATGGCCGCCGAGTACGAGGGCACCGTTGAACAGGTCCATCGGGCGTTCAGCGACGAGCAGTACTGGTTGGTGCGGCTGCAGGATTCCGGTGCCGACGAGGCCAGCCTCGACGAGATGGTGATCGGCGCCGACGGTGGTATCCGGGTGCGCACCACCCAGACGCTGCGGTCGGACCGGCTGCCCGCAGTGGTCACCCAGTTCCATCGAGGTGACCTCAGCTTCGTCCGCGAGGAGACCTGGACTCCGGTGCGCGACGGTCAGGCCAGCGCCGTGGTCACCGGATCGATCCCCAGTGCGCCGGTGGGCCTGACCGGCGACCTGTCGCTGAGCCCGACGACGGCGCGCGGCTCGCGGCTGGCGGTGCAGGCGGCCGTCGAGGTCCGCATTCCGCTCGTGGGCGGCAAGATCGAAGGTTTCATCGGCAACCAGCTCGTTGAGTTGCTGATCGCCGAGCAGCGGTTCACCACGGTGTGGATCACCGAAAACGGCTGATCTGGTCCATAGAATCGTCCCTATGCCGCAGCCGCTCGGCGCCATCACGCGAGGCACCACCGGGCACAACAGGTTGCGTCGCAGCGACCGCTGGCTGGTGCACGAGCCGCGGGTCCGCCATGTTCTGCAGACCGCCGCCGACCCGTTGGTCGTCGACCTCGGATACGGGGCGCTGCCGGTGACGACGCTGGAGCTGGCCAACCGGCTGCGCGAGGTGCGCACCGACGTCCGCGTGGTCGGCCTCGAGATCGACCCCGAGCGGGTCCGCACCGGTCAGGCCGCCATCCGGGGAGGCTTGGTGCCGGGCGTCGAATTCGCGCTCGGCGGCTTCGAATTGGCCGGCCGGCGTCCGGTGCTGGTGCGTGCGTTCAACGTGCTGCGGCAGTATCCCGTCGAGACGGTGCCAGACGCATGGGCCGCGATGCAGCGCGGGGTGGCGCCGGGCGGACTGATCCTCGACGGCACCTGCGACGAACTGGGCCGACGCTGCTGCTGGATCCTGCTGGACGCCGCAACCCCACTGAGCCTGACGCTGGCGTGCGATCCGTTCGCCATCGACACCCCCTCGGATCTGGCCGAGCGGCTGCCCAAAGCGCTGATCCACCGCAACGTCGCCGGCGAGCCGATCCACACGCTGCTGTCCGCCGCCGATCACGCGTGGGCCAGAGTGGCCGGACACGGCGTCTTCGGCCCCCGCGCGCGGTGGCGCGCGATGGTGGAAATGCTTGCCGCCGAGGGCTTTCCGGTGTCTGCGCCGAGGCGCAGTCTGCGTGACGGCATCCTCACGGTGCCGTGGGCGGCCGTCGCGCCTGTCGCCGGCTAGGGATCCAGCAGCTATCCGGCTGCGGTGTCGGGCGTCTTCGCGGTGGCTGGCACCAACTCCGGCTCGGCACCGGTGCGCGCGGCCGCGGCCAGCGCCTCGTCGATGTCCTCGGCGACCTGGATGTCGAGCCCGCGCAGTGGCGCCGGCGGACGCATCAGTGCGACCACCACGTAGGTGATCAGCGACGCCAGGAAGGCGAGGAACGTCGGATAGCCGTCGAAGGTCGCGTCGAACAGGCCGTTGGGCAGGTAAAGGATGGTGTTGTCGACGCCGTACATGGTGGGGGTCAACACGAACAGGCCCAGGCGCACCACCAGGCCGACGACGATCGCGGCACCGGCGGCCATCGCGGTGCCGCGTCGCCAATACATGCCCAGGATGAACGGCACGATCAGGCATGCCAACAGCAGGTCGAACGCCAGCGTCAGCAGGATGCCGGTCTGCGGCACCTCCAGCGCGAACACGATCGACACCGCGGCGACCGGCAGCATCGCCCACCGGGTGGCCTTCAGCAGCGGATCCGGCCGGCCCTCGACATGCACGCGTTTGACGTTGCCCACGTTGCGCACCGCCACCGCCGCGGTGCCGAGGATGGCCCCGTTGGCGGTGCTCATCGACGCCCCGACGATGCCGGCGAGCACCAGGACCGTCAGCCCGATCGGGGCGAAGTCGTTGAGCAGCACGAACAGCACCGGACCGTCGCTGCCCTCGGGCACGATCGCCGTGGACGCCAGCGCCACCAGCGCGAACGGGATTCCGATGGCGGCCGCGCCGGCCGCGCCGACGAAGCAGGCCCGCCGGGCCACCTCCGGCGAGCGGGCCGAGAAGATGCGCTGCATGAAGTCGATCGCGACGATGTCGCCGATGCCCAGCGCGATCAGCGTCGCCCAGTTGATCGCAGCACCCTGCGCGGGGTCGGAGAGCTGGCCGAAGTCGAAGGGCCCCATGCCTTCCGGGATCGTCAGGCCGTAGGCGACGGTCACCCAGATGAGCGTCGCGACCGCGGCCACCAGGATCAGGCTCATCTGCACGATCGCGGTGTAGGCGTCGGCCAGCATGCCGCCGGCACCGGTGTAGAGCAGCACGATCCCGGCGATCAGCACCACACCCACCCAGTACGGGAAGCCGACGAAGTACTCGAACAGGAACCCGCCGGCCACCAGGTTGCCGGCCACCAGGATCGCGAAGGCCAGCATCATCAATATCGAGGCCATGATCTCGACGGGCCGCCCGAAGCGCAGCCGGTAGTAGTCCGGCAGCGTGGTCAGCCCCATCCGGTTCATCGGCTTGGCGAAGAACAACCCCGTGATCAGCAGGCACAGCCCCAGGCCCAGCGGCAGCGCCGCACCGGCCCAGAACCCGAACGCCGAACTCAGGTCGGTGTTGCCGAGGGTGGCGTTGGTGTCGACGGCCTGCCCCATCAGGGCGGCGCCGACCAGCGGCAGCGCGAGGTTGCGCCCGCCGACGAGGAAATTGGTGCTGTCGCCGCCGACCCGGCGGGCGACCGCCAGACCGATCAGGGTGACGACGACGATGCTGGCGCCTACGCCGAGAAGAATCATGCTTGCGGAGCCTCCTGTGAAACGCTGGAGTCTCCCGGGCTTTTGTCCCGCCGTGGAACGGCCGGCTCCGGTGCCCGCCGCCTGCGTCTCTCGGACCAGACCCGGCCGGCTGCCGGCGGAACCCTAGACGCGCCCCACATTCGTCATGTGGGTCCCGTTCAGACAAACCCCGTCCCATTACGCGGAGTCGCATGCGCTGTTAACGATGTGTTTCCGTTTCCGCTGGACAGCGCTTCGCAACCGTGCTGACAATGGCCGCAGGAGTCGGGCGACCCGGCTCCCCGGACGAGGTGCGTCGTACCCGGTCAGCGACAAGACGGCGCGTGAGGAGCACACCGTGTCCGACTCCCCCGACCCGAATCTGCCGAACGCCGAGGGCGCCTGGGCCCAACAGGCCGAAGCCAGACTCGGCGACCGCCGGCTGCGTGAGGAGATCGACCGCGGCCTGAGCTACGGGCTGGAAGCCGCGCCCACCATCAACGACCGCACCATCTCCACGTTCGTCCGCGGGGAGAAGCCCCACTTCGCCGGTGAGCGCGGCACATTCCTCAAATGTCCGTTCGTCGAGGACGTCAACGACGTCGACGACGCCGAGGTGGCGATCTTCGGGGTGCCGCTCGACGCGGGCGCCACCTACCGGCCCGGCACCCGGTTCGGCCCGCAGGGCATCCGTCGCTCGACGAACCTGTTCGGCACCTACAACTACGAGTCCGGGGTGGATCTGCGCGAGCAGCTCAACATGGTCGACATCGGCGACGTGTTCACCATTCCGGGCAACCTGGAGAAGTCGTTCGACCAGATCAGCCAGGCGATGGCCCACGTGGTGCAGAAAGGCGTCATGCCCGTCGTCCTCGGTGGCGACCACTCCATCGGCTTTCCCACCATCCGCGGTATGGCGCCCTACCTGGACGGCAACATCGGGATCATCCACTTCGACCGCCACGTCGACACCCAGGAGACCGACCTCGACGAGCGGATGCACACCACTCCGTGGTTCCACGCCACCAACATCAAGAACGCCCCGGCGACCAACCTGGTGCAGATCGGGATCGGCGGCTGGCAGAGCCCGCGGGAGGGCGTCAAGGTGGGCCGGGAACGCCAGTCGACGGTGATCACGGTCGGTGACGTCGAACGCGTCGGAGTGGAGAAGATCGCCGAGATCGCCCTCGAGACCGCCTGGAAGGACGCCAAGGCCGTCTACCTGTCGTTCGACATCGACGTCATCGACGCCGGGTTCGTTCCGGGCACCGGCTGGCCCGAGCCGGGCGGACTGCTGCCCCGCGAGGCGCTGAACCTGGTCAAGATGGTCTCCGAGCCGGGGCTGGCGGGCATCGAGGTCGTCGAATGCTCACCGCCCTACGACTGGGCCGAGCAGACCGCGCTGATGAGTTCCCGCGTGATTCTGGACAGCCTGGCCGCGCAGGTGCGTACCGGCAAGCTCGGGAACAAGGCCGCCGCGCGCAACCGGCCGGCCTGGGGTCCGTAATTACGCTGGGTGCATGCGTATCGCCCTGGCCCAGATCCTCAGCGGCACCGACCCGGCGGCCAACCTCGAGCTGGTCGCCCGCCACACCCGGCAGGCCGCCGAGGCCGGTGCGTCGCTGGTGCTGTTCCCCGAGGCGACGATGTGTCGCTTCGGGGTTCCGCTGGCGCCGGTCGCCGAACCGTTGGACGGTCGGTGGGCCGACGGTGTGCGGGCGATCGCCGAGCAGTCCGGGGTGACGGTCGTGGCGGGCATGTTCCGGCCCGCCGACGCGGACGCCGACCACCGGGTGACCAACACGCTGCTGGCGGCCGGCCGCGGCGTCGACACGCACTACGACAAGATCCACCTGTACGACGCGTTCGGTTTCAGCGAATCGAAGACCGTCGCCCCCGGCCGCGAACCCGTCGTCATCACCGTCGACGGCGACGCGGGTCCGGTGACCGTCGGGCTGACGTTGTGTTACGACATCCGGTTCCCGGAGCTCTACGTCGCGCTGGCCGATCTCGGCGCCGAGGTGATCACCGCGCACGCCTCGTGGGGCGCCGGTCCGGGCAAGCTCGACCAGTGGAACCTGCTGGCCAGGGCCCGGGCGATCGACACGTCCAGCGTCGTCGCCGCCGTCGGTCAGGCCTACCCCGGTGACGAGATCGCCGCGGCCGGGCCGACCGGGGTGGGCGGCAGCCTGGTGGCTTCCGCGCTCGGCGAGGTCCTCGTCTCCGCCGGGCCGGACCCGCAGTTGCTGATCCACGACGTGGACCTCGAGGCGGCCCGCAAAGCACGCACCACGGTCGCGGTCATGTCCAACCGCTCAGATTTCACTCATCCGGGTAAGGCACAATCGCTCAGGTGACCGATCCCTGGGCTCCCCCGCCCCAGCAGCCCGGCCCGCCGCAGCAGCCGGCTGCGGGGGGCTACCCGCCCAACCAGCCCGGCCCGCCCTATCCGGGTTACGACCCGGCCTATTCGGGCCACGGCCCGGCGCCGACATCCACCGCTCCCCCCGAGGAGGATTCTTCGGTGCAGGCCCGCTTCAAGAAGATCTTCAGCGACCCGCTGTCTCTGGCGCTGGTCGTGGTGATCGTGCTGGCGCTGGTGTTCGCGGGTCTGCTCGGCGGCGAACTGTATGCGCGGCACCGGGCCGACTCGGTGG
>CAXEZH010000196.1:0-22548 GCA_964000695.1 uncultured Mycolicibacterium sp. | reverse complement strand
GCGCGGCGACAGCGTCGCGTTCGGCCCGCAACTCGGCCACCGACGCGTCGATGCGGGAGCGGGAGAACGCGTTGATGTCGAGGCCGGTCACGATCTCCCACCGGCCGCCGACGGACCGGCAGGGAAACGAACACACCAGACCTTCATCGACGCCGTAGACGCCGGGGGAGGGCAGCGCGACCGACGTCCAGTCCCCGTCGGGGGTGCCGTGCAGCCAGTCGTCGACGTGGTCGATCGCGCCGTTGGCCGCCGACGCCGCCGAGCTGGCGCCCCGCGCCTGAATGATCGCGGTGCCACGCCGGGCCACCGTCGGAATGAAATCGTCGGTGAGCCAACGGGTGTCGGCGGCGTAGTCAGCACCTGAGCGGCCCCCGACGACCGCGTGGAAGATGTCGGGGTACTGGGTGGGTGAGTGGTTGCCCCAGATCGTCATCCGGTTGATCTGGGTGACGGGAACCCCCGAATGCCGCGCCAGCGCCGCGACCGCACGGTTGTGGTCCAGCCGGGTCAGAGCGGTGAACCGCTCGGCCGGGATGTCCGGGGCGTGCGCGGCGGCGACGAACGCGTTGGTGTTCGCCGGGTTACCCACCACGAGGACCCGCACGTCGCCGGCCGCTCCGGCATTGAGTGCCTGCCCGGCGGCGGCGAAGATCTGCGCATTGGCACCGAGCAGGTCGGCGCGTTCCATGCCCACGCTGCGGGGCTTGGCGCCGATGAGCAGAACCACCGCGGCGCCGTCGAACGCCTTGACCGGATCGTCATAGATCTCGGTGCCGGCCAGCAGCGGGAAGGCGCCGTCGTCGAGCTCCATCACCACGCCCTCGGCCGCCCGGACGGCCTGAGGCACTTCGAGCAGCCGCAACGAGACCGGCGTGTCGCGCCCGAGCATCGCACCGGCCGCGATGCGGAACAGGGCGGCGTATCCGATCTGGCCCGCCGCGCCGGTGACGACGACGGTCACCGGCGCGGGGCGCGGCGTATGTGTCATGGCACCGACCCTAAGGTGCTTCCGGGGGCACGTCGACGTAGCTCGTCGCGTACTCCTCGGCGGAGAACGTGAACCCCGCGCCGCTGGTTTCGGACAGACAGGAAATGCCGGACGACTCCTGGACATTGCAGCGAAAGCCCGCCACCGCGAGGATGCGGTTGAACGGGAGCACCTGCGCCGGCTCGGGCTCCAGGCCATAGGCGGTCGCGGGTACCACGGTGAATTCGGCAGCGCGGTCGCGGTCCACCCGAATCGCGTTGGGCGCCTCCGGCTCACCCTCGGGGCCCGGTACGTCGTCCGGGGCGTCGGTGATCCGGATGGCCGATGCGGACGCGTCCGCGTTCTGGCACCCCGCCTCGACCCTGGGTTTGATGGCACACTGCCAGCGCCCACTGGGACTGGTGAAGTAATAGCCGGTCACGCCGTCCACCTGAGCGGCGTAATCGAACGCGTTGACCAGATGCGCATTGCTGGCCACGGTGGTCGACGGCACCGCCGGAGGCGCCGCGGCGGTCGTGGTGTGCTCTTCGGTGTTGATCACCGTCGGACCGGAGCACGCGCAGAGCAGCAGTGCGCTGCCCGACAGCGCCGCCGCCGTCGCGAGGTTCACCGCAGGTCGGCCTTCAGGTCGGACCGCAGATCGTCGTCCAGGGACACCCGCACCAGCGCGGCCGCCAGCGTGGCGCTGCGACGCGGGGCGAGCGCGGCGAGCTTGTCGACGTCGGCCGGCAGCCCCAGCTCACGCGCGGTGTCGCGCGCCCTGTCGTCGAAGAAGGGTCGCACCCAAGTCCAGGTGTCCTGCACCTCGCGCAGGAAGATGTCGGCGCCGGTGTCGCCGATACCCTTGAATCTCTCCAACAACGTCCTGGCCGTGTCGATCTCGCGCGCGGATGCGGTCGCCAGGCGGCGCAGGTCACCGCCGTAGGTGTCTTTGACGGTGGTGGCGATGTCCACCGCACGGGTCGCCGAACTCTCGTCGTAGCGCACGTAGTGCGCGCGTCCGAACGCATTGATGAGATCGGCGCGCTGCGCGTCCAGCATGGCGTGCGGGGTCCGCAGGCCCGCCCGGAACAGTTCACGCGCCGCGCGCATCGCGATCGCCGCGTCGATGGGTTTGCTCGCCAGCATGCACAGGATCAGCAGCTGGAACAGCGGCATGGGCTTGTCCCGGAGCCGGATACCCGCCTCCTCGGCGTAGGTGGTGCCGGCACGCTCCATCAGCCGCTCGACGACGCGCTCAGATGTCGTTGAGGCCATGTGACCGTCTTACCCCATGCCGAAATCGGAAAACGTGCCCTACTTGGCGGGCAGGGCGCTGGCGACAAGGACCCCACGCTCGACCCAGGCCGAAAGCCGGCGTCGGGTCCGCAGCGCCGGCGCGCCGACCCGGACCCACCCGCGGACCTGCCGCCCCGACATGATCATCGGTTCGACGTGTGCCGTCGCGAGCAGCGTGTCGGTGTCGTCGGCGGGCACGCGGACCATCAGCCCACCGTGCCCGCTGACGACCACCGACATGTTGCCGTTGACCAGGAACGCCAGCCCACCGAACATCGACTTCTCCTCGACTCCGCGCGGGGCGAGAAGTTCGCGGACGCGGTCGGCCAGTTCCCGGTCGTATGCCACAGGCTCACGCTAGCGCCGCGGCCCGACATACATCCGCCGGTCAGGCCGCCGCGGTGACGCTGTTCTCGCCGGGCACGAGCGCCAGCGCGACGATGTCGGCCACGTCGGTCATCGGTCGGACGTCGAGTGCGGCCAGCACGTCGGCGGGCACGTCATCGAGGTCGGCTTCGTTGCGCTGCGGGATGAACACCGTGGACAAGCCCGCCCGCTGCGCGGCCAGCAGCTTCTGCTTGACCCCGCCGATCGGCAGGACCCGTCCGTTGAGCGTGACCTCGCCGGTCATCCCCACGTCCGCGCGCACCTGGCGACCGGTGGCCATCGACACCAGCGCGGTCACCATCGTCACCCCGGCTGACGGGCCGTCCTTGGGGACGGCACCGGCGGGCACGTGCACATGGATCTGCCGGTCCAGCGCTGCCGGATCCACCCCCAACCGGTCAGCGTGAGCACGCACGTACGACAGCGCGATCTGCGCCGACTCCTTCATCACGTCGCCCAGTTGCCCGGTCAGCTGCAAGCCGCGCTCACCGTCGGTGGCGCCGGCCTCGATATAGAGCACGTCACCACCGAGACCGGTGACGGCCAGGCCGGTGGCCACCCCCGGCACCGCCGTGCGTTCGGCGGACTCCGGGATGAACCGGGGCCGCCCCAGGAACTCGACCAGATCCGGCTCGTCGATCTCGACCGGGCGCGGGTCGTCGGCCAACCGGGTGGTGACCTTGCGCATGGATTTTGCCAGCAGCCGCTCGAACTGGCGCACACCGGGCTCGCGGGTGTAGTCCGCGGCGATCTTGCGCAGCGCCGCGTCGGTCACGCTCACCTCGTCTGCCGACAACGCCGCCCGCTCCTGCTGGCGGGGTAGCAGGTAGTCGCGGGCGATGGCCACTTTGTCGTCTTCGGTGTAGCCGTCGATGGTGACCAGCTCCATGCGGTCCAGCAGGGCCGACGGGATGTTCTCGACAACGTTGGCCGTGGCCAGGAACACCACATCGGACAGGTCGAGATCCAGATCCAGGTAGTGGTCCCGGAACGTGTGGTTCTGTGCCGGGTCGAGCACCTCCAGCAGCGCCGCCGACGGGTCGCCGCGGTAATCCGAGCCGACCTTGTCGATCTCGTCCAGCAGCACGACCGGGTTCATCGAGCCGGCCTCACCGATGGCGCGCACGATCCGGCCGGGCAGTGCGCCCACGTAGGTGCGCCGGTGCCCGCGGATCTCGGCCTCGTCGCGCACCCCTCCGAGCGCTACGCGCACAAAGGTGCGGCCCAGCGCCCGGGCCACCGATTCACCCAGCGACGTCTTGCCGACGCCCGGGGGACCGGCCAGCACCATGACGGCGCCGGATCCGCGGCCACCGACGACCTGCAGGCCACGCTGACTGCGCCGGGCACGCACCGCCAGGTATTCGACGATGCGGTCCTTGACGTCGTCGAGTCCGTGATGGTCGGCGTCCAAGATCTCTCGGGCGGCCTTCAGGTCCGTCGCGTCCTCGGTCGTGACGTTCCACGGCAGCTCGAGCACGGTGTCCAGCCAGGTCCGGATCCAGCCGCCCTCGGGGCTCTGCTCGCTGGCGCGTTCCAGCTTGCCGACCTCGCGCAGCGCAGCCTCGCGAACCTTGTCCGGCAGATCGGCGGCTTCGATGCGGGCGCGGTAATCGTCTGACCCTTCGGGCTCACCTTCGCCGAGCTCCTTGCGGATCGCGGCGAGTTGCTGACGGAGCAGGAACTCCTTCTGCTGCTTGTCCATTCCGGTACGGACGTCTTCGGCGATCTTGTCGTTGACCTCGACCTCGGCGAGGTGATCACCGGTCCAGTCGATCAGCGACCGCAGCCGCGCGGCCACGTCCTCGGTCTCGAGCAACTCGCGCTTCTGCACGTCACTCAGGTAGGACGCGTAGCCGGCGGTGTCGGCCAGCGCCGACGGGTCGCTGATCTTGTTGACCACGTCGACGATCTGCCACGCCTCGCGACGCTGCAGCATCGCCAGCAGCAGCTTCTTGTATTCAGCGGCCAGCGACCTGACCTCGTCACTGGTTTCGGCGGCCGCGACCTCCTGCACGGTGACCCACAGCGCAGCACCGGGCCCGGTTGCGCCGGAGCCGATGTGCGCGCGGCTCTCACCACGCACGACCGCGGCTGCGCCGCCACCGGGGACGCGCCCCACCTGCACGATCGAGGCGAGCACGCCATAGGTCGGGTAGCGGTCGTCGAGCCGTGGGGCGATCAGCAACTTGCCGAACTCGCTGGCTTGTGCCGCGTCCACGGCAGCTCGGGCCGCGTCGTCGAGCTCGATCGGCACCACCATTCCCGGCAGCACGATCGGTTCGCTGACGAACAGAACCGGCACTTGCAGAGCTTCAGGCATCAATGTCCTCCAAAGTTGAACCTGTTGCGCTCAACCTTGCCGTGGGTTGCTTTGTTCCCGCCACGAATATCGCCCGCAGCGGAACAGCGACGTGGCGAGCCCGGTTACCTCCCGTATGACCCGAATAGCAGAGCGATGACCACAACCGCACCACTCGAAGCCTCAGGCCCAGACCCGATCAGGGGAAAGGTGACCGCGATCACCGGAGCCAGCAGCGGCATCGGGGAAGCCACGGCCACACTGCTCGGCGCACGCGGAGCCCGGCTGGTACTCGGCGCCCGACGCACGGATCGGCTGGCCACCCTTGCCGACGAACTGCGCACCCGCGGCGCCGAAGTCGTCACCGTCGGGATGGATGTCCGCGTCGCCGAGGACGTGACACGACTGGTCGACACCGCCGTCGAGACCTTCGGCAGACTCGACGTGCTGGTCGGCAACGCCGGAATCAGCAGTCTGGGCCCGCTCACCGGCGGCCCGGTCACCGAATGGGACGCGATGATCGACGTCAACCTTCGCGGGGTCCTGCACGGGATCGCCGCCGCCGCCCCCGTTTTCCGACAACAGGGCCACGGTCACTTCGTGACCACGGTGTCCACCGCCGGGTTGAAGATCGTTCCCGACATGGGTGTGTACGCCGCGACCAAGAACGCGGTGCGCACGGTGATGGAGGCGCTGCGTCAGGAATCGACCGACGGCGCGATCCGGGTCACCTCCATCTCGCCGGGCTTCGTGCGCACCGAGCTCGCCTCCGGCATCACCGACAGCGCACGGCGGGAACAGATCCGGTCGACCATGGACGCCTACGGCCTGGCACCGGAGGCTGTCGCCCGGGCCGTCGCGTTCGTCATCGAGCAACCTCACGATGTGGAGATCGGCGAGCTGACCATCAGGCCGACGGTGCAGGGCTGAGCCGGGCGAGCCCCAACCACCCGGCACATCCCCCGCCCAACCACCCGGCACATCCCCCGCCCAACCACCCGGCACATCCCCCGCCCAACCACCCGATGGGGGCATGTGGGGGCGCCCGCCCCAACCGGATCATCGGTGCCATGCCCCCCTGGCGCTTACGCGACTTCCACGACGACGACCTCGACCAGGCCATCTCGGTCTGGGATCAGAGCCGGGAGCCGGCCGAGGCGTCCCCCGCCTTCCCGGTCTCGGAGGTGGTCTCTGCCGCGCGCGGTGGTCAGCCGGCCGTGGTGGCGGTCGTCGACGATCAACTCGTCGGCATGGCGGTCGCCCAGATCAGCGGCGAACGTGCCTGGATCACGATGATCGCGTTGAGCAGTCGGTGGCGTCACCGCGGCATCGGCAGTGCACTGCTCACCGAGTTGGAGCAGCGGGTGCGCGCCTTAGGGGCGCGGCGCATCAGCGCTCTGCTGCCCGAGGACGCCACCGGGACCGCCGCACTTCTCAACTGCGGGTACACCGAACGGACGGATCTACGCTACTTCGACCGGATCGACCACGTCGGACCCGCCGACACCGGATTGCTGACCGCACTCGGCGGCCGGATCATGGGCCAGCGCCTCTGGGACGAGATGGCCGGCATGGAAGCCGAGAAGCGCATGATCGAACGCCGCATCGTGCTGCCGCTGGCCCAACCGGATCTCGCCGCCCGATACGGAGTCTCGCCACCGAAGGCGGCCATCCTGTTCGGACCGCCCGGGACCGGGAAGACCAGCTTCGCCAAAGCCGTTGCCGGACGGCTCGGTTGGCCGTTCATCGAGATCTTCCCGTCCCGGTTGACCGCGCCCGACGTCACGATGCCCAACGCATTGCGGGACATGTTCGCCGACCTCAACGAACTCGACGCCGCGGTCGTGTTCATCGACGAGGTCGAGGAGATCGCGGGGTCGCGCTCGGGCATCCCGTCGGACCCGGCCCACGGCGTCACCAACGAACTGCTCAAGCTCATCCCGACGTTCCGTCAGCACGACGAGCGCCTGCTGATCTGCGCCACGAACTCCGTGCGCTCGTTGGACTCGGCATTCCTGCGACCGGGACGGTTCGACTACGTCATCCCGGTCGGGCCGCCCGACGACGCGGCGCGCAAAGCGATCTGGAACCGCTATCTCGGTGCGCTGGCCGAAGGCGTGGAGGTCGACAAGCTCGTCGAGGCGACCGCGATGTTCACCCCGGCCGACATCGAATTCGCCGCCCGCAAAGGTGCGCAATGCGCGTTCGAACGCGAGATCGAGTTCCGGCGCGGCGAGCCGCCCCGCACCGACGACTTCCTCGCCGCCGTCGCCGACACCCGCCCGACCTTGACCGACGCGATGCTCGACGAGTTCAACGAGGACATCGCCATGCGCACCCGGTTGTAGCGGCACCACCCCGAACGGCAGGAAGCCTGCCGTTCGGGGGTAACGGCAGGCTTCCTGGGTGGGTGGTCGTTATGCGGTGGCCTGAGCCCCCAGCACCCGTTGGATGTCCGGCTTCATCTGCTGCAGCTGCTGACCCCAGTAGTTCCAGCTGTGGGTACCGGTGGACGGGAAGTTGAACACACCGTTGGTGCCGCCCGCCGCGATGTAGTTGTCCCGGAAACTGATGTTGGTGCGCAGCGTGAACCCCTCGAGGAACTGCGCCGCCATCAGGTTGTTACCCGGGGTACCCGAGTCCAGCTCCGACGGAGTGCCGGTGCCGCAGTAGATCCAGATGCGGGTGTTGTTGGCCACCAGCTGGTTGATGTTGACCATCGGATCGTTGCGCTTCCATGCCGGGTCCGAGGACGGGCCCCACATGCTCTCGGCGTTGAAGCCACCGGCGTCGTTCATCGCCAGTCCGATAAGCATGGGCCACCAGCCCTCGGACGGATTGAGGAACCCGGACAGCGACGACGCGTAGATGAACCGCTGCGGATGGTAGATCGCATAGGTCAGGGCCGCGCTACCGGCCATCGACAGACCGACGACGGCGTTACCAGTTTGGGAGACACCACGATTGGCCTCCAGCCAGGCGGGTAGCTCCTGGGTCAGGAAGGTCTCCCACTTGTAGGTGTAGTCCTGGCCGTTACCCCGCGACGGCTGGTACCAGTCGGTGTAGAAACTGGACTGGCCGCCCACCGGCATGATCGTCGACAGACCGGACTGGTAGAACCACTCGAACGCCGGGGTGTTGATGTCCCAGCCGTTGAAGTCGTCCTGAGCGCGCAGACCGTCGAGCAGGTACACCGCGTGCGGGCCCCCGCCCTGGAATTGCACCCGGATGTTGCGGTTCATGGCCTGGGAGAACACGTCCAGATACTCAACGGGCAGGCCGGGCCGCGAGAAGGCGCCCGCGGTCGCCGAACCCCCGGCGACGCCGATCAGGCCGGGCAGCGCGACTGCGGCCGCGGCGACGACGGCCATCCGGCGCAGCGCTGACCGCCACCATGCTGCGTCTGTGGCGTCTCGCCACTTCACTTTCCACTTCATAACGGCAACCAACCCACCTTTCTGTACATGTCCACCATGTCTCGCAAACTTGCCGTCGCTTTGCATGCGTAATGAAACCGGCTTCCGGGAGCCGAAAGGCTGCGCGACACAGCGATTCGACATCGCGGTTGGCTAACGATTGCGACTCGCCGCGGACTCGCGAGCCCGGTCACCGACTGTGACCAGTGTGAATGCAGTGACTGCAAGCCTGACCGGGAAGTGTTCGGTCCTACGCGGGGTTTCGTCCTGTGCACCCAGCTGCCAGACTGGCCGTGATGGTGGACCGACAGACACAGCCGGACGGCGCCGACGATCCGTTCGACCTGCAGCGCTTCGTCGACGCGCAGGACGACGTGTACCCGACGGTGCTCGACGAGTTGCGCGCCGGCACCAAACGCAGCCACTGGATCTGGTTCGTCTTCCCGCAGCTGCGCGGACTGGGGCACAGCCCCACCGCGCAGCGTTTCGGGATCGGCTCCCTGGCCGAGGCCACCGCCTACCTCGCGCATGAGGTGCTCGGGCCGCGGCTGCGCGAATGCGCCCACCTGCTCCTCGCCGCGCAAGGTCGGTCGGCCCGCGAAATCCTCGGTCACCCAGACGATCTCAAGGTCCGTTCATCGATGACGCTGTTCGCCCGCGCGGGGGAGGACCCGGTGTTCCGCGACGTACTCGACGCGTTCTACGAAGGCCAGGAAGACCCCGCGACTCTGCAGATGCTGTAGCCGCGCTCAGCGCGGAGCGATCACCAGCCATCCGTGCGGCGGAACCACGGCGTCGGTCAGCTGCTCGGTGGGCGGCGCTCCCGAACCGGCGATGACGGCGCCGCTCTCGATGCCGAGTTCCGGCAGCGACACCGGCATCGGTGCGTCGTCGATGTTGAGGGCCACCACCAGCATGTGCCCGCCGCTGCGAGCGGCGTACACCAAGCCCTCATTGGTCACCCGGAGGGACTCCGTGCGAGCCTCGTGCAACCAGGGGTGCCGACGGCGCAGACCGATCAGGTGCTGATGAGTCCGATACACCTGCTGACCGTGCTCACCGACACCCTCACCGGGAGAGGTGAATTCGGGCCGCACGGCGTCGTCACCGCCGAAGCGCTCCTCCTTGACGCCCCGATAGGCGGATTCATCCCCGGCGTAGATGCTCGGGGTGCCGCCGGTGGTCATCAGGATCGTCAGCGCGTGCTCGACGTGCTCGGGATTGTCGAGCTGGCTGGCGATCCGGGTGACGTCATGATTGCCGATGAACGTCATCGGCACGAACGTGTCCATGAAGTCGTTGTGCCGTGTCAGCGACCAGGCCAGTTCGTGGAAGTTGGCGTCGTTGAGGCTGCTCCAGATCGCCTTCCACAGCTCGTATTGAGTCAGCGAGTCGAACCCACAGTCACGCACGATCGCGGAATAGTCGCCGTGGATGACCTCGCCGACGAACCAGGCCTGCGGGAAGCGTTCGCGCACCCGGGGCAGCACCTGCGCCCAGAACCGATCGGGGACGGCGTAGGCGGCGTCGAGACGCCACCCGTCGGCGCCCCGCGACAGCCAGTGACACATCACCTCGACGGTGTAGTCGACGACGTCGGGGTTGGAGTGGTCGAGCGTGATCAGCCCGCCGTGCCCCTCGAACGTCACGAAGTCGCGGCCGCGCGTCCGGAACCAGGACCGGTCGCCGCCCTCCTGCGCCTCTCGGAAGCGGTCGAACTCGGTTCCGACGTGGTTGAACACCCCGTCGAGGAGAATGCGCAACCCGCGGGCGCGACATTCCGCCACCAGGTGGTCGAAGTCGTCGTCGGTGCCCAGCCTTGGGTCGATGCGGTGGTGGTCGGTGGTGTCATAGCCGTGGGTCTGCGACGCGAACACCGGCCCCAGCGCCAACCCGGAGGCTCCGAGTTCGACGGTGTAGTCCAGCCAGTCGACGATTCTGCGTAACCGGTGTTCCTCCGCCGCGGGCGGCGGGTCGGCCGGGTAGGCCCCCACGAAGCCCAGCGGGTAGATCTGCCACCAGACCGCGTGCTGCACCCAGTCCGGCTCGGTCATCGGGCGAATGCTTTCGCGTACAACGCCTTCATCTCCTCAGTCAGTTCGTCCGCGGGCCCGTCGACACAGATGCCGGGGGCGACGGTAGCGATGGGCAGCCCCGCGACCGGCGGCGGGGGCGCGCCCCACTCCTGCAGCCACGCGGTCAGTTGCGCCGCCGATGCGGCGTAGACGATGCGCCCCAACCCCACCCAGGCGTGCGCCGCCGAACACATCGGGCAGTGTTCTCCCGAGGTGTACACCGTGGCGCGGGACCGGTGCTCCGCTCCCAGGTTGCGGACCGCCCAGCGCGCGATGGCAAACTCGGGGTGGCGGGTGTGGTCACCGTCCTTGACCCGATTGCGGTCGGCGAACAACACCGTGCCGTCCTCACCCACCAACTGCGAGCCGAACGGCTCGTCACCGTCGCCGAGCGCGACGCGGGCGAGTTCCACGCACCGGCGCAGGTGCCCGAGGTCGTCGTCGCTGATCGGCACAGGCCGGAGTCTACGCAGCCGCGGCCCGGCGGTTCAGTCGCAGGTCTCGAGTCGGCAGGCGCATGACGCCCTGACCGGCACGTCGGCGCGGGCCGCCGCCAACTGCAGCTGTCTGCCGATGATGACGGCCTCCTCGGCACGACCCAGGCGCGTCAGGCACTCGTGGTAGCCGTGCAGGCTCCACACATTGCCCGGATGCTGGCAGGACCTGCTCAGCGTGGGATCCAGCCCCAGATCGGCGGCGTACACCGCCGCGGCCTCTTCCACATGCCCCTGCTCGAGCAGCAACGCGCCGTAGGCATGCCGGGTGGGCTGCATCCAGCCCCAGGGCTCGTCGTAGGGCAGCGTGTCGTCCAACTCGACAGCACGGCGCAGGTGGGTGAAGGCTTGGTCGAAACGCCCTGCGCGATAGTCGATCTCCCCGTCGAGCATGGCGGCGGCGACAGCGAGGATGTCACGGCTGGTGTTGTTGAACAGATAGCGGCTATCCGGGATCCGGTCGTAGGCCGCCGAAAACGCCTCGCGTTCCTGTTCGGCGTCGGAAAGTCGGCCGGTGGCGGCATACGCCACACCCCGTCCGTAGTGGATGGTGGCGGCTGTGGTGCAGTACATCAGCGTGTCCGCGGGCGAAGCGGTGGCGATCAGGTCCTCCCAGCGGCCGAACCGGACCAGGACGTGGATCCGCAACGGGACGAACGCCTCGAGCCAGTCGGCCATCGGTGGCGACTCGATCGCGAGCAACTCTGGGGTCAGCTGACCGGCGAGTTCGTCGGCAGCCTGCATCGCCACCGACGAGTTTCCCTCGAACATCGCCGAATACACGATGAAGTGCAGGTTGTGCGCCCGGTACAACGAATAGAAGTTCAGCGGACCGGATCGTTCGACGAACCGGCGGTCGGCGCGCACCGCCGCCAGGTTGGCCACCACCGAGTCCCGGTAATTGCCGCACAGCACGTCGATGTGACTGGGCATGTGGGCGAGATGGCCGGCATCGGGCACCAGCCCGCGCAGCAGATCGGCTGCGGGCAACGCCACTTCCGGGGTGGTGGACATCTCCATGGCGTGCAGGTACAGGTGCAGGATTCCCGGATGTGCCCGTCCGGTCGCCGTGGCGAGTGCCGTGTCGAGGATCTGCTTGGCCTCGACGACCCGCGAGCCGGGGGCTGGTTCACCGGTGCGACTGTCCCACAACGCCCAGGCGGTCACGTTCATGAGCGCATCGGCTGCCAGTGCCGCCACATCGGTGTCGTCGGGGTAGCTGTACGCCACCTGCACCATGGCGTCGGCGTAGGCTCGGTGACCGGCCAGCAGGGCGTCCTCGTCGTCGGGGTCGTCGGCGGCGAAGCGCCGCGCCAGCGCGGCGATCAGGGCCTGCTCGCAGGCCGAGGCCCGTCCTTGCGAGGCCCGTGCGAGCTCGGCACGGGCACGGCTCAACGAGTGGGCCCGGTCGACTGGATCGAATGCGTCCCAACCCTTGTTGTAGTTCGGCCCGACGGCGTACGCGATACCCCACCGGGCGATCGCCAGGTCCTCGTCCAACTCGAGGGCCCGCTCGAAGCAGTGGATCGCCTCGTCGTGGTTGAAGGCGTAACACCACACCATGCCGCGGTCGAACCAGCGCTGCGCCTCCGGTGCGGATGTGTCAGTTCGACGATGGTAGGAGCCGAGATCGTAGTAGTCCTCGCTGCCCGCCGCGCTGAGACCAGAGGTCATATCGGGCACGATAATTCACCCGCGCCGCGGTGGCCACCATGGCGAGCAGGCATCCGGCGCCGGCCCAGGCGACCAGGGTCAGCAACGGCGCCTGGGCACCGTTGCCGCCGAAGTAGGAGACGCTGCGCAACAACGAGACTCCCGACCCCTGCGGCACCACCGTGGTGAAGGTGGAGTAGAAGCCGGACAACAGCGGACGACCGACGGGGCCGGCGGCGGCCGCGTTGCCGACGACGACCAGGAAGAGCCCCAGCACGATCGACGCGGCCGCGCCGAAGGCGGCTGCCACGCCGGTGACCGCGCCGCCGACGGCCATGGCGTAGAGCCACAGCACGCCGAACACCTGGCCGGGGTGGCCGGTGAGCGCACCGAGGACCGGACCCACGTACAGCGTGACGACGCCGGCCAGGACGGCGGAGAATCCCGCCAGCGACGCCGTGCGCAGCGCCAGCGTGGCCGGCGTGCGGACACTGCCCATCAAGCGCCCCAGCAGGGCTGCCCCGACGGAGGCGCCGATGGAGATGAAGATGACCGCGTAGAACTCGACCGTTCCGGAGGGGTCGGCGGCCGAGGTCGGGGCGACGTCCTCGACGACGGCGGGTAGTCCGGCCTGCTCGGCCGTGGCGCGCCCGACCTTCTCGGCGGCGGCCGCGACGCTGCGGCCGCCACCGCCGGCCACGTAGATCGACAGGTCGCCTTCGGGGGTGACGGCGAACGCGGTGTCGACGCGGCGCTGATAGACCTGCTCGCGGGCCACTTCGGCGTCGGCAACCGGTGTGATCTGCAGACCCGGTTCCGTCCGTAACCCGTCGACCAGAGATTCAGGAGCCGAGACCGCGACAGACATGTGGTGCAGCATCGGGTTGGCGAAGGCGCCCGCGTAGCTGGCGACCATTGCGACGACGAACAGGGTCAGACCCGCCAGCGCGAGCGTGGTGGTCCGCACCGCGGAGCGGTCGCGGAATGCGGGGGAGTGGCCGGGTTCTTCGGGACGGTGGTGTCTACCCATGGTGTGGTCCTCTCTGTCGTGTCGACTGGCCCAGCAGCGCGTCGACCGTGTCCAGGGCCGCATTGACGCGGCCGGTGAGATCGGTGTCGTCCGGGTCCTCCATCCAGGACCGCAGCACCTCCATGAAGCCGCCGACGAGAAACCGGGCGACCGATTCGGGTGCGGGTGCCGTGGTCACGGCCCCGGCCGTCGAAAGCCTCGCGGTGCCGGCGGCGGCGATCTGCTCGCAGGCCGGAAACAGCGCGTCGCGGAAGGTGTTGACCACATGCCGGGTCACCGTGCTGGGCACGACGTTGCGGTACATCGTGTGGTGTTCGGCGGCGAAGTCGAACACGCGCAGGATCCGGGCCCGCGGGTCGGAGCCGGCGTCCTGCGCGATCGCCTCGGTGAACGCGTGCGTGATCGCCGCCGCGACCGCGTCGTCGCGGTCGCGGAAGTGCCGGTAGAAGACCTGCCGACTCACGTCGGCGCGGGTCACCAGGTCACCGACGGTGATGTGGTCGACGGGCCGCTCCTGTGCCAATGCGAACGCCGCTGAGCGCAGACGGTTTCGGACACGTTCTGCGCGGGGGTCGACGCTGTGGCTGCGGAGAGGCACGCGTCCACGCTAAGCGATTTCGTAGACAATTGTCCACGAAGTCCCCGGGTGATCTCTATCGTCCGGGTGATGCCCTGTGACCGCCGTCGCCGTCAGTGTCCGGCGACGATGTCCGCCTCGTCGGGATGGGTGACCGGAGTCTTGGCGCCGGGTAGGACCGAGAACACCAGGCAGACCAGGCCGAACAGCAGATAGCCGAGAGCCACCTGTGGACTGGCCGCCCACGACACCTCGGCGGCGTGAATCAGACCGATGAACGACAGCGCCGCTCCCACCAGTGCCGCCACTGCGGCGTAGCGGAACTTCTTGTCCAGGATGAAGGTGACCATCGTGCCGAGAATCAGGCCGACCAGCACCGCGCCCTCACCCAGGGTCTTGAGCCCGTCGTAGACCACACCTGCGCCGTTGAGCGCGTCGCTGGTCACTTCCGCCGCCGTGGTTCCTGCCGCGCTGAGGGCGTTGTCGATCATGCCGCGCCCCCACTCGGCCAAGTTGGGCAGCAGCGCGGCGACGACGGCGACCGCGTGCAACCGCGGGACAGCCTGGAAGGCCTGGGCGCCGATCAGCAGTCCGATGTAGAGCAGGATCGGCACGATGGCCGGCACCGGCAGCAGCGCGGCCAGGACGCCGAAAAGCCCTACGAAGCAGAGGATTCCGATGACAGCACCGCTGGCCAGTGAGTACCCTGCGCGGCCTCCGGCGTCTTTCCACCCCGGGTGGCCGATGTAGACGGCGGGAGGAAAAGGCGAGCCGAAAGCCGAGCCGACCACCGCACCGGCTCCATCGGCCAGCAGCACGCTGCGCAGGTTGTAGCTGTCACCGGCCGCCGCGGCGCTCTCGACATTGCTCATCGCCTCGGTGAAGTTGTACACACCCAGAGGAATCGCGGTACCCAACAGCGGTGCCAGATCAGACAGGCCGCTGATCAGCATGTCCAGCCGCAGGTCTGGAACCCCGACGGCGATGTCGCTGACGGCCTGCCCGACGTCGGGTGCCGACATGTAACCACCCGCCCAACCGATGGCGGTGCCGACCAGCAGTGCGACCAGTCCTATGGGGATGTTGCCCGGCAGCTTCACGTCGGTGAAGAAACCGATCAGGATGATGGCCAGCACCGGCAGACCGATCCAGGCAACCTCCCACATCTGTGCGGCGGGGCGCATCGAGATGAACGTGATGGAGATGCCGGCCAGCGTGCCCAGCATCGCGGCCCGCGGGGTCAGTTTGCGGATGTAGGGACCGACGAATGCGCCGATCATCACGATGACGCCGATCAGGAACGCCCACGCCAGGCCCGCCTGCCAGGCCTGCATCGGATCGTCGGTGGCCAGATAGACCGGCAGCATCACGACGAACACCACGATGAACATGTGCGGCACGCTGGGGCCGTACGGCAGGGCGGTGACGTCGTTTCGGTTCTCCCGCCGCGCGAGTCGCCGAGCCAGGAACGTGTAGTAGAGGTTCCCGAGGATCAGAGCGACCCCCAGCGCCGGGAGGACCGTGCCCAGCACATCGGCAGCCGGCACGGCGACCACGGCCACCATCAACCCGGTCAGCGTCAACACGTTGACCAGGATGTTGAATCCCAGGCCGAAGAACGCGTTGGTGTCACCGCGCGTCCACCAGGGCACGGACAGGGAGCGGGCGGTGGGCGGTTCGGCGGGTGCGTTGGTGATGTCGGTGCTCATCGGGCCTCTTCTCGGTCTGCTGGCGTGGTGAGTTGAGTGAGTGCGGGGATGACGACGGCACTGTCTGCCACCCATCCGAAAATGCCGCCCTGGGCCTTGATCATCTCCAGGCCGACCCGCTGGAATTCGGGGAAATAGGAACCGACACAGTCGGATACGACCAGGCATTCGTACCCGCGGTCGTTGGCCTCCCTGGTGGTGGTGTGCACGCACACCTCGGTGGTGACGCCGGTGACGAGCAGCTGGGTGATGCCGGCGGCGGTGAGGAGCTCGGACAGCTCGGTGGCGTAGAACGCCCCCTTACCGGGTTTGTCGATGACGACTTCGCCGGCGACCGGGGCGAGCTCGTCGACGATGTCGTGACCGTATTCGCCACGGATCAGGATGCGCCCGTACTTCCCTTCGTCACCGATACGTTTCGACGGGGCACCGCGCCGCAATTTGGCGGGCGGACAGTCCGATAGGTCGGGTCGGTGCCCTTCCCGCGTGTGGATGACCATCACCCCGGCGTCACGGGCCGCACCGATCAGTGCGGCCAGCGGTGGTACCACCTGCGCGAGCTGGCCCACGTCGTTGCCGAGGCTTTCGCCGAACCCCCCGGGCAACAGGAAGTCCCGTTGCATGTCGATGACAATCAGCGCGGTTCGGTCGCCTACGAGCGTGAACGGCGCGGGCTCGGCGGGGATCTCGACGGTCGCACTCATGCGTGCTCCTCGGTGAGGGTGACGGAGGCGGCGGACACTCCCGACCGCCAGGGTGTGCGGCGTGGTTCGTCGAGGAGTTGGGCGGCGAGATGCAGCACGGTGTCATCGCTGAGCGCCGGCCCGAGCACCATCGCACTGCACGGCCGTCCGTCGGCGGTGACCCCGGCCGGGACGGCGGCACCGAGCAGGTCGAGGAGATTGCCGAAATGGGTGTAATGGCCGAGCTTCGTGTTGCAGTCGATCGGCGCGGCGAGCACCTCGTCGACGGTGAAGGTCGTGCCGATCGTGGGCAGTACGAGCACATCCATCTGTCGCCACAACCGACTGGTCACGGCCTTGAACTCCTGGAGTCTCTGCAGCGCGCCGAACGCGTCGACGGCGCTGTAGCGGTGCCCGCTGCGCAGAATGTCGCGCACCACCGGGTGGATCGAATCCGGTTGTGCAGCAAGGAATTCACCGAACTCGACGAGTCGTTCGGCCACCCACGGCCCCTGGTAGAGCAGTGCGCCCGCCGCGAGGAAGGGTTGTAGCGAGACGTCGACCACGGTGTTGGTGCGGGCCAGCCGTGTCCGCACCGCGAGGTGGGCCAGGCGCATCTGCTCGTCGCCGAAGAACTCCAGCTCCTGCTCCGGTGGCAGCCCCACGGTGACGGCACCCCCGCGGAAGCGCGGCCCGCGGTCGCGAGACCATGGATCCTCGTCGTCGTGAGCGATCATGACATCGAGGACCCGGTCCACGTCGTCGACCGAACCCGCCATGACGCTCAGACAATCCAGCGACCTGCAGGCGGGCACCAGCCCGACGGTGCTGATCAGTCCCCGCGACGGCTTGAAGCCCACGACACCGTTCAGCGCGGCCGGCACCCGCCCCGAACCCGCCGTGTCGGTTGCGACTGCGAACGGCACCTGGCCGAGAGCGACAGCCAGCGCCGACCCCGAACTGGAGCCGCCGGAGATCATGTCGCGGCCATAGACGCTGCGCGGCACCGTGTAGGGCGTTCGGGTGCCGTTGAGCCCGGTCGCGAACTGGTCGAGGTTGGTCTTGCCGACGTAGAGGGCGCCGGCGTCGAGCAGGCGGCGTACCGCCGGCGCGGTGGCGGTGGCGACGTAGGCATAGTCGGGGCAGGACAGCGTGGTCGGCACGCCGGCCACGTCGATGCTGTCCTTGACGCCGAACGGCACCCCGTAGAGCGGCAGTGTGCGCGCGCCCGGACGGTTCTCGATGTCCGCAGCCGCCGCGATCAGCTGCTCGCGGGGAACGGTCGAAAGCCATGTGCCGTCGTCGCCCCGCGCGGCGATCGCATCGGCCACCCGGGCGGCGGTGGCGGTCGGCGACCCCGTGCCAGACGCGTGGGAGGTGAGGATCTCGGCCACGGAGGGCCCGACGGTCGGTCCAGGTTTCGAATCACCCATGTCTGTCGATTGTCGACAGAATGATGGCAATTCTGGGTCGGGCGTGTGTCGATCGTGTTAGCGGCGCGCTCAGGTGCCTGGTTTCGGTTCCTATTCCAGCCCGAGGTAGTGCAGGTGGCCGTGGTCACGCAGCGCGGCGATCGCCAACGCCGCGTCATTGGTCTCCAGCGCAGAGAGGATCGCCTTGTGCCGCTCGATGCCGTCACCGGCGTCGCGCTGCCTGGCCTCCTCACGGAGGTTCTTCGCCATCGGGAGCTGCAGCTTGAGCAGGATCGGCTCCAGCGTGATGTCGAGTTGACGGTTGTGGGCCAGACCGACGACGGCGGCGTGGAATGCGCGATGGGCATCGTCGCGGTCCACCGCGTCGCGGGCCACGTCCATGCGTTCCAGCGCCGCCCGCACCGGTTCGAGCGCCGTCGCTGAATCCTTCAGCGGGAGAGCAGATTCCACGGCGTGCCGCTCCAGCACATGGCGCAGCTCGAACAACTGGAGGACATCTGTCGGCGACCATTCGGCGACTCGCGAGCCTCGCCGGGGCAGGTGTTCCACCAGCCCCTGTTGGGTGAGCAGGCGCAGCGCCTCGCGCAGCGGCGCGCGGCTGAAGCCGAAGGTCGCGCACAACTGTTCTTCGACGATCTTCTCGCCGGGGGAGAGCTCGCCGCTGAGGATCGCCTCGCGCAGGCGGTGCGCCGCGACCTCCACCAAGGTCGCGGGCAGGCCGAACCGAACAGGGTCGTCGCTCGGCGCAGCCATGGCCCAATGGTAGGGAACGACGCCGCCCACGGCGGCTCCCGCGACACTGACGGACCCGACAAATGTTTTGCTGCCTGGCCGGCGCGGGATCGCGAGGAGACCACTAGTCTGCGGTAGGTGAGTTGATTGCGAACGCCAACGCGACAGGGTTCGCTTTGCTACGGTCGTCACATCCGTCGCCGGCAAAGGAGCCTCAGATGAGCGCGACACCATATCCTCGCCGCACCGTCGCCCTGACACCGCGGCGCCGCGCAGATCTCGCGGCACCGCCCAGATCTCCGCTCCGCAGAGGCTCAGTGAGCGCCGACAGTACGATTTCTGACGGAATCTGCGCGATTTTCATCAGAAATCGTACGGTCGCGATTCGAGTGGCGGTCACGGCAGCAGCGCTCGCCGCCGGCGCGCTGGCCGCCGGAACCGCGTGGCCCGCACCGGTGGCCGCGGCGGTCGGCGCACCCGTCCCGACACAGGGGCCGACGGGTCCGCTCGATCCCGCGTGCGCGCAGACACCGCTGGATCCGGTGTGCCAGGGCGGCCCCTACTACCAGGGCCCGCCGACGGGACCGGCAGACCCCCGGTGCGCCGCCATGCCCATCGACCCGGTGTGCCAGGGCGGCCCCTATGCCGCCCCGACACCTCCTCCGCCGCCTGCCGCGCCCCCGGCAATGCCGCTACCGGCCGCGGCCCCGCCCGTCATGCCACCGGTTGCGCCCCCGCCCGTGACACCACCCGCCATGCCGCCACCGGTCTCGCCTCCGCCTGCGATCGCACCGCCGCCGGTCGCACCACCGGCGATCGCACCACCGCCGGTCATGCCGTCCACCGGTGGCATCTCCGGCATGCCCGGCGCGATCTGAGGACCTCGACGGAGGACGCCTCGGCGCTGCGGGGCAGTCGTCCCTACGGCGGGGTGACGTGCGGACCAGGACTGCACCGTGTTCTAGTCGACGGGTGCTGAAGTACACCCACGTCGAGAACCTCACCACGGCCGACGTCGAACGGTTGCGGTCCTTGTACGAGCCGCTCACTCGAGCGGTGCGTGAACTGATCGACGCCACCATCCGCACCGAGGCCGACGCCGAGGCCGTCACGGCCGCGACCGCGCAGATCGACGCCGCCGCCGCGCGTCTGCGCAGCAGTCAGCTCGACGGGGCCTTCGGCATCCGGTTCGTCACCGACGGAGACCCGATGCCGTGGGGCAACGCCGTCATCGGGGTGCGCAACCCGTCCGCCCCGCCGCTGGTGATCCGCAAGATTGCTGACGGACCCGCGAGCACGGACCGATACGTCACCAGCGACTTCTACCTCGGTGCAGCGTTCGAGGGCCCGCCCGGACATGTCCACGGCGGGGTATCGGCGATGCTGCTCGACCACGTGCTCGGCGACGCGGTGAGCACGCCCGGCGTACACCGACTGACCGGGACCATCACGGTCCGCTACCGCCGCCTGACCCCACTCGGGCGATTGCACGCCGAGGCGCGGATCACCCACACAGACGGGTTCAAGACCTATGCCGCCGGCCACATCGCCGACGCCGACGGCATCACGGTGGAAGCAGAGGGGGTGTTCATCGAACCGCGATGGGCCCGCGCGTGACGGCGATTCCCGCCACGCTGCGCGTGATCGCGCCCACCTCGGCGGCCAGCACCCGAGCCGCACCTTCGTGGGCTCCGCGGCGGGGCACGACGTCACGCAGGCGCTTGTCCGCGGCTTCCAGGTCGGTGACGTCCACCGTCCAGGGAGACGCCGCCGTTGGAGGGTCACCGCAGAGCGCCTCCACGTATTCGTCCACCGCCAGCACGAATTCGCCGTTCCACGCCGCTGCGGGCCGATCGGGCAGCGAAGCTTCCAGAGCCGTACAGGACGCCGTCACGGCGTTGAGCGCCGTCCGGTAGGCGCCCATCCACCGGCGCAGGTCACGCGAATCCATTCGGGTGGTGCCGGCGGCGGCCTCGAACGCCGCGCGGGCCCGGAACGCGCGTTGCCAGGCGGCGGACAACGCGTCGGCCGGACTGTCGATCTCGTGGACATAGGCCTTGAGCACCACCGCGGCGTAGTCCACCTCTGTCTTCAGAAGCTCGCCCGCCCGCTGCGCGAGCCTGGTCAGCGCATCGTCGGGGAGCAGCACATGGGCCAGCACGGCGAGGCCGCCGCCGATCAGGGCGCCCAACAGCCGGTCGTCGGTGGTGGCTGCGGGCCCGACCTGCTCGAGTCCGATCAGGAACACCACCGCCGCCGTCAGGGCAGCCGACGATGCCAGATAACCGAGACCGGCGGCGGCGTAGGCCGCCCCGACGAAGACGATGGCCAGCACGGCCGTCACCACCACGCCTGGGGTCAGCAGGCCCAGCACCACCGATGCCACCGCGATACCGGCCAGGGTCCCGGCGATCCGGCCGGCGCAGCGGGTGTACGTGTGCGCGGTCTCCGGACGCAGGACCATCAACACCGTCAGCGGAATCCAGTAGCCGTGGGCGATCCCGGTGTACCGCTGGATTGCACAGCCCACCGCGACCGCCACGCTGAGGCGCACCGCGTGGCGGAAGACCGGCGAATGGCGGTTGAGGTGGCCGCGCATCAGCGCCAGGGCCGAGCGCACCGAGGTCCGCACCTCCGGCCGTCTGAGCCGCACAGCCTCGGGGGAGGAGGGCAGAAACTCCCCGAGCCGGATGGCGACCGCTTCATGCACCAGCCGGGTCAGCCGATGCACCACAGGCGATTCGGAATCCACTGCCGCATCCAGCCGGGAGATCGCCGCCTCGGCGTCGGCGCGGGCGCTACGGCGGGTTTCGGCGACTGCGGCGAGCGTGTCCGCCACGGCGTACAGGACCTCCCGGGGTCGTGCGTCCGCCGCCACGCCGTCCAACTCGGCCAGCGTCGCGGCGATCCGCTCGGGCAGGCCATACCAGCTGCGATAGTCCGCGGTGTGCCGCTTCGCCTGGACGTCGGCCGCGGTGAACGCGGCACGCAACGAGAGCAGCGGCTCCGGATCGACAGCGGAGGCGCCGTCGCCCGTTCCCTCGGCGATCCGCCGGGCATCGGCGGACAGCGAACGATAGGCCTTCGCGAGGGCATCGCGCTGGACGCGCCATCGCCGTTGCGGCCAAACGGCAATCAACGCCGCCTGGATCAGTCCGCCCGCAAAGGCCAGTCCCGCCGTCGCCAACGCCGACCACACAGTCGGCGTGATCGGCGGCGCGACAACCAGAATCGCCGCCGAGGCCGCGCCGATGAGCCCCGCGTTCGCGCTGAGCGCCCATGGCATCGCCGCGGCCAGACACCAGAGTGCTGCGGCGAGCACGAAGACGGGGGAGTAGCCGGACGCGGCGGCACCGATGAAAGCGGCGCAACCCAACACCGTCGACGCGCCGACCGCCAGCTGGACCCGCGCGCGGGGGCTTTCCTGCAACGCCACCGCGCCTGTCACAGCCCCCGCCGCGGCGGCCGCGGTCGGGGCCCCCGGCGGTCCCCACTGCGCGGCGACCACACCTACGGCGATCACCCCGAGCAGGCTGCGAAAGACCGCGGCGGCGTCCGGCACCCCCGGACGCAGCGCAAGGCCCTTCATCATCGGTCCATTCTGTCCCGGGCTATGTTCGGGACGTGGAGAAAGTCATCATCACGCTTCGGGGTACCCCGGGTGACGAGGCCTGGTGCACCGGGTTGCGCACCGACGCCGCGCAGACACTTCTCGAATCCGGGTTGGCCGGGGTGGCCGTCAACGTCCGCGACGACGCGGTCACCGATTCCCTCATGACCCTCACCACCCT
>CAXEZH010000195.1:0-5840 GCA_964000695.1 uncultured Mycolicibacterium sp. | reverse complement strand
AGCGCGAAGCCGATGTGCTGCTCGACCAGGAGCACACCGAGGTTGCCGCCACTGGTCAGCGTGGTGATGGTCTCCTCGATCTCGGCGACCACGGAGGGCTGGATGCCTTCGGTGGGTTCGTCGAGGATCAGGCATTTGGGCGATGTGATCAGCGCACGCGCGATGGCCAGCTGCTGGCGCTGACCGCCGGAGAGCAGACCGGCCCGCCGCGTCAGCAACTCCTTGAGTGCAGGAAAGAGGTCGAGCTGCTCGTCGATCAGCTGCTTGCCGTTTTTGCGCCCGTCGGCGACCACCTGGAGGTTCTCGGCGGTGGTCAGCTGGCCGAACGACTGCTGGCCCTGCGGCACGTAGGCCAGGCCGCGGTTCACCCGTGCGCTGGGGCGCAGCTTGGTGATGTCCTCACCCTCGAAGAGCACGGTGCCCTTCGTGCACTTCAACAGACCCACAGCAGCGCGCAACAGCGTGGTCTTGCCGGCGCCGTTGTGCCCCATCACCGCGGCGACCCCGTCGGTGGGTACCTCGACGCTGACGCCATGGATGACCTCGGTGCGGCCGTAACCGGTGTGGACGTCGACCAATTCGAGCATCAGGACTTCTCCTCGATCAGTTCGGCAGCGCCGGTCTCCTCGGACTCGGCCGAACCGACCGCCGCGGTGCCGAGGTAGACCTCCTGGACCCTGGGGTTCGCCTGCACCTCGGCCACCGACCCCTCCGCGATCACCTGCCCGCGGGCGAGCACCGTCACCGAGGTGGCGAACTCACGCATGAAATCCATGTCGTGTTCGACGACGACGACGGTGCGTTCGGCGCCGATGCGGCGCAACAGATTCCCGGTCTCCTCGCGTTCCTCGTGACTCATCCCGGCGACGGGTTCGTCGAGCAGCAGCACGTCGGCGTTCTGCACCAGCAGCATGCCGATCTCCAGCCACTGCTTCTGGCCGTGCGCCAGGATGCCGGCAGGTTTGTCGGCCAGTTCGGTCAACCCGATGGTGTGCAGTGCCTGTTCGATCGCCGGCAGTACACCGTGGCGGCGCCGCAGCATCGTCCAGACCGACCGGCCGGCGCCGGCGGCGATGTCAAGGTTCTGCAGCACGGTCAGTTCCTCGAACACGCTGGCGGTCTGGAAGGTTCGGCCGATACCGCGCCGCGCGATCTGATGGACCTTCTTGCCCAACAGTTCCACGCCGGACTTGTTGACCGACCCGCTCGCCGGCACCAGCCCGGTGATCGCGTCGATGACGGTGGTCTTGCCGGCCCCGTTGGGTCCGATCAGGAAGCGTAGGTCGCCCTGGAACAGTGTGAGGTCCACATCGGAGACCGCCTTGAAGCCGTCGAAATCGACGGTCAGTCCGCGGACCTCCAGATACTCGGTGCCCATGCCGACGTTGCCGCCCTCGACCGGTTCCTTGCCCGCCGAGCTCGCGTGAACCTCGGTCATGAGCGGGCACCCACCTTCTCCGCGTCGGGGTCGTTGTCGGGTTCGGGCGTCGGCTCGGCCCCGGATCTCTTGCGCCGGCGCGCCCACAGCATGCCCAGCCCGGCCAGACCGGCCGGGAAGAACCCGACCACGACGATGAACAGCGCGCCCTGGGCGTAGATCCAGCCCGACGGGTACTGCTCGGAGAACAGGGTCTGCGCCCACGCCACGCCGATCGCCCCCAGCACCGGGCCCAGCAGGGTGGTGCGGCCGCCGATCGCCACGCCGATCAGGAAGGCGATGGACGGCAGGATGCCGACCTGCGACGGGGTGATGAAGCCGACGATCGGGGCGAACAACGCCCCGGCGATGCTGGCGAACAGCGCCGCGACGGTATAGGCGACGACCTTGGTGTTGGCGGGGTCGTAGCCCAGGAAACGGACCCGTTCCTCCCCGTCGCGCACCGCCACCAGCAGTTCGCCGTAGCGACTCTGCATCAGTTGGCGCACCAGCGCGACGACGGCCAGCAGCGCGGCCGCGGCGATGAAGTACAGCATCTGCTGGTTGACCGGGTCGGCCAGCCGGAAGCCGAAGAACGTCCGGAAACCGTTGAGCCCGTTGGATCCACCGAGCAGCTCGGCCTGGCCGATCAGCAGGATTGCCATCGCGGCCGCCAACGCCTGGGACAGGATCGCGAAGTAGGCGCCCTTGACTTTGCGCTTGAACACGCCCAGGCCCAGCAGCGCTGCGATGCCCGCCGGGATCACCACGATGGCCACCAGCGTGACGAACGGCGACGCGAACGGCACCCACAACGCGGGAAGCTCACGCACACCGGCGATCTGCATGAAGTCGGGTACGGCGTTGCCGGCGATCTCGGCGTCGGCGATCTTGAGGTGCATGCCCATCATGTAGCCGCCGAGACCGAAGAACACCCCCTGCCCCAGGACCAGCATGCCGCCGCGGCCCCAGGCCAGCCCGATGCCGACGGCCACGATCGCATAGCAGAGGAACTGGGCCAACAGGCTGAGCCGGAAGCTCGACAGCAGGGCCGGGGCGATCGCGAACAGCACCACCGCGGCGACGCCGAAACCGGCCCAGGTCTGCCAGCGTCCGATCAGGCTTCTCACACGAGACTCCTTGTCCGAACGGTGAACAGGCCCTGCGGACGGACCTGCAGGAAGATCACGATCACCACGAAGACGATCACCTTGGCCAGGGACGCGGTGGTGTTGTACTCGATGAACGAGTTCAAGAAGCCCAGTGCGAACGCCGCGATGACGGTGCCCTTGATCTGGCCCAGACCCCCGACCACCACCACGAGGAACGCGTCGATGAGGTAACTCTGCCCGATCGTCGGACTCGTCGAACCGATCAACGTCAAGGCCACTCCGGCGACGCCGGCCAGCCCGGAACCGATGAAGAATGTCGTGATGTCGGTCCTGCGCGACGAGATGCCGCTGGTCTCAGCCAGATCGCGGTTCTGCACCACCGCCCGGATTCGCCGGCCCATCGGGCTGGCCTTGAGCGCGACGGCAAGCGCCGTGACACAGGCGATCGCCAACACCAGGATGAACAACCGGGTCTTCGGAACGACGGCGCCGAAGATCTCGACTCCTCCCGACAGCCACGGGGGAGCGAAGACGTTCTTGGCGGGAGCACCGAAGATGTCACGGGCCAACTGCTGTAACACCAGTCCCACACCGAAGGTGACCAGCAAGGTGTCCAGCGGTCGGTGATACATGCGGCTGATCAGCGTGACCTCCAGCAGTGCACCCATCGCGCCACCCACGACGAACCCCACCACCAGCGAGATCAGCAGGGACACACCTGCGCTGGAGACGACCTGCTGCACGACATAGGCGGTGTAGCAGCCGGCCATGATGAATTCGCCGTGGGCCATGTTGATGACGCCCATCTGGCCGAACGTCAGTGACAAGCCCAGGGCGGCGAGCAACAGGATCGAGCCGAGGCTCAATCCTGTTGCCAGTTGCCCGATCAGGACATCCATGTGCGCGTCAGCCCGACAGGCCCTCGGCCCACGGATAGCCTTCGAGGAACGGATCGGGCTCGATCGGGCCGGGTGACTCCCAGACGGTGTAGATCAGGCCGTCGTTGCGGATCTCACCGATGCGGGCGGTCTTGGTGATGTGGTTGTTGTCGCCGTCGATCTGCACCAGGCCTTCGGGTGCGTCGAACTCGACGCCGCCGGCCGCCTCCTGAACGTCGTGCACCGCAAACGATTCCGCCTTCTCGACGGTGTTCTTCCACAGATAGACCGACACATAGGCGGCTTCCATGGGGTCGGAGGTGGGCTTGTCGGCGCCGAACTTCTCCTTGTAGGCCGCGACGAAGGCGTTGTTCACCGGGCTGTCGATGGTCTGGTAGTAGTCCCAGGCGGTCAGCTGGCCTTCGATGTTCTGCACACCGATGCCGCCAACCTCTTCCTCGGCGATGGACACCGACACCACCGGCATCTCCTGCGGTGTCAGGCCCACGTTCTTGTACTCGCGGAAGAACGCGACGTTCGAGTCGCCGTTGAGCGTGTTGAACACCGCGTCGGCACCCGAGGAGCGCACCTTGTTGACGATCGTGGAGAAGTCCGTCGACCCCAGCGGCGTGTAGTCCTCGCCGAGGATCTCCATGCCGTTGGCCGCGGCGTACGCCTTGATGATGCGGTTGGCGGTCTGCGGGAAGACGTAGTCGCTGCCCACCAAGTACAGCGACGTGACGCCCTGCTCCTTGAGGTAGTCCAGCGCGGGCACGATCTGCTGGTTGGTGGTGGCCCCGGTGTAGAAGATGTTGGGCGAGGCTTCCAGGCCCTCGTACTGCACCGGGTAGTACAGCAGGGCGTTGTTGTCCTCGAAGACTGGCAGCATCGCCTTGCGGCTCGACGAGGTCCACCCGCCGAACACCGCCGCGACACAGTCACTGCTGATCAGCTTCTGGGCCTTCTCGGCGAACACCGCAGGCTCCGACGCGCCGTCCTCGGCGACCAGCTGGATCTGCTTGCCCATCACGCCGCCGTCGGTGTTGATCTGCTCGACGGCCAGATCGATGGCGTTGCGCACGGTCACCTCGGAGATCGCCATGGTGCCCGACAACGAGTTCAGCGCGCCGACCTTGATCGTGTCACCGGAGGTGTCGACACAGGACTCGGCGTTTGCTGCACCCTCATCCCCGGCACGACTGCCGCAGCCGGCCAGCACCAGGCTGGTGGCGGCGAGGACGCTGCCGGCGGCCAGGGCCGACCGGGTGAAGGAGTACCGTCGAGAGTGTTGCATGAACAGCCTTTCTGCGCGTCGGCAGCGCTCATCCGCAGATGAGGCGTTGTGAGAGGGATCTACAGAACGCTTCCGGGAGACGCCGCGGCGGCCGTGGCGCGCGGTGTCGTCTCGGGACGTTAGAGCGCCTGTGTTTCTGCGAAGTGTCTGTGTGTGACATTTACATTAACGTGAACACGACACAAACAGTCGTTTGCCGTTAACGTTGGTGGCCGTCGAAAACGACTCTGCCGGTAACGATCCGGTACGGTCCGGCGATGTGACCAACATGCGAACAGCTACAGCGAAGGTAGGAGCAGTCGTGGGCGCGTCCCTGGTGGCCGCGGCGGCGACGGTGGCCCTCGGCCCGGTGGCGGCCCATGCCCAGGAGGCGCATCAGGTGCGCTACACGCTGGCCTCAGCAGGCGCCTACGAGTTCGACATCTTCTATCTGACGAGCCAGCCGCCCAGTATGGAGGCCTTCAACGCCGACGCATACACGTTCGCCAAGCGCGAGAAGGTGACTGTCGCGCCGGATGCCCCGTGGGTCTTCGAAACCACGATGGCCGACCCGCAGTGGGCGATCATGCAGGTCAGTTCCACCACCCGCGGCGGACAGGCTGCGCCCAACGCGCACTGCGATATCGCCGTCGACGGTCAGGTCGTCGTGCAGCACGACGACCCCTACAACGTGCGGTGCCAGCTCGGTCAGTGGTGACCGACGCGCTCTGACCGCGTCGTCAGCCCGGCCAGCGCCCGTGGCAGCGGCGCGCTGTGCACGATGCCCAGCCGCTGGGTGGCCCGGGTCAGCGCGACATAGAGGTCGGCCGCACCGTGCGGTCCGTCGGCGAGTATCCGCGCCGGCTCCACGACGAGCACGGCGTCGAACTCCAGGCCCTTGGCGGCTGCGGGGGTCATGACGCCGGGCAGCCCCGGCGGCCCGATCGCCACACTGGTGCCGGCCCGCTCGGCCTCCGCATCGGTGAAATCTTGGATGGCAGTAGCCAGTTCGTGCTCGTCGAGCTGCATCGACCATGGTTGCACCCCCGTCGAGCGCACCGATTCCGGCGGGGTGATCTCGGGGGCGGCGTCGGCGAGCACCGCGGCGGCGACGGCCATTATCTCGGCCGGGGTGCGGTAGTTGACCGACAGGCCGCGGT
>CAXEZH010000194.1:0-16365 GCA_964000695.1 uncultured Mycolicibacterium sp. | reverse complement strand
GTCACCGCCGCTGTCACCGCCGCACGCCACGGCGGCGAACGGGAGTGCGGCGGCCAGGGCGACAGCACCGATGACGCGCTTGGACAGCGATGTCGGGAACATGAGGATGTTTTCCTTTCGCGAGGCTGGTGGTCGGATCAGTGATGCAGGATCTTGCCGAGGAAGTCCTTGGCTCGATCGGATTGCGGGTTTTCGAAGAATTGCACAGGCTCGGCGTCCTCGACGATGGCGCCGTCGGACATGAACACCACGCGGTTGGCGGCCCGGCGGGCGAACCCCATCTCGTGGGTGACCACGACCATCGTCATCCCCTCGGTGGCCAGCGACGCCATGACGGTGAGCACCTCGTTGATCATCTCCGGATCCAGCGCGCTGGTCGGTTCGTCGAACAGCATCACCTTCGGGTTCATCGCCAGCGAGCGGGCGATGGCGACCCGCTGCTGCTGCCCGCCGGACAATTGCGCCGGGTACTTGTTGGCCTGGTTGGCCACACCCACCCGTTCGAGCAGGCTCATCGCCTTCTCGCGCGCCGCCGCCTTGGACATCTTGCGCACCTTCATGGGCCCCAGGGTGACGTTGTCCAGGATGGTCTTGTGGGCGAACAGGTTGAAGGACTGGAAGACCATGCCGACGTCGGAGCGAAGCTGAGCCAGCCGGCGCCCTTCCTCCGGCAGCACCTCGCCGTCGATTTCGATGGTGCCCGAATCGATGGTCTCCAACCGGTTGATGGTGCGGCACAGCGTCGACTTGCCCGACCCTGACGGGCCCAGCACGACGACCACCTGTCCCTTACCGACCTCGAGGTTGATGTTCTGGAGAACGTGGAGGTCACCGAAGTGCTTGTTGACCTCTTTCATCGAGATCATCGGCACGTCAGGGGACTCCCTGGGGCTCTCCATGCGCAGAGACCTTACCCAGGTGAGGCTCACCGTGCCGGGAACTCGCCGATCCATGGCCATCTGTTGCCCGTCCACGCGGTCAAACCGCGCGGCGGGCGGTGGCGGTGGCCTCCGTAGGATGGGTCCGTGACTTCCATGGTGACGCAGCAGGCGTTCGGGGTGGACCCGGCGCAGGACACGCGCACCTTCCAGGTCAGAACCTACGGGTGTCAGATGAACGTGCACGACTCCGAACGGCTCGCGGGGCTGCTCGAAGCGGCGGGTTACCGTCGCGCCGAGGACGGCACGGACGCCGACGTCGTGGTGTTCAACACCTGCGCGGTGCGGGAGAACGCCGACAACAAGCTGTACGGAAACCTCAGCCACCTGGCCCCGCGCAAACAATCCGATCCGCGCATGCAGATCGCCGTCGGGGGCTGTCTCGCCCAGAAAGACCGGGAGATGGTGCTGCGCAAGGCGCCGTGGGTCGACGTGGTGTTCGGCACCCACAACATCGGCTCGCTGCCGGCTCTGCTCGAACGGGCGCGCCACAACCGCGTCGCACAGGTCGAAATCGCCGAGGCCTTGCAGGAATTCCCGTCCGCGCTGCCGGCCAGTCGCGAATCCGCCTACGCGGCTTGGGTTTCCATCTCGGTAGGGTGCAACAACACCTGCACGTTCTGCATCGTTCCGGCGTTGCGCGGCAAAGAGGTGGACCGGCGGCCCGGCGACGTGCTCGCCGAGGTCGAGACCTTGGTGCAGCAGGGCGTGCTGGAAATCACCCTGCTGGGCCAGAACGTCAATGCCTACGGTGTCTCGTTCGCCGATCCGAACACTGCCCGGGATCGCGGGGCGTTCGCCAAGCTGCTGCGCGCCTGTGGACGGATCGACGGGCTCGAGCGGGTGCGTTTCACCTCACCGCACCCGGCGGAGTTCACCGACGACGTCATCGACGCGATGGCCGAGACGCCCAACGTGTGCCCGACGCTGCACATGCCGCTGCAATCCGGCTCCGACCGTGTTCTGCGGGCGATGCGCCGGTCCTACCGGGCCGAGCGCTACCTGGGCATCATCGAGCGGGTACGTGCCGCCATCCCGCACGCCGCGATCACCACCGACCTCATCGTCGGTTTCCCGGGGGAGACGGAGGAGGATTTCCAGGCCACCCTCGACGTAGTCGCCGCGTCCCGGTTCGCCAGTGCGTTCACCTTCCAGTACTCCAAGCGTCCCGGCACCCCCGCCGCGGAACTGCCCGGCCAGGTTCCCAAAGCTGTTGTCTCCGAGCGTTACCAGCGACTGATCGAGCTGCAGGAGCGGATCTCGCTGGAGGAGAACACCGCAGTGATCGGGCGGTCCGTGGAACTGCTCGTCGCGACCGGCGAGGGACGCAAAGACGCCGCCACCGCTCGGATGTCGGGGCGCGCCCGCGACGGGCGATTGGTCCACTTCGAACCCGGCGAGTTCGGCGAGCAGATCCGGCCCGGGGACATCGTCGTGACCACCGTCACCGGTGCAGCCCCGCACCATCTGATCGCCGACTCTGCGTTGCTCGAGCACCGGCGCACCCGGGCGGGGGATGCGCACGCCGCCGGCCGCATGCCGCGCACCGGTGTGAGCCTGGGCATGCCCGCGGTGGGCGTGTCGTCCACGCCGGCCGAGCCGGTGGGGTGTCAGCGATGAACGAGAAGTCGCCCGACGATCGGCCGCGCGAGCTCGACGCCCTCGACGGCGAGTTCGACGACGTGGAACGGCGCATCGCCCGCGAGATCGACCCCGGGGCACGCGCCATGGTCGTCGCGATCCTGGTGTTCGCCCTGCTGGCGAGCTTCGTGCTGCCGCACACCGGGTCGACTCGGGGATTCGATGTGCTGGTCGGTACCGACGCCGCGGCAGACAGCGCCATCGCGCTGCCCTCGCGGGTCTTCACCTGGATCGTGCTCGTCTTCAGCGTCGGCTTCTCGATCCTGGCGCTGGTGACCCGCCGGTGGGCACTGGCCTGGATCGCACTTGCCGGTTCCACGGTCGCCTCGTTTCTGGGCCTGCTCGCGGTGTGGTCGCGACAGACCGCGGCAGAGGGGTACCCGGGGCCGGGAATCGGGCTGATCGTGGCGTGGGTTGCGGTCATCCTGCTGACCTACCACTGGGCCCGGGTCGTGGCGACCCGATCGGCGCTGCTGCTGGCCAGCGAGGAACACCGCCGCCGGCTTGCCGCCGAACGGCAGAAAGAGGGTCTGCTCGACCGGTTCGGCGACGCTGACGACGACAATTCCGAGCGCGGCTGACGCTCGGATTTCTCAGGCGCTGAGTCCTCTAGGCCTGCCGGGCCCGGCCTGGCTCAGCTCTTCTTCCTGCCCAGCGCCTCAGCCGCCGCATCGGCCCACTGCCGCCACTGCTGGGCGCTGGCGCGGGCCTGCTCGGCGTCCTTGGTGCGCCCGGCGGCCGCCGCCTTCTCCGCCTGACGTTCGAACTGCTCCGCGCGCTCGCGGAACTGGTCCGCCCGCGCCTGGGCCTCGGGATCGACGCCGCCGGTGGGGGCGTCCCGGACCTTCTTCTCCACCGCGCGCAGGCGTCGCTCGAGGTCGGCACCGCGCTCTCGCGGCACTTTGCCGATGGCCTCCCATTTGTCGGCGATCGCGCGCAGCGCGGCACGGGCTGCGTCGACGTCCGAGGTGTCCAGCCGTTCCGCCTCCGCCAGCAGCGCCTCCTTGGCCTGCGCATTGGCGCGGAACTCGGCGTCCCGCTCGGCGGTCGCGGCGTTGCGCGCCGAGAAGAACTTGTCCTGCGCGCCCTTGAACCGCCGCCAGAGGGCGTCGTCGACGTCCTTGGCGGCGCGGCCGGCGGCCTTCCACTCGGTGAGCAGGTCGCGGAACGTCGCCGCGGTGGGGCCCCAGTCGGTGGAGTCGCACAACTCCTCGGCTCGCACGCACAGTGCTTCCTTGGCCTTCCTGGCCCCCGCCCGTTCCCGGTCCAACTCGGCGAAGTGCGAACCGCGACGCCGGTTGAACATCTCGCGCGCGGCCGAATAGCGTTTCCACAGCGCGTCATCGGTCTTGCGGTCCAACCCCGTGATCGTCTTCCACTCATCGAGGATCGCGCGCATCCGATCTCCGGCGGCCTTCCACTGCTCGGAGTGTGCGGCCAACTCTTCGGCCTCGGCGGCCAGCGCCTCTTTGCGGGAGGTCAGTTCGGCGCGCAACTCCTCGCGCCTGGCTTTCTCCTGCTGACTGGCGAGGTCGGCCTGCTCGATCACGGCCGCCAACCGCGCCGCGAGGGAGTCGACGTCACCGAGCACATGAGCGGTCGGCAGGGTTTCGGCCAGCGCCGACGCCGCCGAGCGCACCTTGCGGGCGTCCCCGGTGCCGGCGACCAGGCGCTGCTCGAGCAGGACGACCTCGGTGTGCAGGTCATCGAAGCGACGGCCGAAGTGGGTGAAGGCGGCCTCGGCGTCTCCGGCTTGCCAGGAGCCGATGTTGCGTTCACCGGAGGACGTGATCAGCCAGACCGTCCCGTCGGCGTCCACCCGTCCGAAGCGGTGCGGGTCGCTCGCGGGAACCACGGTGACCGGGACCGGTGCGGTCGGCGCGGCGGGTTGGGGTCCCGGACGCGCGGCGCCGGGCTTGGGTTTGGCCAGGGCTGCCGGCGACGGTCGGCGGCCCGGCGTCGCCGAGGGGATCGGCGGGGCGTCCGTGTCGGGTGCCTCGGTGTCCTTCGCCGAGCCCGGTTCGGTGATCGTCATGGTCGGTTACCTCGTGCCCTCCGCGCGTGATACGCGCACCTGCCGCGCAGCGCGGCGCCCGTCAGCTGGTCGGGAACACCTCACCACGAGTCGCGGTGGCGAGAACGCTCCTGGTAGCTATTGAAACAGGTCGCGCCGCTCTGCGCCCACGCCTTGGCCATGGCGCCTGGCAGGGTTCGGTGCACAACGGGGGGAGGTCGTCGGTGGCGAAAGCGGATATCGCCGTGCTGCTCGCCCTCGGCGCCGCCTTCTTCATCGCGATCGGCGACGTCATCCACCAGCGTTCGGCCCTCGAGGTGACCGACGAGCCGGTCGGGCACCTGCAGCTTTTCACCCGGCTGCTGCGCGACGGCCGTTGGTGGCTGGGCACCGCGGTGGCTGCGGCCGGGTTCGGACTGCAGGCCGCCGCACTCGCGCTGGGGTCGGTGCTGCTGGTGCAAGCGCTGCTGGTCACGTCGCTGCTGTTCGCGCTGCCCATCAGCGCCCGGCTCGCACACCGCCGGGTGACCCGCTGGCAAGGCCTGTGGGCCGTCCTTCTCGCCGGATCGGTCGTCGTCATCGTCACCGTCGGCAACCCGACGGCCGGGCAGACGCGGGCTTCGGTCGAGACCTGGCTGGCCGTGTGCGCGGTGCTGGGCCCGTTGCTGGCGCTGTTCCTCGTCGGTGCGCGGATGTGGTCCGGGTCCACCAGCGCGGTGCTGCTGGGTGCGGTCTCGGGCACCTTGTGGGGCGTTTTCGCGGTGCTCACCAAGTCCGTGGTGCATCGGCTCGACGTCACCAGCTGGTCCGGTGCGCTGGAGCTGATGCGCACACCCGAGCTCTACGCGTGGGCCGTCCTCGCGGTGGCGGGCACCGCGTTCCAGCAGGCCTCGTTTCGCGCCGGGCCGATGACGGCGTCGCTGCCCACCATGACCGTCGCTGAACCGATGGTCGCCGCCGTGCTGGGTGTCGTGGTCCTCGGCGAGTCGTTGCGCCCCGCCGAATCCGGTTGGTTCGTGCTGATCACAGCGGTGGCGGTGATGGTGGTTGCCACGGCGGCGCTGGCGCGCGGCGAAGCGGCCATCCGACCACCGCCGTGACATGGGCGGCTAGGTTGGTGCGCGTGCTCAGCGCCGTCGCCCTCGTCTCGTCGGCACCCGTGATGATCGCTGAACTGGCCGGTGCCGCCGCCACAGAGACCGCCGATCTGCGTGCCGCGGCGGTGTCCGCGGCGCGCGGTCTGCCGCCGCGCTGGGTCTGTGTCGGGGTCGCGTCCGAGGACGCCGTGATAGCTCCCGATGCGGTCGGTACCTTCGCCGGATACGGGGTGGACCTGCCGGTCGCGCTGTCCTCCGGGGCCGTCGGCGGCCAACCCGCGAGGTTGCCGTTGTGCGTCCTGGTCGCGGCCTGGCTTCGCGGCACGGCCAACCCGGCGGCCAGCGCCGAGGTGCACACCTACCGCGGCGATCACCCGGCGGAGGCGGCCGTGGCGCTGGGACGGCGGCTGCGCGCCGACCTCGACGCGTTCGACGAACCCACCGGCGTGCTGGTGGTCGCCGACGGTGCGAACACGCTGACCCCCTCCGCGCCGGGGGGATACGACCCCGACGCGCTCGCCGGCCAGCACGCCCTGGACGATGCATTGGCCGGCGGCGCCGCATCCGCGCTGGTCGAGTTGAGCGAGAGTGCTGTCGGTCGGGTGGCCTATCAGGTGCTCGCCGGTCTCGTCGCCCCGTCGCCCCGATCGGCCGACGAGCTCTACCGTGGCGCTCCGTACGGCGTCGGCTACTTCGTCGGCCGCTGGACGCCGTGACCGGCGTGCGGCCGCTGGCACTGGTGGGCCCCACCGGTACCGGCAAGTCGGAGCTGGCGTTACGGGTCGCCGATCGACTGGCCGGTGAACTGCCGGTGGAGGTGGTCAACGCCGACGCGATGCAGCTCTACCGCGGCATGGACATCGGCACCGCCAAACTGCCGGTCAGCGAGCGGCACGGCGTGCCCCACCACCAGCTCGATGTCCTCGAGGTGACCGAAACGGCGTCCGTCGCGCGCTATCAGCAGGCCGCGGCCGCCGATATCGAGGCGATCGCCGCCCGGGGGGCCCTGCCGCTGATCGTCGGTGGGTCGATGCTCTACATCCAGTCGCTGCTCGATCAGTGGTCGTTCCCCGCCACGGATCCCGGCGTGCGCGCACGCTGGGAACAGCGTCTCGCCGAGAACGGGGTCACCGCATTGCACGCCGAACTGGGGCGCGTCGATCCCGCTGCGGCCGCGTCCATCCTGCCCACCGACGGTCGTCGGATCGTGCGGGCGCTGGAAGTGGTGGAGCTGACCGGCCGGCCGTTCGCCGCATCGGCGCCGCGCATCGGCATCCCACGCTGGAACACCGCGATCATCGGGCTGGACTGGGACACCGCCGCTCTCGACGACCGGCTGGCCAGGCGGACCGAGCAGATGTTCGAGGCCGGACTGGTCGACGAGGTTCATGCGTTGCTCGCCAGGGGGTTGCGCGAGGGGGTCACCGCAGCTCGGGCGTTGGGCTACGCGCAGGTCATCGCCGACCTCGACACCGGCGGAGACGGCCGGGGGGCCCGCGAGCCCACCTTCGTCGGCACCCGCCGCTACGTCCGCCGCCAACGCTCCTGGTTCCGTCGCGACCACCGCATCACCTGGCTCGACGGCGCGTCGGCCGACAACGTCGAGATGACGCTGCGGGTGTGGCGGGACGTATCCTGAACAGGTGAAGTTCGCCAAGGGGCACGGCACGGAGAACGACTTCGTCATCCTGCTCGACGAGCCCGCCGACGTCGCGCTGACGCCGTCCGCGGTGGCCGCGCTGTGCGATCGCCGGCGGGGGCTGGGCGCCGACGGCGTGCTTCGCGTCACCACGGCCGGTGCGTTGCTGTCGGCCGGTGTGCTCGAGCGCCTGCCCGACGGTGTCTCCGCAGATGACTGGTTCATGGACTACCGCAACGCCGACGGGTCGTCGGCGCAGATGTGCGGCAACGGGGTGCGGGTCTTCGCCCACTACCTCTGGGCGGCCGGGCTGGAGCGCCGTCGCGAGTTCGTGGTCGGCTCCCTGGCCGGGCCCCGGCCGGTCGAACTCCGTGCCGTCGGCGCCACGTTCGCCGACGTCAGTGTCGAGATGGGCAAGGCCAATCAGTTCGGCACCGGTACCGCCGTGGTGGGTGGGCGCACGTTCACCGGTCTGGCGGTCGACGTCGGCAACCCGCACCTGGCCTGCGTGGACGCCGCCCTGACCGTTGACGAGTTGGCCTCACTCGACGTCGGCGCGCCCGTACGCTTCGACGCCGGTCAGTTTCCCGACGGCGTCAACATCGAGGTCCTCACCGCCGCCGTGGACGGCGTGGCCACGATGCGGGTGCACGAGCGCGGCGTCGGCGAGACGCGCTCCTGCGGTACCGGAACGGTCGCCGCAGCTGTCGCGGCACTGGCGCACCGCGGGGACGCCATCGGCGCGCTGCAGGTGCGCATTCCCGGTGGTCAGGTGACCGTCACCGTCACCGACACCAGCAGCTTTCTGCGCGGCCCGTCAGTGCTCGTCGCGCAGGGAGAACTCGGCCAGGAATGGTGGCAGGCCCAGCAGACGTTAAACGAGGTGCATGAACAGTGATCTCCGTGCGAACCTTGATTCGCCTATGACCCATCCCGACTTCGTCCACCACACCCCCAGCGCCGGTGAGCTGGCGCTCGACGACCGCACCGCACTGCGCCGGGTGGCCGGCCTGTCGACGGAGCTGGCCGACATCTCCGAGGTCGAGTACCGCCAGCTGCGTCTGGAACGCGTCGTGCTCGTCGGCGTGTGGACCGACGGCAGCGCCGCCGACGCCGACGCCAGCCTCGCCGAGCTGGCGGCCTTGGCCGAGACTGCAGGCTCCGAGGTGCTCGAAGGCGTGATCCAGCGTCGCGACCGGCCCGACCCGGCCACCTATATCGGCTCCGGTAAAGCCGCCGAACTGCGCGACATCGTCGCCGCCACGGGCGCGGACACCATCATCTGCGACGGTGAACTCAGCCCGGCCCAGCTCACCGCGCTGGAGAAGATCGTCAAGGTCAAGGTCATCGACCGGACCGCACTGATCCTCGACATCTTCGCCCAGCACGCGACCAGCCGCGAAGGCAAGGCGCAAGTGGCGCTGGCTCAGATGGAGTACATGCTGCCCAGGCTGCGCGGCTGGGGCGAGTCGATGTCGCGGCAGGCCGGCGGCCGCGCGGGCGGTGCCGGCGGTGGGGTGGGTACCCGCGGCCCGGGTGAGACCAAGATCGAGACCGACCGCCGCCGCATCCGCGAACGAATGGCCAAGCTGCGCCGCGACATTCGCGCGATGAAGCAGGTCCGCGACACCCAGCGCAGTCGCCGCGTCGCCAGCGACGTCCCGGCGGTGGCAATCGTCGGCTACACCAACGCCGGCAAGTCCAGCCTGCTCAACGCTCTGACCGGTGCGGGTGTACTGGTCGAGAACGCGTTGTTCGCCACGCTCGAACCGACCACGCGCCGTGGACAATTCGCCGATGGCAGGCCGTTCGTGCTGACCGACACGGTCGGTTTCGTGCGCCACCTGCCCACCCAGCTGGTCGAGGCGTTCCGCTCGACGCTCGAAGAGGTCGTCGGTGCCGAACTGCTCGTGCATGTGGTGGATGGCTCTGACGTGAACCCGTTGGCCCAGATCAATGCGGTACGCCAGGTGGTCAACGAGGTGGTGGCCGAATACGGCATCGCACCACCGCCAGAATTGTTGGTGGTCAACAAGATCGACGCAGCCGACGGGCTCACGCTGGCGCATCTGCGGCGAGCGCTGCCCGATGCGGTGTTCGTGTCGGCACGCACCGGCGACGGCCTGGGGCGGTTGCAGTCCCGGATGGCGGAGTTGGTCGAGCCGCGCGACACGGTGGTGGATGTCACCATCCCCTACAGCCGTGGGGAACTCGTCAACCGGATCCACGCCGAAGGGCGGGTGGACGCCGTCGAACACACCGAGGCCGGTACCCGGATCAAAGGGCGCGTGCCGATGTCGCTGGCGTCGGGCCTCGCGGACTTCGCGACATTCTGACCAGGGCGAATAGGGCGCCGGCCCGGCTGTACGGTAGGGTTGGCGACGTCGGCTGCGGCAGAACAGTGTTGACACCACCGCAGGTAGGCACCCGCCTCTTGACGCCGACATCAGATCATTTCCCACATCACGTGGCGTGGCGACATTCGCCACCGTGTGCGCACTACCGCTGGACGAACCTCGTCGCGGTCAGCCGGGCACACACCGCCCGAACGCCGGAAAGGCACACATGACCACCCACACCTTCGCAGATCTCGGCGTGCCCGCACCTCTGGTGCGCGCGCTGGCCGCCAACGACATCACCACACCGTTTCCCATCCAGGCCGCGACGCTGCCCGATTCGCTGTCGGGCCGTGACGTGCTCGGCCGCGGTAAGACCGGCAGCGGCAAGACGCTGGCGTTCTCGTTACCGCTGGTGGCCGCACTGAGCGAACACCGCTGCCGGCCGAATCGGCCCACCGGCCTGGTGCTGGCCCCCACCCGGGAATTGGCCACGCAGATCACCGCGGTGCTGCAGCCGTTGGCTTCGGCCAGCGGGTTGAGCGTCACCACCATCTTCGGCGGGGTGTCCCAGAACAAGCAGGTCGCTGCGTTGCGCGCGGGCGCCGACATCGTCGTGGCATGCCCGGGGCGCCTCGAGGACCTGATGCGACAGAAGCTGATCACGCTCGACGACGTCGTGACGACCGTGCTCGACGAGGCCGACCACATGGCCGATCTCGGCTTCCTGCCTGGTGTCACCCGCATCCTGGCGGCCACCCCGGCGGGCGGACAACGGCTGCTCTTCTCGGCCACGCTGGACAACGGCGTCGACAAGCTGGTGCGGCGCTTCCTCTCCGACCCCGTCGTGCACTCGGTCGACGAGGTGAGCGCTCCGCCGGCGGCCATGACCCACCACGTCTTCCACGTCGGGGGAGTCCAGGCCAAGAGGGAGCTGGTGCACCTGCTGGCCTCGGGGACCGGGCGCCGAATCCTGTTCATGCGCACCAAACATCAGGCGCGCAAGCTCGCCAAGCAACTCACCGAATCGGGAGTGCCGTCGGTGGATCTGCACGGCAACCTCTCCCAGCCTGCCCGGGACCGCAACCTGGCAGCGTTCAGCAGCGGGTCGGCACGGGTTCTGGTGGCCACCGACATCGCGGCCCGCGGCGTTCACGTCGACGGCGTGGAGTTGGTCGTGCATGTCGACCCTCCGATGGAGCACAAGGCCTATCTGCACCGGTCGGGGCGCACCGCGCGCGCCGGCAGCGACGGCGACGTCGTCACCGTGGTGCTGCCGGAGCAGCGCAGAGACACTCAGCACCTGCTGCGCAAGGCCGGGATCTCGGTGCGTCCACAAGAGGTCACGGCCGAGTCCGCACAGGTGCAGGCGCTCGTCGGCGACATCGCGCCGCTACGCGCCCCGGCGCCGAGTCCCGATTCTCCGGCGAAGCACTCCGGCGGTGCGCCGCGCACGTCCGGTCCGCGCCGAAACGGAGGCGGCCGTCGGCGTCGGCCGCGTAACACCGGGGCTCGGGCGGCCACCGCCACCTCGTAGACGTCCCAGGTGTACTGCCCAGGCAGTACACCTGGATCGAACAACCACACCGCGGGTCGGCGCTTCTGCGCCGGCCCGCGGTGGCGTCGCCTCAGCGAAATTCGATGTTCGGACCGAACTTACGGTCCTGTGAACGCGCACTGGGGCTCGACCAACCATCCGGTTGGATGGGGTACGTTGGCAGGCAGTCTGTCAAACGTCCGTACCGACGATGGAGGACATCACCATGGGCCTGGGAATCGACAAGGCGGCCCCCGTCATCGCCTATCAGCGCACCCTTTTCGAACCCGAGCACGACTTGTTCCGAGAATCGTTTCGCGCGTTCCTCGAGCGGCATGTCGCCCCGTACCACGAGCAGTGGGAGGCCGACAAGCTCGTCGACCGGGGGGTGTGGTTGGAAGCCGGCAAACAAGGCTTCCTCGGCATGGCTGTCCCCGAGGAGTACGGCGGCGGCGGCAACCCGGACTTCCGCTACAACACCATCATCACCGAAGAGGTCACTGCCGGCCGCTACAGCGGCCTGGGCTTCAGCCTGCACAACGACGTCACCGCTCCCTACCTGATCCGGCTGGCCAACGAGGAGCAGAAACAGCGCTGGCTGCCGAAGTTCTGCACCGGCGAACTCATCAGCGCCATCGCGATGACCGAGCCGGGCACCGGTAGCGATCTGCAGGGCATCAAGACCCGGGCCGTCAAGGACGGCGACCACTACATCCTCAACGGTTCGAAAACGTTCATCACGAACGGGATTCACTCCGACCTCGTCATCGTCGTGGCCCAGACCGACCCGGAGAAGGGTGCGCTGGGCTTCTCTCTGTTGGTCGTGGAGCGCGGCATGGAGGGTTTCGAGCGAGGCCGAAAACTCGACAAGATCGGTCTGGACGCCCAGGACACGGCGGAGCTGTCCTTCACCGATGTGCGGGTGCCCGCGGCGAACCTCCTCGGCGAAGAAGGGCAGGGGTTCATCTACCTGATGCAGAATCTGCCCCAGGAGCGCATCAGCATCGCGATCATGGCGGCGGCGGCAATGGAGGCCGTGCTGGACCAGACGCTGCAGTACACCAAGGAGCGCAAGGCCTTCGGCAAACCCATCGGCAGCCAGCAGAACAGCCGCTTCCTACTGGCCGAACTGTCCACCGAGGCTACGCTCGTGCGCATCATGGTCGACGAGTTCATCCGGCTCCACCTCGACGAGAAGCTCACCGTCGAGCAAGCCGCGATGGCCAAGTGGTACTCCACCGAAAAGCAGGTTCACCTGATCGACCGGTGTCTGCAACTGCACGGTGGGTACGGGTACATGCGCGAGTACGACGTCGCCCGCGCGTACCTGGACGCGCGGGTACAGACGATCTACGGCGGCACCACCGAGATCATGAAGGAGATCATCGGCCGCAGTCTCGGTGTCTGAGCAGGTCGCAAACACGGCAGATTCTTGTGCTGGACCGGCGAGGTGGCTTGGTTATCGGGGTCTGCTGACGCACAGTGAACGGACGCGGTAACTTTCTCAGAATTTCTCGAGGGACGCACCGAGGACTTCGAGACACCGTCGCCGACCGCGGGGAGGATCAATGAGCCGGCAGCCGCTGGTGCGCCTACGAATGCTCGGTCGTGCGACGATCGCGGTGGTGGGGGTCGCTACGGCCTTCCTGCTGGCACCGGTCGCCGTCGCCCAGCCTGAAGCCGAGGCCGATGGCGCCATCACCGCGGCATGGCAGGCCAGCGGTGGCGATACCGGTCCGCTGGGCGCGAGAACCGGCGGCGTGTACCCCGCCGGCGACGGATTCGCGCAGAACTTCGTGTCCGGTGTCATGTTCTTCACCCCCCAGACCGGTGCGCACTACATGCAGGGCGCCATTCTGGAGAAGTACGAGTCGCTGGGCGGCGCCGCCGACGGCGACCTGGGTTTCCCCACGATCGACGAGGGTCCCGGGCTGGCTCCGGGCAGCCGCAACAGCACGTTCAGCGCACCGGACAACCCGGTCATCTTCTGGACTCCCGAGCACGGAGCCCGCGTGGTTCGGGGGCCCATCAACGCCGCATGGGACCAGCTGGGTGGATCGACCGGTGCGCTGGGCGTGCCCATCGACGATGCCACCTACGACGGATCAGTGGTCAGTCAGGACTTCGCCAGCGGGTCACTGTCGTACGACTCCAGTACCAAGACCTTCACCACCGAGCCGCCGGAGCTGGCCGATCAACTGACCGATCTGGCCGTCCCCGACGACCCGATCTCGGCGATCAACGCAGCGCGCCGCGCCGCCGGCGGTCCGCTGGGCCCGCTGGGAGAGGCCCAGGGCGAGCCCTACGAGATCGGCGACGACGGCTGGGGCCAGGACTTCGTCAACGGCAAGATCTTCTACACCCCCGAGACCGGTGCGAACGTGGTGACCGGACAGGTGCTGGCGAAATACGAGAGTGTCGGCGGCCCGCAGGGTGATCTCGGTTTCCCGGTGTCCAGCGAGAGGGACGGTGGGCTCGAGCCGGCTAGCCGAATGAGCCAGTTCGCCGCCGACGACGAACCGGTCATCTTCTGGACTCCCGACTACGGCGCTGTGATCGTGCGCGGACCGTTGAACGCGGCGTGGCAGGAGCTCGGCGGGGCGACTGGGGAGCTGGGAGCCCCTGTTGCCGATCAGACCCAGGACGGCGACGTCATCACCCAGCGATTCGCCAACGGATCGATTTCCTGGAACACCGCCTCCCGTCAGTTCACCACCGACCCAGCGAGCTTGGCCTCCCGATTGGCCGGCCTGGAGGTGCCGGGCCAGGAAGCCCCGGCGGCTACTGCGACACCGCAGGCCTCCGACGCCGACGAGGGCACGGGATTCCGGTGGAGCTGGTGGTGGTTGCTGGCCATCGTTCCGATCCTGCTACTGGTCGCCGTGGTGGCCTTCGCGGTGATGCGTAACCGCCGCCGCGACGACTCGTCCGACCTCGCCGACGGAGACGACGACAGCAGGTATGTGGCCGCGCTCGCCGGTGAGCAGCGAGAAGAAGGGTATGGCGGCGAGGACGAGCTGTTCGGCGACCTGTACGCCCGCGAAGGCTTGGGCTCGCTCACCGCTGCGCCCCCGTCGTCTGAGAGCGCCCACGATGTCTCGACCCCGCTGAGCTTCTGGAGTACCGCTGGTGCGGGGCGCTCCGACGAAGCCGAGCAGGAGGATCCCGACGCCATCGACACTGCGCCGACGATGATCCAGACCCCCGACGAGATCGCACCGCCTGGCGAGGTCACGCCTCTTGTCGAGTCGGACGCCTACGAACCCGCTCCCGCACCGGCCGTTGCGGCGGAGTCCGACTTCGACGATGAGTACGACGAGGACTTCGACGACGACGACGACTTCGACGACGACGACTTCGCCGAGGAGGAGGACGCGATCGGCGCTCCCGACGCAAGCGACGAGGCCGACGTGATGCACCACGCCGACACGAGTTACGAGGCCGACGTGGTTGGCGGCCCCGATCCGGTGGCGGATCGCGAGGTCTACGCCGACGAGGTGCCCCCACCGGGGCCTGCCCTCGAGCGTGATCCGTTGACCGATACGGGTCGGCACGCGCGGATCGATATCGACGAGCCGTCACCGCTGGGAACTGCGCTGCACATGGCGCTCGATGATCCACGCGAAGTGCCGGGCGGTTATCCGGTGAAGGCCGACACCCAATCGGGTCTGTATTGGGTGCCTGACAGCCCGGAGTACGGCGACGTGGTCGCCGAGATCTATTTCGCCAGTGAGGAAATGGCGCGCACGATGGGGTTCGTACGCGCCGGATAGCTCCGCCTCGTCACACCTTGCGGATGACGGTCACGACTTTGCCGAGGACCGCGGCATCGTTGCCCGGGATGGGCTCGAACGCCGGGTTGTGCGGAAGCAGCCACACCTGGCCGCGCGTCCGTTTGAAGGTCTTCACCGTGGCCTCGCCGTCGATCATCGCCGCGACGATGTCGCCGTTGTCTGCGACATTCTGCTGACGGACGACCACCCAGTCGCCGTCGCAGATGGCCGCGTCGATCATCGACTCGCCGACCACCTTGAGCAGGAACAGCGAACCTTCCCCGACCAGTTCCCGCGGTAGTGGGAACACGTCCTCGACGGCTTCCTCGGCCAGGATCGGGCCACCGGCAGCGATACGACCCAGCACCGGGACGAACGTTGGTTCCGGGAGCGAATCGGAACCGGCCACGTCGGTGGTGACGACCGGCGTCGCCGCGTCATCGGCTCCCCGTACGTCGACAGCGCGGGGGCGATTGGGATCGCGGCGCAGATACCCCTTGCGCTCGAGGGTGCGCAGCTGGTGGGCCACCGATGAGGTGGAGGTCAACCCGACCGCGTCGCCGATCTCTCTGATGCTGGGCGGATAGCCGCGGGTGGTGACCGATGTCCGGATCACCTCCAGGATGGTGCGCTGACGGTCGGTCAGGCTGGTGTCGCGTTCACGGGGTGCATCAGTGCTGGCCGTGCTGTCGCTGTCGTCGCTCATGTGCCCGAATCTAGACCGTCGCGCCGACAGAATCAAACATGTGTTCGACGCGTGTCGGGCTGCACGTGACTTGTCGGTGGGGTGGCCTAGCGTTCGCAACAGTTCGATCACATGTTCTATCCATCGAACACATGATCGACTATCGTTCGAACACAAGAGCGAATCCGAACCGCGACGGAAGGGCAGTGAAGATGACGATCACCCCGGAGTACGACACCTGGCACCGTCTGGAGGCCGGGCCCGCGTACGAGGCGACGTGGCGACCCGCCGGTCATGCCACGCCCCGAGAAGTGCCGGGTGCGTTCCGTCCGCGCCGGCGCGCGGTATCCGCGCACCGTTCGCGTCGCCCCGCCGGGTCGGCGATGCGGTACCGGGGCACCGGAGTGCTGCTGTCGCGGGCCTCGCATCGGCCGCGGCCCATCACGCCGTTCACCACGGTGCTGTTGGCCGTCGTCGCCGGCGCGATCACACTGTGGCTCGGCCTGGTCGCCCAGGCTGGGGGTGTCGTGGGCGAGACCGCCGAAGCTCCGCCGAGCCGGCTGGCAGTGGTGCAGGTGCAGGCGGGGGAGTCGTTGCAGCAGATCGCCCAGCGTGTGTCGCCGGACGCCCCGGTGTCGGAGGTGGTCGATCGTATCCGGCAGTTGAACGAGCTGGAGTCGGTAGCCGTCGACGCCGGTCAGACCC
>CAXEZH010000193.1:0-9288 GCA_964000695.1 uncultured Mycolicibacterium sp. | reverse complement strand
CTTTCCCGCCAGCAGGCCGGTCCCGACGTAACCGTGCATCTCGTCCATCGGGGGTTCGGCCATGTCGGCGGTGTGCCCGGGGTAGGCGATCACACCGTCGGGCGTCACATTGTCATCCGAGCCATCCGCCATCGCGCCTCCCTCGTCTACGGTCGACGCCGCATACCCCCGTCGGCGTCGGCGAAACTACGGGGTCGGCGGCTCCGACTCCTGCGGCGTGCTCGGCTCCGTGCGCCGCATCGCCAACGGCAGCACCAACCAGAACCCGGCGAACACCACGAGCGCGCTCGCACCGGCGACCATGGCAGGCAGCGTGCCCACCACGGTGTAGAAGATGATCATCGTCATCCCCGAGACCGCCAGGCCCAGCAGCAACACACCGGCGTAGGCACTCTTGTGCGACGCCGACACCAGACTGCGCAGCCGGTGCTGCCGGAACAGCAAACGGTGCATCGCCACCGGCGCAACGAGCAGCGCCGTGGACAGCACCGCGGTGCAGACAGTCACCAGGTAGACGACTTGCATGGGTCCGCTGAGGATGTCGAACCGGCTCTGGAACGGCAGCGTGAGCAGAAACCCGGTGAGCACCTGCACCCCGGTCTGCACCACGCGCAGCTCCTGCAGAAGACTGTTCCAGTTGCGGTCCAACCGCTCCATCTCCGTTTCCCGGCGACCGCGGTACAGCTGTTCACCCTCGGTGCGGGAATCGCCAGCCATGACCCGATCATGGCACGTCAGCGGCGATGACAGCCAGGTTTGACCGGCTGGGGGCTCGGGTATGCGCCGAGTCGCCCGACGAAATCACGCAGCTGTGGGAGCCGGCAATGAGCAAACTTTCCAGAAACCTGTACATCCCGTTGTCCACCGCCGCAAGCATCGGTGGTGGCCTGTTGGCCGGCAAGATCTTCAGCACCGTCTGGCAGCAGATCGACGACAACGATCCACCCGATCCGCAGGACCTCGAGCAACCCATGACCTCGGCCCTGGTGGCTGCCGCGCTGCAGGGCGTGGTGTGGGGTGTGGTGCGCGCCGTCGTGCAACGCGCCGGTGCGCACAGTTACCAGGCCATCACCGCGGAACGGCCGCCGACATAGGATCGTCCTCAATCTCATAGCCGATCCACAGGTTCCGGTGAGCAGTCTCTAAGCCCCGTGTCGCACCGTGGGATCATGGCTCACACATCGCACGATCGGAATGCCGCCACCCAGCGGATCTGGTGTGGCGCCCTTCTCGCACTCACCGGCAGCCTTGCGATCCTGCTGCTGGCGACCCCCGGAGCCGTGGCTCCAGCGCTCTACTGGGCGGTGTCGTCAATTGCGTTACTGACCGCCCTGGCGGTGGTGGCCGCCGGCGAATGCGCTTGGGAGCGGATGGTGGCCAACGCCCGTGCCGCCGGTGTGGTGGCGCGCTGACCATGTCTCGCGGCGTTCAGCGCGGCGGTTGAGCACCCGAACGGTGAGCAGGATGCTGCCTGGAATCGCCAAGAGCACCAGCACAGCCAGCAGGTCGCTCATGCAATTTCCTTCCGTTGTTTGTCGAGGTGCCACGCCCGCACGATGCCCTTGCGGTCCGAGTCGTGTTGCATACCTTCACTTCTAGTGGCCCGAACCTAGGGTGGAAAGCATCCATACAGAACCTTTACACCCGTGGTTCCAGCCCTGACGTTCCCTTGACGGCGTCGGCGCGCGGTACCGTACCCAAGCTCAGATCATCGCCTTCGGTCAGCTCATCACCCTCGCGCGACGAACGGGCACCCGCTGCCGACCAGATGAAATTTGTTGCCGGACAGGGCCCTATTTCGGCATGGGTGACCCAGCCCAGCGCGCGGCCGACGAGCGCGACCGCCGTGGCGGCTGTAGATTCAGCCCGCGGCCCATTCCTTGGCCTGCTCCAGTTCATCGAGTCCGAACAGCGCGAGCTCACCGGGGACCATCCACTCCAGCAGGTGCAACGTGCGGCCGACCCATCCCTTGTCGGTGACCACCGCGACCCTGTTCTGTCAATGACGTTTTCGGAATCCGACATCGAAGCGGAAGAGCCGAACGGCCCTACCTTTCAGTTGCGGCCCCGAACCTCATGCCTCGAACCGATACCCCATGCCGGCCTCGGTGAGCAGATGACGAGGGTGCGATGGGTCGTCTTCGAGCTTCCGTCGCAACTGAGTGAGATAAACCCTCAGGTAATGAGTCTCTTTGGCGTAGGCCGGACCCCACACTTCACGCAACAGTTCTTCGCGGCCCACCAGCTTGCCGCGGTGGCGCACCAGCATCTCCAGCATCCCCCATTCTGTCGGGGTCAGATGCACCTCCGCACCGTTCTTGATCACTTTCTTGGCAGCCAGATCCACCGTGAACGACTGCGTTTCGACGACCGGTTCATCGGTCTCGGCCGATGCGGCGGCGCGCCTGATCGCGGCGCGCAGTCGAGCCAACAGCTCGTCCATCCCGAATGGCTTGGTCACATAATCGTCGGCGCCGGCATCGAGCGCCTGCACTTTGTCCGAGGAGTCGGTGCGCGCGGACAGCACGATGACCGGCGCGTTCAACCAACCACGTATCCCGCCGAGCACTTCGATACCCGACATGTCCGGCAACCCGAGATCCAGAATCACCACCTCGGGCCGGAAGTCGGCCGCAGCCCGCAACGCATCGGTGCCGTTGGTCACGGTGACTACGTCGTAGCCGCGCACCGAGAGGTTGATGCGCAACGCTCGCAGGATCTGGGGCTCGTCGTCGACCACCAGAACCCGGATTTTGCCGGTCATCGTTCCTCACCGGCGGGAGCCGCCAGGTCGACGACGACGGTCAACCCTCCGCCCGGGGTGTCGGTGGCGGTGATGGTGCCGCCCATCGCGTCCACGAATCCGCGTGCCACCGACAACCCCAGCCCCACGCCGCTGCTGGTGTCGTGATCACCGAGTCGCTGAAATGGGGCGAACAGCTCTTCTTCGGTTCCACGGGGCATCCCGGGACCCTCGTCGACCACGTTGATCAGCACGCGATCTCCGATCTGTCCGGCATTGACGCGTACCGGACGATCCGGCGCGTACCGCAACGCATTGTCGATCAAATTCGCGAGCACTCGTTCCAGCAGACCACTGTCAGCCAGGGCGACCGTGTCGCCGACCTCCACCGTCACACGTTGCCAACTGGCCGCCGCCGAACCGGTGGCGCCCCGGCTGATGCCGACCAACGCGCGGTGAACCACTTCGTCGAGATAGACCCGCCGCAGCTGAGGTTGCACGACGCCGGCCGCCAGGCGGGAGGAGTCCAGTAGGTTGCCCACCAGAGCGGTCAGCTGATCGACTGACTCCTCGATGGTGGCCAGCAACTCGGCGGTGTCGTCCGGGGAGAACCCGACGTCGTCGCTTCGCAGGCTCGACACCGCAGCTTTGGCCGCGGCCAACGGTGTGCGCAGATCGTGGCTCACCGCCGAGAGCAGCGAGCGGCGCAATTCGTCGGCCTGCTCGATGGCTTCAGCCCGGCTGGCTTCGGCACTGAGCTCACGCTGACGCACCAACCCGGCCGCCTGTTTGGCCACCGGCGTCAACACCCGCCGATCTCGGGCAGCGAGCTTCGGGCCGGCCATCAGCACCCAGAATTCGTCGTCGCCGGCATCGACCGCGGTGTCGGCGGTGTCGATGCTCACGCACGGCTGTGGGCCGACACACGCGATCACCCGATCACCGTGGGTGTCACGACGCAGCATGCTGACCGCCCGCTGCGCATACGTCTCCCGGACCCGATCCAGCAGGGTTTCCAAATCCGCACCGCGGAGCACCGACCCGGCGAACAGCGCCAACAGTTCAGCCTCTCTCGCCGCCTGGCGCGCCTCGCGGGTGCGCTGGGCGGCACTGTCGACCAATACCGCGACGGCGCTCGCCACCAGCATCAGCACGATGATCGTCAGCGCATTGTCCGGCTCGTAGACCGTGAATGTATAGCGCGGCTCGGTGAGCAGATAGTTGAGCAGCATTCCCGAAAGCACCGCCGACAGCAGCGCCGGAGCCACTCCGCCCAGCAGAGCCACAAGCAGCACCCCGACGAAGAACAGCGCACTTTCCCCGCTGATACTCAGGAACGGGTCCAACAGACCTGCGGTGACTGCGGCGGTCGCGGAGGGAACCATGATCGCGGCCACCCAGGAAACCACCCGCCGTTGCCGCGACAGCAGGCCGCCCAACACGACCGGACGGGTGGCCTCCTCGTGGGTCACCATGTGCACGTCGATGGTCCCGGAATGCTGCACGATGGCCGCGCCGATGCCCTCATCGAGGATGCGCGCCCACCGGGACCGGCGCGACGTGCCGACCACCAACTGGGTGGCATTCATCTCGCGAGCAAAATCCAACAGCGCTTCGGGCACCTGATCGCCGACGACGGTGTGCACGGTCGCGCCCAAGCTGGCGGCGAGCTCGCGCACCCGCCCCATCTGCGGGCCCGACACCCCTGTCAGCCCGTCGCCTCGGATCACATGAACGACCATCAGTTCAGCGCTGGCTTTCGACGCGATACGAAAGGCTCGGCGGATCAACGTCTCGGACTCCGTCCCACCGGTGACCGCCACCACGACCCGCTCACGCGCCTCCCACGTGTCGGTGATCTTCTTCTCGGCGCGGTACTTCTCCAGCGCCGCATCGACCTGATCGGCGAGCCACAACAGCGCCAACTCGCGCAGCGCTGTCAGGTTGCCCTTGCGGAAGTAGTTCGACAATGCCGCATCGACCCGTTCCGGCGCATACACATTTCCGTGAGCAAGCCTGCGCCGCAACGCTTCCGGCGTGATATCCACCAACTCGACCTGATCGGCCGCGCGCACGACCTCGTCGGGGATCTTCTCCTGCTGCTCGATCCCGGTGATCCGGGCGACGACGTCATTGAGGCTCTCCAGATGCTGGATGTTCACCGTGGACACGACCGTGATACCCGCGGCGAGCAATTCCTCGACGTCCTGCCACCGTTTGGCGTTCTTGCTCCCCGGTGTGTTGCTGTGGGCCAGTTCGTCGACAAGCACCACCTCGGGACGACGCCGCAGCACCGCCTCGACATCCAACTCCGCGAAGCGGCCGCCGCGGTAGGTCACGTACTTGGGCGCGATCGTCTCGATGCCCTGCAGCAGGTCGGCAGTCTTCGCCCGCCCGTGCGTCTCCACGACCGCCGCCACCAGGTCGGTGCCTCGCTCGAGTCGCCGGTGCGCCTCACCCAGCATGGCGTACGTCTTGCCCACACCGGGTGCCGCACCGAGATAGATACGCAACTCTCCGCGGTGCGGTTTGGTCAGCCCAGGAACGCGGCCTGTTTCTTCCCCCGTTCCAACGGGCGCCCGGTCATCGCTCACAACCACAATCATCCATGAGGCGAAGGTCCGTGGGAATGCGGTGATACACCGAATCGACGAGCACGGACCCAGTTTCGGCGGTGATGGTGCCGCTGTCCCGGCTGAGGCCGTAAAGATTTCGTCAAGATTGATCGCCGCACCGTCAAGGAGACGTCAACGACGACGCTGACCTGCGGCTCGGGGGTTAGCGTTCTGCGCCGGATGTGCACCGCTGCGACCGTGGCGGTCCGACGTGAGAGGAACGAAATGGCCGACCTCGTGTTGGTGCTGGTTGTGCTGGGCTTCTTCGGGCTGTGTTTGCTTTATGTCCGTGGTTGCGACCACATCATCCGTCACGACGACATCAGCGATTCACCACACGAACCGAATCGAGAGGCGACCCACCGATGACCGCCGTCGACAACATCGTCGGATTGGCTGTCGCCGTCGCATTGGCCGCCTTCCTGGTGGCGGCACTGTTGTTCCCCGAGAGGTTCTGATGTCAATTCCCAACTGGGTCCAGTTCGCCGTTCTCATCGCGCTACTCGCGATCACCGCACCTCCGCTGGGCCTCTACATCGCGCGCGTGTACGGCGAGACCGACACCGCGCCCGGCGACCGATTCTTCAAGCCTGTCGAGCGGGTGCTCTACCGGCTCTGCCGCGTTGATCCGGCAGGCGAGCAGCGTTGGACAACTTATGCTTTCGCGGTCATCGCTTTCAGCGCGGTGTCCTTTCTCCTTCTCTACGGTCTGCTGCGGCTGCAGGCGGTGCTGCCGTTCAACCCGACTGATATGCCTGCGGTCACCGACCATGTCGCGTTCAACGCCGCCGTGAGCTTCATGACCAACACCAACTGGCAGTCCTACGGCGGAGAGACCACGCTCAGTCACCTCACCCAGATGACCGGCCTCACCGTGCAGAACTTCGTCTCCGCCGCAGTCGGCATGTGTGTGATGGCCGCCCTGATCCGCGGACTCGCCCGCCGGCGGGCCCAGAACCTGGGCAACTTCTGGGTCGATCTGACCCGCACCGTCCTCAGGATTCTGCTGCCCCTGTCCTTCGTGGTCGCGTTGCTGTTGATCAGCCAGGGCGTCATCCAGAACCTGAGCGGTTTCACCGCGGCCCAGACGCTCGAGGGCGCCACCCAGTACATCCCGGGCGGGCCAGCGGCCACGCAGGTCGCCATCAAGCAACTCGGCACCAACGGCGGCGGATTCTTCAACGTCAACAGCGCCCATCCGTTGGAGAACTACACGCCGTTGGGCAACCTGATCGAGAACTGGGCCATTCTGGTCCTCCCGTTCGCGCTGGCCTTCACGTTCGGTCGGATGGTCGGTGACCGTCGCCAGGGATTTGCGGTGGCGGCGATCATGGCGATCATCTGTTTCGGTATGTCGTTGGCTGCCATGAGCTTTGAGGGCAACGGAAATCCGCGGCTCGACGCGCTCGGCGTGTCGCAGACTGCGACGGCCGACCAGTCCGGCGGCAACCTGGAAGGCAAAGAAGTCCGTTTCGGCACTGCGGCTTCCGGCCTGTGGGCGGCCTCGACGACCGGAACGTCGAACGGTTCCGTGAACTCGATGCACGACAGCTACACGCCGCTGGGCGGGATGATTCCGATGTCGCACATGATGCTCGGCGAGGTGAGTCCCGGTGGCGTCGGCGTCGGCCTCAACGGACTGCTGATCATGGCAATCCTGTCGGTGTTCATCGCCGGGCTGATGGTGGGCCGCACTCCTGAGTATCTCGGCAAGAAGATCCAAGCCACCGAGATGAAGCTGGTCACCCTCTACATCTTGGCGATGCCCGCCACTCTGTTGGCGTTCGCTGCTGCATCGGTCCTCATTCCCAGCGCCTTGGACTCGCTGAACAACACCGGACCACACGGCCTTTCAGAAATCTTGTACGCCTTCGCGTCCGGCTCCAACAACAACGGTTCAGCGTTCGCCGGCCTGACCGCATCCACCTGGTGGTACGACGTCACCATCGGGTTGGCGATGCTGATCGGGAGGTTCTTCCTCATCATTCCCGTACTGGCGATCGCGGGATCGATGGCACGGAAGGGAACCACACCGGTGACCACCGCGTCGTTCCCCACGCACAAACCTCTGTTCGTCGGCCTGGTGATCGGCATCGTCCTGATCGTGGGCGGCCTGACGTTCTTCCCCGCACTGGCGCTGGGGCCGGTGGTCGAGCAGCTGTCTATCTAGGAGAACACACCAACCATGGAAACTCTGACCACCGCGGACTCCGACCGGGAAGAAACGGCGACTACGCCGCGCCCGGCGTCACGGTCGCTGTTCGACCCGACGATCATGCGGTCCGCCGCCCTGGAGAGCCTGCGCAAGCTCGATCCGCGTGTGCAGGCGCGCAACCCGGTCATGTTCGTCGTGCTCGTCGGCAGTGTCATCACCACCATCCTGTTCCTGCGCGACCTGCCCTCCTCCACCTCGGCGCAGAACGTGTTCAACGGGTTGATCTCCGCCTTCCTGTGGTTCACGGTGCTGTTCGCCAACTTCGCCGAGGCGATGGCCGAGGGCCGCGGTAAAGCCCAGGCGGCGACCCTCCGCAAGGTCCGCTCCGACACGATGGCCAACCGGCGCAACGAAAACGGTGCCGTGGAGTCCGTCCCGGCTTCGCAGCTCGACGTCGGCGACATCGTCGACGTAACAGCCGGGGAGACAATTCCCTCCGACGGCGAGATCGTCGACGGGATCGCCACTATCGACGAGTCGGCGATCACGGGTGAGTCCGCCCCGGTCATCCGCGAATCCGGCGGGGATCGGTCAGCGGTGACGGGCGGGACGGTCGTGCTCTCCGACCGGATCGTCGTAAGGATCACCGCGCGGCAGGGCGAGACGTTCCTGGATCGAATGATCGCCCTGGTGGAAGGGGCGGCACGGCAGAAGACGCCCAACGAGATCGCCCTGAACATCCTGCTGGCGGGGTTGACGATCATCTTCCTGCTCGCTGTGGTCACCCTGCAGCCGTTCGCGATGTACTCCGGTGAAGGTCAGCAGGTGATCGTGCTCGTGGCACTGTTGGTGTGCCTGATCCCCACCACGATCGGCGCCCTGCTGTCCGCCATCGGCATCGCCGGTATGGACCGGCTGGTCCAGCACAACGTGCTCGCCACATCGGGGCGCGCCGTCGAAGCGGCCGGCGACGTGAACACCCTCCTGTTGGACAAGACCGGAACCATCACCCTCGGCAACCGCCAGGCCACCGAATTCGTGGCGGTGCACGGAATGACGGCACAGCAGGTCGCCGACGCTGCGCAGCTGTCCAGCCTCGCCGACCAGACGCCTGAAGGGCGATCCATCGTCGTGCTGGCCAAGAACCAGTTCGGGCTCCGGGCCCGCGACGAAGGCGTCATGCCGCACGCCACCTTTGTCCCCTTCACCGCTGAAACCCGCATGTCCGGAGTCGATCTCGCCGAGCCCGACGGTATTCGCCGCATCCGCAAAGGCGCCGCCTCGGCGGTGATGAAATGGGTGCGCGACCACGGCGGGCACCCCACCGAAAACGTCGGCGACATCGTCGACGGCATCAGCTCCGGCGGAGGCACTCCTCTGGTGGTCGCCGAATGGGTGGAAGGTACCGTCGCGCGCGCAGTAGGTGTGGTGCACCTCAAGGACATCGTCAAAGCGGGTATGCGCGAGCGTTTCGACGAGATGCGGCGCATGAGCATCCGCACCGTGATGATCACCGGCGACAACCCGGCCACCGCGCGAGCCATCGCCGACGAAGCCGGGGTCGACGACTTCCTGGCCGAAGCCACGCCGGAGGACAAGCTCGCTCTGATCCGGCGCGAGCAACAGGGCGGTCGGCTGGTCGCGATGACCGGTGACGGCACCAACGACGCCCCGGCACTGGCGCAGGCCGACGTCGGGGTCGCCATGAACACCGGCACACAGGCCGCCCGCGAGGCCGGCAACATGGTGGATCTGGATTCCGATCCGACCAAACT
>CAXEZH010000192.1:0-9102 GCA_964000695.1 uncultured Mycolicibacterium sp. | reverse complement strand
GAAGTCGATGTGCAGGAACAGGCACCGCCGCTTGAGTGCCTCGGACAGCTCCCTGGTCGCGTTCGAAGTCAGCACCACCAGCGGCTTGCGTTCGGCAACGATGGTGCCGAGCTCAGGCACCGTCACCGCGAAATCGGACAGCACCTCCAGCAGCAGGCCTTCGATCTCGATGTCGGCCTTGTCGGTTTCGTCGATCAGCAGCACGGTGGGGTCGGTGCGCCGGATCGCGGTGAGCAGCGGTCGGCTGAGCAGGAACTCCTCGGAGAACACGTCCATCTTGGTCTGGTCCCAGTCGCCCTGACCGCCCTGGTTGCCGGTCTGGATGCGCAGGATCTGTTTGGCGTGGTTCCACTCGTAGAGCGCGCGCGCCTCGTCGACACCCTCGTAGCACTGCAGCCGTACCAGTCCCGAACCCGTCGCCTGGGCCACGGCGCGAGCCAACTCGGTCTTGCCGACACCGGCCGGGCCTTCGACCAGAAGCGGCTTACCCAGGCGGTCGGCCAGAAACACGGCGGTGGCGGTCGCGGTGTCGGGCAGGTACCCGGTTTCGGCCAGCCGCCGGGCGACGTCGTCGATGTCGGCGAACAGCGGTGCGGGGCGTGCGGGGACGCTCACTGGATGATCTCTCCTGACTCAAGCCGGACGCGTGTGGCCGTCTCCCCACACGATCCACTTGGTCGACGTCAATTCGGGCAGACCCATGGGTCCTCGGGCGTGCAACTTCTGGGTGGAGATGCCGATCTCGGCGCCGAAACCGAACTGTTCCCCGTCGGTGAACGCGGTCGACGCGTTCACCATGACCGCCGCGGCGTCCACCCGTTCGGTGAACCGGCGCGCAGCGGCCAGATCTGTGGTGACGATGGCCTCGGTGTGGCCGGTGCCGTATTCGTTGATGTGCTCGACGGCGCCGTCGACACCGTCGACCACGGCGAGCGCGATGTCCATCGACAGGAACTCCTCGCGCAGTTCGGCCTCGGACGGGTCGGCGTGCACCGTGACCCCCGCCGCCTGCAGCGCACCGGTCAGGCGGGGCACCGCGACGTCGGCGATCGCGGCGTCGACCAGCAGCGACTCGGCGGCATTGCAGACGCTGGGCCGCCGCGTCTTGGCGTTGAGCAGGATGGCCTCGGCCATGTCGAGGTCGGCGGAGGCGTGCACGTAGACGTGGCAGTTGCCGACACCGGTCTCGATGGTGGGGACCTGGGCGTCGCGCACGACGGCGTCGATCAGTCCGGCGCCGCCGCGCGGGATCACCACGTCGACGAGGCCGCGCGCCTGGATCAGGTGGGTGACGCTGGCGCGGTCCGAGCTGGGCAGCAGCTGGACGGTCTCGCAGTCCAGGCCGTCGGTCGCCAGCGCCGCACGCAACGCGTCGACCAACGCGGTGTTGGACTGCGCCGCCGAGGAGCTTCCGCGCAGCAGGACGGCGTTGCCGCTCTTGAGCGTCAGGCCGAAGGCGTCGACGGTGACGTTGGGCCGGCCTTCGTAGACGATGCCGACGACCCCCAGCGGCACCCGCTGCTGGCGCAGCTGCAGCCCGTTGGGCAGGGTGCGGCCCCGCAACACCTCGCCGACCGGGTCCGGAAGGCCGGCGACCTGACGTAGCCCGTCGGCGATGCCTTCGATGCGGGCCGGGTCGAGGGCCAGGCGGTCCAGCATCGCCGCCGGCGTGCCTGCGCTCCGCGCGGACTCAAGGTCACGCTCGTTCGCCTCGAGGATGGTGCGCGTGTTCATCAGCACGTAGTCGGCGGCGGTACGCAACGCGTGGTTCTTGGTGTCCGTACTCAGAGTCGCCAAGGTGCGGGAGGCGGCACGCGCCCGGCGGGCGGCCTCGTGCACCTCAGTGCGCAGGTCGTCGGCGACGTCGCTGCGCGAGGGAGCGGGCAGAACCATTAGCCCAGCTTATCGGACCTGCCCGCACCGTCTCACCCGAGGAGCTAGCGTGAGCGCCATGCCTGCGCGGGTGTGTGTGGTCGGCAGCGTCAACGTCGATCACACCTTCACCGTCGACGCGTTGCCGCAGCCCGGTCAGACCGTGTTGACCTCCGCGCTGACGTCCGCGCCGGGCGGCAAGGGCGGCAACCAGGCGGTCGCCGCTGCTCGCGCGGGCGCGTCGGTGCAGCTGGTCGCGGCGGTGGGCACCGACGCCGCCGCCGATCAGCTGCGCTCCCACCTCAACACCAACGACGTGGGACTGGCTGGTCTGGTCACGGTTCCCGGCCCCAGCGGCTCGGCCGTGATCCTCGTCGACGCCCACGCCGAGAACTGCATCGTCGTCGCCCCCGGCGCCAATGCCCATCTGACGCTGGCCTCAGGGGCGATCCGCGCGGTGATCGCCGACGCCGACGTGGTGCTGTTGTCCCTCGAGATCCCGGTCGACACAGCCCGGGCGGCTGCGCGCACCGCGCGTGATGCGGGCGCGACGGTCATCGTCAACGCCTCCCCCGCCGCACCTGACGTCCGCCGGCTCGCCGGTCTCGCCGACGTCGTGGTGGTCAACGAGACCGAGGCCCAGGCGTGGGGCGACGGCGCGGTCGCGCACCTCATCATCACCCGCGGTGCCCGCGGAGCGGCCCATCACGGTGAGGGTGGGCGGTTCGATGTGCCCGCCCCCGCGGTGGAGGCGGTCGACACGACCGGTGCCGGTGACGTGTTCGCCGGGGCGCTCGCCGCGGCGTGGCCCGACGGGCTGCACACCGCGCTGCGACGTGCGTGCGCGGCCGGAGCGTTGGCGACGCTGGTGCCGGGCGCGGGCGACTGCGCGCCCTACGCTGAGGCCATCGACGACGCCGTCAAGCCATGACCGAAGGAGCCTGCCGATGACGACCACACCCCGGCCACCGGACGGCGACTGGCTCGGCACCCCGTATCTGAGGTTCACCCGGGAGGGTCCCTTCGGGGTGTGCACTCTCGACCGGCCGCAGGCCCGCAACGCCATGACGCCGGCGATGTACTTCGGCGTCCGTTATGCCGTCCGCCACGTCGACGCCGACCCCGATCTGGCCGGCTTGCTGATCACCGGAACCGGCGACGTGTTCGCCCCCGGCGGGGACTTGGGTGGCGGCGACGGTTCGGACAGCTGGCTGACGTTCGGCTCGGCGCTGGGGATGGACGTGACGCCGTTCGAAACGCTGCGCCAGTCGGTGAAGCCGGTGGTGTCGGCGGTCAACGGGCTGTGCCAGGGCGGCGGCATGCAGATCGCGCTGTGCAGCGACATGGCCGTGGTCAGCGACCGTGCGACGTTCCGGGTGCCCGAGCTGCTGCGTGGCATCGCCGACACGTACTACAGCCAGATGCTGGCCCGGCTGATCGGACCGGTGCGGACCCGGGATCTGATGTTCACCGGCCGCACGCTGACCGCAGCCGAGGCGTACGAGTGGGGCCTGGTCGCCCGGGTCGTTCCCCACGACGATCTTCTTCAGGCAGCGCGCGAGGTGCTGGGTCAGTGCGCGCGGACCGCGCCCGGAGCCCGCGGCGTGGTGAAGTCCAGCCTGGACAACTACCTGGGTCTCTTCGATCGCATCGGCATGCAGGCCAGTTATTCGTCTGCGGAGGCCGCCGAAGGGTTCCGGTCGTTCAAGGAACGCCGGTCACCGGACTGGGTGCATCCCGATCTGCGTGTCGACGGCCGCCTCTGACCCGCTACAGTTCAGATTTTTCTGAATTCAGCTACTCCTGTACGGTTGTCACCGTGCAGACGGCTTTGGGGATCGGCGCTCTTTCGCGGTTCGGGTTCGCCCTGTCGGACCCGACCAGGACCGAGATCCTGCTCCTGCTGCGCGAAGGACCGGGCTACCCGTCCGAGCTCGCCGACCGCATCGGAGTCTCTCGCCAGATCCTGTCGAATCACCTGGCCTGCCTGCGCGGCTGCGGACTCGTCAGCACCTGCCCGGAGGGCCGGCGCACCCGCTATGAGCTGTCCGACCCGCGGATCGCCCACGCCCTCGACGAACTGCTCGGAATCGTGCTGGTCGTCGATCCCTCCTGCTGCCCCGCCGCCGCGGATCAGGACTGCTGCTGATGACGGGACCGACCCCCACCCGGCGGGCGGTGCTGACCCGCCGGGTCCGCCTGCTCGGCGCCGCCACGATCACCTACAACGTCGTCGAGGCCGTCATCGCCCTGGCCGAGGGCACCCGGGTGTCCTCCTCGGCTCTGGTCGGATTCGGGCTCGACTCGACCGTCGAGGTGGCCTCGGCGGCCGCCGTGGCCTGGCAGTTCTCGGCACGCGATCCCGAGACCCGCGAGAAGGCCGCACTGCGTTTCATCGCGTTCTCGTTCTTCGCACTGGCGGCCTACGTCAGCGTCGACGCGGCGCTGTCTCTGGCCGGCGTCGGTGAACCCCAGCCGACGACAATCGGGATCGCGCTGGCCGCGGCGAGCCTGGTCATCATGCCGGCTCTGTCGCTGACTCAGCGCCGCGCCGGACGCGAACTCAATTCGCGCTCGGCGGTCGCCGACTCCAAACAGACGCTGCTGTGCGCCTACCTGTCGGCGGTGCTGCTGGCCGGCCTGGTCCTGCACAGTGTGCTGGGCTGGACGTGGGCGGATCCGGTCGCCGCGCTCGGCATCGCCGCGCTGGCGGTGCGGGAGGGCCTCGAGGCGTGGCGCGGCGACCCCTGCTGCGCCAACTGAGGACTTCCGGCCCTGCCCCAGGGCCGCCCCAGCGCGCAGTGTGACAGCATGGAGCATCTCAGCGCGCTGGACGCGGGCTTCCTCGAGGTCGAAGACGCCGACCCCCACATCAGCATGGCCATCGGGGGCATCGCGGTGCTGACGGGTCCCGCTCCGGACTTCGACGCCCTGATCGATCTCATCGCCGACCGCATCACTGCCGAGCCGCGGCTGCGGCAGGTGCTTCGCATCCGGCCTTGGGACCTCGGCGCACCCGAATGGGTCGACGACCCGGCGTTCGACATCACCCATCACGTGCACCGGGTGGCCGTCCCGCGGCCCGGTGACGACGCGGCGCTGCACCGCCTCACCGCCGACATCATGGGCCACCGCCTGGACCGCAACCGCCCGTTGTGGGAGTCCTGGGTCATCGAGGGCCTGGCGCAGAACCGGTGGGCGGTTCTGACCAAGATCCATCACTGCATGGCCGACGGGGTGTCCGCTGCCCGGATGCTGGGCCGGCTGTTCGACGAGACCGGCGGGCTGAGGGTGGTCAGCCCCGACACCCCGAGACCGGCATCCGCCCCTTCGCTGTCACTGAACCCACTGCGATGGATGAGCTCCGCGTGGCGCACCTCCACCGAAGTGGCCAACGTGGCCGTGCAGGCGGTGCACGGCGCCGCCGAGATCGCCGGCGGGCTCATCCGGCCCGCGGCGTCGACCCTCAACGGCCCAGTCGGAGACATGCGCCGGTTCGCGCTTGCCGAGGTGTCGATGGCCGACGTCGACAAGGTGTGTGCCCGGTTCGGTGTCACCGTCAACGACGTGGCGCTGGCGGCGATCACCGACAGCTTCCGGTCGATGCTGATCAACCGCGGCGAGACACCCAAGCGCACCTCGCTGCGCACGCTGGTCCCGGTGTCGCTGCGCGGGTCGGCGACAGACCCGCGCGCCGGAGACCCCGACAACCGGGTCGCGGCGATGCTGCCCTACCTTCCGGTGGACCTGCCCGATCCGCTGCAGCAACTCCAGACGGTGCACCGTCGGCTGACCACCGCCAAGAACAGCGGTCAACGCGAAGCGTCGAGCATCTTCGTCTCGGCGGCCAACCTGATTCCGTTCACGATGAGCGCCTGGACGGTGCGCGCGTTCAGTCGGCTGCCGCAGCGCGGGGTCGTGACCCTCGCGACCAACGTTCCGGGGCCGCGGCACCGGCTACAGATCATGGGCCGCGAAGTCGTGCGGCTGGCACCGATCCCACCGCTGGGCGCCCAGCTGCGCACCGCCGTGGCCATCCTGAGTTACGCCGATCACCTGGCGTTCGGCATCCTCGCCGACTACGACCACGCTCCGGACGTCGACGACCTCGCCACCGGGATCGCTCGCGCGGTCACGCGTCTCGCCGAGCTCACTGCGGTGCCACACCGCTCCACCGCGTTGGGCACGCTGGCGCTGGTGGTCGGCTGACCTCACTCCGCCGGGATCGACCGTTCGATCTCCTCGAGCCAGGTCCGCGCCGACATGTCCGACGGGGCCCGCCAGTCTCCGCGCGGCGACAACGACCCACCCGCGGACACCTTGGGGCCGTTGGGAATCGCCGAGCGCTTGAATTGCGAGAACGAATAGAACCGCTGGGCGAACACGGTCAGCCAGCGACGGATCTCGGCGAGGCTGTACTCCGGCCGGTCGTCCTCGGGGAAGCCGGGCGGCCACGAACCGGCCGCGGCATCGTGCCACGCGTGCCACGCCAGGAATGCCACCTTCGACGGACGGAAGCCGTAGCGCAACACCTGGAACAGCGAAAAGTCTTGCAACGCATAGGGGCCGATCTTGGCCTCGGTGCTCTGGATCTCCTCGTCCTCGCCGGCCGGAACAAGTTCGGGGGTGATCTCGGTGTCGAGCACCGATTGCAGGGCCACATTGATCGGATCGTCGGTCGGCCCGAACTGCTGCGCCGAGATCACCCACCGGATCAGATGTTGGATGAGCGTCTTGGGCACGCCCGAGTTGACGTTGTAGTGCGACATCTGGTCGCCGACACCGTAGGTGGACCAGCCCAGCGCGATCTCCGAGAGATCACCGGTGCCCAGCACGATGCCGCCGCGTTGGTTGGCGAGCCGGAACAGGTAGTCGGTGCGCAGACCGGCCTGCACGTTCTCGAACGTGACGTCGTAGATCTTGGCGGGGTCCTTCTCCCCCAGCGCGAACGGGTGACCCATCTCGCTGAGCATCAGCTCGGCGCTCGGTCGGATGTCGATCTCGCTGAAGGTCACCCCGAGCGCGTCGCACAATGCGACGGCATTGCTTTTCGTGCGGTCGCCGGTCGCGAAACCGGGCAGTGTGAACGCCAGAATGTCGCTGCGCGGGCGCTGCAACCGGTCCATCGCGCGCGCCGCGACGATCAACGCGTGGGTGGAGTCCAGCCCGCCCGAGACCCCGATGACGATCTTGGGCGCACCCAGCGCGCGCAGCCGCTGCTCCAGCCCGGACACCTGGATGTTGTAGCCCTCGTAGCAATCCTGTTCCAGCCGTGCGGGATCGGACGGTACGAACGGGAAACGCTCGACGCTGCGGCGCAATCCGATGTTTCCGGGCGGCGGGTCGAGCAGGAACTCCACCCGCCGGTAGTCGTCGTCGGAGATGGCGTGGTGCACCCGATTGTCGTCGAAGGTGCCCATCCGCAGCCGTTCGTTGCGCAGCAGTTCCAGGTCGACGTCGGCCACCGAACACCGGGGCCCGTCGGGAAACCGTTCCGAGGAGGCCAGGCAACGACCGTTCTCCCAGATCATCGTCTGGCCGTCCCACGCGAGGTCGGTGCTGGACTCGCCCTCGCCGGCGGCGGCGTACACGTAGGCCGCCAGACACCGGCCCGACGCCGACCGCGCCAACAGCGAGCGGTCTTCGGCGCGCCCGATCGTGATGGGGCTGCCCGACAGGTTGGCCAGCACTGTCGCCCCGGCGAGCGCGGCCAGCGCGCTCGGCGGCACGGGGACGAACATGTCCTCGCAGATCTCGACGTGCAGGACGAAGCCGGGAACGTCGCTGGCGGCGAACAACAGGTCGGCGCCGAACGGAGCGTCGACGTCGCCGATGCGGATTACGCCCTGAACGTCGTCACCGGCAGCCATCTGGCGTTTCTCGTAGAACTCCCGGTAGGTGGGAAGGTAGGACTTGGGCACCACACCGAGGACCCGGCCCCGATGAATGACGACCGCGGTGTTGTAGATGCGGTGACCGAAGCGCAGCGGCGCGCCGACCACCAGCACCGGCATCAGCGTGGCCGAGCCGGCGACGACCTCGAGCAGCGCCTCGTGCACAGCCTCCAACAGGGCGTCCTGCATGAGGATGTCGTCGATCGAGTAACCCGACAGCGTCAGCTCGGGGAAGACCGCCACCGCGACGCTGTCGGCGTCGCAATCGCGGGCGGTGGCCAGCACCGATTCCGCATTGGCGGCGGGGTCAGCCAGCGCGGTGTGCTGGGTGCAGGCCGCGACCCGGACGAAGCCCTGCTGGTAGGCCGAGTAGAAGTCCATGCCTCATTGTGTCCCGTCGTGTACCGCACGTTGACCGGAGGCACCCGAGGTCTCGGTGTGCGTGCCCGAGAGCTCCCTGGCGGTGTTGATCAGGCCCACCAGGCTGAAGGCCTGCGGAGTATTCCCCACGTGCCGCCCACTGGCCGGGTCGTACTCCTCGCTGAGCATGCCCACATCGTTGCGCAGGGCCAGCAACCGCTCGAAGAGATCCCGGGCCTCCGCGGTGCGGCCGATGCCGAACAGCGCATCGGCCAGCCAGAAGGTGCAGGCCAGGAATGCGCCCTCGTCGCCGGGTAGCCCGTCGACGCCGTGCTCGGTTCGGTAGCGCAGCAGAAAGCCGCCGTCGACGGTGAGGTCTTGCTGCACCGCATCGACGGTGCCGACCACCCGGGGGTCGTCCCAGGGCAGAAAACCGGTCCGTGGAAGCAGCAACAGCGACGCATCCAGGCTCGTCGAACCGTAGTACTGCGTGAACGTATTGCGTTGTGCGTCATATCCATGCGTGCAGACGTCGGCGTGGATGCGGTCACGCAGCGCCCGCCACCGCTCGACGGGTCCGGGGAGCCCGTGATTTTCCACCGAGCGCACCGCACGGTCCACACCGGCCCAGGCCATGACCTTGGAATGCACGAATTGCCGTCGCGGCCCGCGGACCTCCCACAGACTGTTGTCGGGCTCCTGCCAGTTGCCCTCCAAGAAGTCCAGCAGGGCCAGCTGCACATCCCAGGCCGTGTCGTCGGTCGGGATGCCGGCATCACGGGCAAGGTGCAGACCGTCGAGGACCTCGCCCCACACGTCCAGCTGGAACTGATCCGCCGCGGCGTTGCCGATCCGCACCGGTCGCGAATTCTCGTAGCCCTTCAGCCAGGTCAGGTCCTGCTCGGGGAGCCGGCGGCTGCCGTTGAGGCCGTACATGATCTGCAGTGTCGCCGGATCGCCGGCGACAGCCCGCACG
>CAXEZH010000191.1:0-4947 GCA_964000695.1 uncultured Mycolicibacterium sp. | reverse complement strand
ATGGCGGCGCTGACCAACCTCGTGGAGACACTGAGTACCGTGGCCGTGGACAACCGCCCCGAACTGGAGCAGCTGCTCGTGGACCTGCGGGAACTCTCCGGCATGCTCGGCCAGCATGACGATCTGTTGCGCAGCACCTTGCAGGCTGGCCCGCCCGCCCTGCGGGGGCTGGCCAACGCCACCGGAAGCGGCAACGCCGTCGACCTGAACGTCAGCAACGGCCTGCTGGTGGACTCGTGGATGTGCGCGATCAGCGGTCGGGCCAAGCAGTTCGACATGATCCAGTACTTCCAGGACTGCAAATGATCAGCCGCAGAACCAAACTCGTGGCACTGGCCGGCACCGTACTGGTCGCTGCGCTGGTCGCCGCCGGTATCGGATGGTCGTACGTGGCCGAGCGGATGGACACGATCACGGTGACAGCACAGTTCGACAGCGCCGCGGGCCTGTACGTCGACAACACCGTTGCGGTACTGGGCATGCCGGTGGGAACGGTCACCGAGATCCGGCCGATGGGCGGCTACGTCGAGGTCGACTTCACCGTCGACCGCGACGTCAAGATACCCGTCGACGTCCAGGCCGTCACGATCTCCAACTCGATCCTGACCGACCGGCAGATCGAGCTCACACCGCCCTATCAGGACGGGCCGACGCTGGCGGACCACGCCACCATCGGACTGGACCGCACCAAGACCCCGGTCGAGTTCGCCCGCGTGCTCGACGTGCTGGACAAACTGTCGATGTCGTTGGAGGGCGACGGCAGAGGAGACGGCCCGATCGCCGACGTCGTCGACGCCAGCGCAGCCGTCGTGGACGGCAACGGCCAGCAGATGAAGGACGCCCTCGGTGAGCTGTCGGAGGCGTTGCGGCTCAGTGCCGATCGCGGCGACGTGACCCGCGACCAGCTCACCACCATCATCCGTAATGTCAGCTCGCTGTTCGAGGCGGCGGCGGCCAACGAGGCCACCCTGAACGAATTCGGCAGCTCCGTGCGGCAACTCAGTCAGGTCCTCGCCGACGAGGACTTCGGCACCGGCGCCACCGGCCGCAAGCTCGAGGACGTCATCAACCAGGTCGGCGAGGTTCTCGACACCCACCGCGACGAGGTCAAACAGCTCGTCGCCAACGGAGACATCGCCATGACGACCACGGTCGACCACCAGCGTGACCTGATGGAGTTCCTCGATGTGGCACCGATGACGTTGGACAACATCTACAACATCATCGACAAGAAGAACGGTGCGGTGCGGGTGCACGTCCTCACCGACAAGGTGCTCTTCGACACGCAGACGGTCAAGGAGATGTGCAACATGATGGGACTGCGCCAGTTGGGCTGCAGCACCGGCACGTTGCAGGACTTCGGTCCCGACTTCGGCCTGTCGTATGTGCTCGACGGGCTCGCCGCGATGGGGCAGAAGTGATGCGCGGGCGCCGTTTCCGGAAGACGTGGCTCGCGGCGGCCGTCGCGGCGGTCACCGTCAGCGGCTGCGCCACCGAAGGTCTGGCCAGCCTCCCGCTGCCCGCCCCCGGAGTGGACGCCGACGGCTACACGCTGACCGCGGTGTTCGCCAACGCGCTGAACCTGCCCGCACACGCCAAGGTCAAGCTGGCGGGCGCCGACGTCGGACAACTCGAATCGATGCAGGCGCGCAACTACACGGCGGTGACCACGCTGCGGATCATGGACGGCGTGCAGCTGCCCGAGGGCAGCACCGCGGAGCTGCGCTCGGCGACCCCGCTGGGCGACGTGTTCGTGTCGATCAAGCCGCCCACGCCGGTGGTGCCCGGCGCCCGGCTGCTCGGTGACGGGGACGTGATCCCCCTGGAATCGACCACTGCCGCGGCAACCGTCGAGTCGGTGCTGAGTTCGGCGTCGATCCTGGTCAACGGCGGAGCGGTGCGCAACTTCACCAACATCATCAACGGCCTGGGGCGGGCCACCGGTGACCAGGGGCAGGCGTTCGGCGACCTGATCAGCAAGACCAACCACACCCTGGGCAGGCTCAACGCCCGCTCCGAGCAGATCTCCACGGCGTTGACCGAGACGACCAACCTCGCCGCCCAGATCGAAACCAAGAACGAGGTGCTCGGTGAACTGATGTCCGAAGCCGGACCCGCCACCGGCACGCTCGCCGACCAGACCGACCAGATCGCCGATCTGGTGACTCAACTCGGTGACGTCGGCGGGCAACTGCAGAAATTCCCGTCCATCGCGGGCAACGACACCAGCGGTCGCAGCGTGATCGCGGACGCCAACACGATCGCCGCCGCCTGGAACGACGTCGTGTTGGCCCCGGAAGCCACCCTCTACTCCCTCAACCGGTTGATGCCGCCGTTCGTCAAATCGATGCCCAGCAATGCCATTTCGACCAGGGTGAGCATCGACCGGCTGATCCTCGGCTCGATCCCGGACATCGGCTTCGCCGGCGACCAGGGTCTGCACGGACCGAAGCGGTACAACTGGCACCAGCTGGTCGGCTCGCTGAAGTTCACGCTGCTGCGGTTGCAGGAACGGATCGTCGGCAAGGGACCGGCCGTGCCGCAGGTTCCGGTGGCGCCCAGCCCGACCGAGCCGGGGGAGATCGTCACCGTCGCACCGGAGCCGCCGCGATGATCAACGGTGCAGCCAACAGCGTCGTCGGGGTGGTGCGATGGGGCCACCGCCGGCGGGCGTGGCTGTCCGCCGCCGCACTGGTGCTGACGCTCGTCGTGGCGGGCGCGTATCTGCTCCTCGGCGCGCTGCGGGTCAATCCGTTCGCCGCGAGTTACCGGGTCGTGGTGCAGCTGCCCGAATCCGGCGGGCTGCTGCCCAACCAGGACGTCACGTTGCGCGGCGTTCCGGTCGGGCGGGTGCAGAGTCTGGAGATCACCCCGGCCGGGGTGGACGCTCACATCACGCTCGACGCCGCGGTCAAGATCCCCGAGGCCAGTGACGTTCAGGTCTCGGGACTCTCGCCGGCCGGCGAGCAGTACATCAACTTCGCCGCCGAGTCGGCTGCCGGTCCGTATCTGAGCGACGGAAGCGTGATCGGACTCGGCCGGGCGGAGGTCCCGGTGACACTGGCCACGCTGCTCGCCCACGCCGACGGCGCCCTCGCTCAGACCGATGTCGGCAAGCTCGAGACCATCAGGCGCGAGCTGAGCATGTCCGAAGCCGGTCCGCAGAAGCTCGCCGACATCATCGACGGGGGCAGCTTCCTGCTCTCGACGCTCGATTCGGTGCTGCCGGAGACCTCGAGCATGCTGCGGACCAGCCGGGTTTCGCTGCAACTGGCCGCCGACAAGAATCCCGGCATCGAGGTCGCGTCGGACAATCTGAGGGAAACTCTGGGCGGGGTGGCCGCGATGCAGGACGGGTACCGCCGGCTGACCGACCGTGCACCGCGGTCGCTGAACTCCGTGGACAACCTGTTCGCCGACAACTCCGACACGATGGTGCAGCTGCTGGGCAGCCTGGCCGGCACGTCGCAACTGCTGTACCTGCGGGTCCCGGCGCTGAACTCGCTGTTTCCGGATTACCGCACCTCGCTGCTGGACGCGATCGGAAGCACCATGCACGACAACGGGTTCTGGGCCACCGGCGACATCTACCCGCGCTACACCTGCGAGTACGGCACCCCGCGTCGGCCCCCGTCGTCGGCGGACTATCCGGAGCCGTTCCTGTACACCTACTGCCGCGACGATCATCCGGGCGTGCTCGTGCGCGGCGCCAAGAACGCGCCGCGACCGGCAGGAGACGACACCGCGGGCCCACCGGCGGGCGCCGATCTCGGCCGCACCACCGATCCGACCCCCAAGGGGCGCTACACCATTCCCACCCCGTACGGTGGCCCGACTCTGCCGATCGAGCCCCCGCGCTGAAGCCCGACCTCACCACGAAGGAGCCCCCATGCCGTCGACCACCGACGAAGATCTCGACGACCAGAAGGCCGACACGGCCGGCGAAGACACCGCCATCTCCGACGGCGACACAGCCGAGGGGCTGAGCGACGACGCCGCGTCGGATCCGGACACTGCGGGCGCCGGCGAGAACGACGGCGCGGAGCCCGCGACCCCAGGTCGGCGGCGGCGCCGGTTTCTGGTCGGCGCACTGGCCGCCCTGGCCGTGGCCGGCTTCGCGACGTCGGGATACCTCGGCTGGCAGCTGTGGCACGACCGCCAGGTGGAACAGGCTGCCGCGCAGGCCCAGACCGCTGCGGTGGCCTACGCGCAGGTGCTCACCAGCATCGACTCCAACAACGTCGACGAGAACTTCGCGCAGGTGCTCGACGGCTCGACCGGTGAGTTCAAGGACATGTACACCAAGTCCAGCACCCAGTTGCGTCAGCTGCTGATCGACAACGAGGCGTCCGCCCGGGGTGTGGTGCTGGAGTCGGCGGTGCAGTCTGCCTCCGAGAACCAGGTCGTGGTGCTGTTGTTCGTCGACCAGTCCGTGCAGAACACCAGCGTGCCGGACCCCCGGATCGATCGGAGCAGGATCAAGATGACGATGGACTACGTCGACGGTCGCTGGCGGGCAAGCCAGGTCGAGCTCCCCTGAGAGGCGGCCCACCGTCATGCGGATCGCTGGACTGACAACAGCACTCGTCGTCGTCGCCACGGCGCTGGGCACGACGCCATCGGCCTCGGCATCGGCGACGTCGTTCTGCACTCAACTCGGCGGTACCTGGAACGGCCAGTACTGTCACACCACGGTGCAGTCCGACCGCGATGCGGTGCGTGAGATCAGCGTGGCGATCCCTGCAGAACTGATCGACGACCCTGCGGTCGGTCCGGTGCTGCGCGAGTATCTGACCACGCTCGTCGGCAACTGGCGCACCGTCGGCAAGCGCATGGTCGCCGACAGCTTCGGTGAGGGCAACTATCAGGTGTTCCGGCACGGGGACGCGCTGTCGCTGGTCTACCGCGAGACCTACCACGCCGACGGCCCCGACTTCAACAACGCCT
>CAXEZH010000190.1:0-23868 GCA_964000695.1 uncultured Mycolicibacterium sp. | reverse complement strand
GGGCCTGACCGTGCAGGAGATCGCACGCAACGCCAGCAACGCCGCACAGGCCTCGCAAGGGGCGCGTAGCGAGGCGATCACCGCACGGAAAGTCGTCGGCGATTCGATTGCGCACATCGAAAAGATGTCGGGTGATATCGGCCACGCCGCGGAGTCGGTTACCGATCTGGCGCAGCAGGTGGCATCCATCGACAAGGTGCTGGCGGTGATCCGCAGGCGCGGCCCTGTCACCCGGGACGTGATCGTGACGGTGACGTCGCTGAGCGCCGCGACGGTCAACCGGCAGGTCGGCACCCTCATCGACGCCGGATTGCTGCAGGAACGCCCCGACCTCGCGGCGAGCGGCGCCGTCGGGCGACCCCGGGTCCCGGTCGAGCTCAACCACCGGCCGTTTCTGACGCTGGGCCTGCACATCGGCGCCCGGAGCATCAGCATCGTGGCGACCGACATCCGGGGCCACACCCTCGACGCCGTCGAAACACCCACTCCGCAAAACGATCCCGCGGCAGCATTGCCCGCCCTGGCTGACACTGCGCGGCGTTATCTGCAGCGTTGGCGCACACGCCAGGTGCTCTGGGTGGGTGTCGCCGTCGGCGGAACCGTGGACAGTGCCACGGGTTCGGTCACCCACCCGCGCCTGGGCTGGCGAGCGGCCCCGGTCGGCACCGTCATCGCCGAGCGTCTGGGGCTGCGGGTGTCGGTGGCCTCGCACGTCGACGCGATGGCCGCCGCCGAGCTCGTGTTCGGGTGGCCCCGGAGCGGCGCGCCGGCCGCGACGACGCTGTACGTGTACGCCCGGGAGACGGTGGGTTTCGCGCTGACGATCGGGGGCAAGGTGCACACGCCCGCGCGCGGTCCGGGCAGCATCGCCGGGCTGCCGGTGCAGCGCGACCTCAATGGTCAACCCGCAACACTGGAAGACGCCGTCAGCGACGACGCCGTGGTGCGCGCGGCCCGGGCGGCGGGAATCGTGCCAGGCGCGACCTCCGTGGCAGCGGTGACGCGGGCGGCGCGCGCCGGGGATACGGGCGCGGCGGCGTTGCTGACCGAGAGGGCCCGAATCCTGGGGGAGTCCGTTGCGCTGCTGGCCGATCTGCTCAACCCTGACAGCGTCGTGGTCGGCGGGCAGGCCTTCACGTGCTATCCCGAGGGTATGGCCGAGGTGCAGGACGCCTTCGCGCGCCGGTCGACCGTCTCGGGCGGTCAGGTCCGCGCCACCGTGTTCGGCGACCGGGTTCAGGAAGCCGGCGCGGGCGTGGTGTCCCTCAGTGCGCTCTACGCCGATCCGGTCTCGGCGATGCGGCGGGCTCGGGCCATGGCGGCGGCGGGCGGACGGGTCCGCTTCGATAGCTGATTACGCTGTTGCGCAGCACGATTGATCAAGAGTGACGATGGAGACCGTAGGGCACCGCGGCGAGCAGTGTCACGGAGATCGACGAACCGCCGGGTGTGCGGTAGACGCGCTGCTCGCCGGGCCGGGCGCCTGCGATCGCCGCACCGAGCGGCGATTGCAGCGAATAGATCTCCATGCCGTTGTGCTCGGTTCCCCGAACGCCGAGAAGGAACGTCTCGGTGTCGCCGGCCTCGTCGTAGCGCACCGTCAGGACCATGCCCGGTTCGGCGATCCCGTCGTCGGGTGGGTCTTCGCCGACCACCGCATAGACGAGCAGGTCGTGGATCTGCTGTATCCGCACCTGCCGCGCACGCTGGATCGCGGCGAGGTTCTCCTCGTCGCCCGTGCTGCCGTCGATGTCGCGCGCGAGCAAGGCGCGTAGTTCGGTCAGTTCGTCGCGCAGAAGCTGGTGTGCCGACTCGGAGATCCACACTCGGGTTGGGGTGCTCATGCTCGTTCTCCTGCTGTTTCGTTGATGTGCCCGGGCACGGGTGGGGGTCGCCGTCAGGGGCGGGGTGCTCGCCGCCCCTGACGACTCGCGGGGCCTCACCAGGCCCGTGGAACGGTGTTGGCGCTATCGCCGGGGATCGAACGGGCGCAACGCGACGGGTTGTTTACCGGTCGTGATCTGTTCTGCCAGAAGCCGTCCCGTGACGGGTCCGTGCGCCAGTCCCCACATGCCATGGCCGCCGGCGACGAAGATGCCGCGCGACACCTCGCCGATCAGGGCCCGGCCGTCGGGCGTCACCGGGCGTGGTCCGACCCAGATGTCGCTGCGTTCCTCCCACCGCACACCGTCGAGCAGCGGTCCGGCGGAGTCGAGGATCGCACCGATTCGCCGGGGCGCCAACGGCTCGTCGGGTCCGCGGAACTCCATGGTGCCCGCGACCCGCATCGCGCCCTGGTAGGGGGTGCAGGCGACGCGGATGTCGGGCAGGTAGACCGGGCACGGCATGGCTCGCTCGACGGGGACGGTGAACGAGTAGCCGCGACCCGCGCGCACCGCGACGCGCACCGGTGGGCTGATCAATTCGGGTAACCAGGCGCCGGTGGCGACGACGACGGCGTCGGCGGTCACGGGCGCTGCGGCCGGCGACCGCACCTCGACGCCTGCTCGCGACGTGCTCAGCCGGCGGATGTCCAGTCGCCGGATTTCGGCGCCCCGGTCCTGCACCGAACACGCGAGGGCGTGGACGAACCGGCCCGGATCGATGAAACGTTGACCCTCGATGCTGACTCCGGCCGTGATCGCCGGCGACACCAGCGGCACACGCGTCCGCAGCTCTTCCCCGGACAGGGTCGTCGCCGTCACCGGTTGCCCCTCGCTCTGCATCTGGCGCAGTTCGTGCATCAGGTGTTCTGCTTGGCGCGGGCTCCGGAACACCGCTGTGATCGGGGCATCGGTGGTTGGTGCGTCGACCCCGTTGGCGGTGAGGACGTCATAGGCTTCCAGACACTCCTCGTTGAGGGGAACGTTGGCCTGCACCGCCCGGCGCCAGGACGACCACCGGCAGTTGGCGGCGAACCTCACCAGGAACGCTGCCAGTCCGGGGTCGGCCCGCAGGGGAATACGCAGAGGCGACTTCGGGTCGCGCAGAGCGGTGAATGCGTAGCGCAGCACCGATGGTTGGTTGAGCGGGATCGTCAGCGCGGGGGACACCCATCCGGCGTTGCCCCAGGAGGCGCCCGCCGCGACCCCGGAACGGTCGATGACGGTGACGTCCACCCCGCGTTCCTGCAGGAACCACGCCGTGGACAGCCCGACGATCCCCGCTCCGATGACGATCGCGGAGCGCGGTCCGCCGTCGAATCGTTGGCCGCCGACCATCACGCACCTCCCCACTCGTTTGTCGTTGACACCCACAATGGGGTGGGAGACGCGCGAGGCGGTTGCACGCACTCGACAATCACGAAGGGTTGATTTGTCGGAGTGCGACAGGTCAGCGGTCTTCGGTGGCCGCCAGCTCGATCATCGTGGCCAGGCGCCACTGCGGATCCGTCAGATCCAGTGCCGCGACGTCGGCCATCTTCCGCAGTCGATAGCGCACTGTGTTCTCGTGGACGCCCAGCAGCGCCCCGGCATCGGCGAGGTCGCCCATCGCCGTCAGCCATGCCTGCAAGGTGGCGACGTACTGGGTGTTCGCCTCGGCGTCGTGGCGACGCAGTTCGGCGACCGGTCCGCGGTTGGGGGTACGGCCGGACCGGGCCGCGATGCGCAACCGTTGCAGCAGGATGTCCTGCCAGGATTCGTCGTAGGCGGGCGCGGGACCGCGCGCGGCCCGGAGTTCGTGCAACGCCAGGCACTCGTCGGCCTCCGGCCGGGCTGCGCTCAGTTCGGTGGACGACGCGACGCCGCTGATTCCCGCCGACACCACCGCGCCGTCGACCAGGGCGGCTCGTAAGCCGTTGACCCACCTGCGGGCGGGCTCGGCGTCCTCGGCGGGCAACACGGTGTAGACGGCGTTACCGGACAGCGCGCTGCGGCCTGGCCGTGACCAACCGAAGCCGGAGGTCGCCCGCTCGAACAGCAACAGCAGGGCGGCATCTCGATCGGCATCGACCGTCGCGTGCACGGCGACCACGCGAAGCCCGTCGGTCGGCAGACCCAACCGGCTCGCTGCGGTGGCGGCGTCGGCGGAGCCTTCGAGCAGCCGGATGACCAGGTCGGATTCGACCTGACGTTCCAAGTCGGCGCTGGCGCGGGAGCGCAGGAGGTGAAGTGCGACGGTCTTGGCGCCGTCGGCCAGCGCAGCGCGACGGGTTTCGTCCAGCGGCGTCGGCGTGGCCACCCACACCGATCCGAGCAGACGACGTCCCGCTCGGGCAGCAACGACCATCCGCCCGGACAGGCCGTGATCAGGCGCACCGGACACGTAGAGGGGGTCGTCGGATCGGGCCAGATGCGCGAAGACGCCGCGTTGTTCGAGTAGCGCGCGCACCTGCTGAGGGGCCTGTCGACCCATGATGGTCTCGACGCGGGCGGGGTCGGCGTGGGTGTGCAGCCGGGAGTACGCCAGCACCCGCGACAGCCGATCCTCGATGGTCACTGCTGCCCCGACGGCGTCGGCGAGGCTGTCGGCCAGGGCGAACAGGTCGGTCGGGCCGCGGCCGGACTCGGTCTCGCGCCCTTCGAGGACCAATCCGTAGACGACTGCCGCCAGTTCGCTCCAGGCCACCGCGGGGTCGACCGTCAGCACCGCTATCGCAACGTCGGGGTCGACCTCTGGTTCGTGGTCGCATCCCCGCACCAACACCACCGAGGCTTGCGCCGACGCGGCCCAGCGCACGGCCTGCGCGATCGAGTCCGCGCCGACGGCCAGGAGCACATCGCCGGTGACGGTTGTGCGGTCAGCCGTCGATTCGTGCAGCGCGACGCTGCTGAGTGGGGTGTCGCGGGAGATGGAACAGAACCGCAGCCGGACCGCGCTGCCGCCCAGCACGTTCACCAGACGATCCAGCGTCACCATCGGCCACTCCTCACTCTCCGACGGCCCTCAGCCTAGAAACAGGGCGGCCATGCCTCGCCACGTGCTGAACGGACTCGGCTACTGCGCCGGAACGCACACCTCGAGGAAACGCTTGGTGGAGTCGAGCAGGATCTTCTGCAGTTCGGCGTCGTCGAGGTCGGCGATCATCGGGTCGTTGACGCAGCCGTGCACCCCGGCGCTGAGCATCGAGATCGCCACCCGTGTTGCGTTGTCGGGGGCGGGGCCGAGCAGCACGTCGGCGAGCCGGTCCCCGATGCGGCGGTACTCGTCGTTGGTCTCCAGCAGGTGGTGCACGGTGGGGTCGCCGTAGAACACGCTGGAGACCCGGCGGTGTCGGATGATCAGCTCGACCATGCCGCTCATCGACACACTGCGCCGGGCCTCGGCGGTGGGCAGCGTCTCGGTGATCCTCAGCAGGTGCTCGATGTCGTCGTACACCGGTTTGACGACGGCGAGTGCGATCTCGTCCTTGGAGTGGAACTGGTAGTAGACCGCGGCCTTGGTCACCCCGAGCCGGTCGGCGATCATCTGCAGCGACGTGCCGCTGACGCCGTGGGCGGCGAACAGGTCCAGGGCGGCGTCGAGCACACGTTCGCGCGCGAAGCCGCGCGTCGCCACCGGTTTGGCCACCGTGCCTCCTCGATCGACGTCGGGACGCCGAACTGTATCCCCGCTCACATCGCGAGAGGATCCCTGCTCAGGTCACTAGTTAACCTAACGGCTTGTTTGAAGTTAGCCGCTTGGATAGGGTAAACCTGCTGATCGGGCATCGCGTACTGATTGCCCGGCGAGGCAGCGCATTTCGAGGCGCCCGTCACGATCACCTCGGTTCGGAAGGAGTTCGGTGGCTCCGAGCACTGCGCTGACCGAAGCCCCTTCCGGTCACGAGCGGCCACACTTCTACCGCATCGCGCGCGCCATCCGGCTGGCCTCGCTGCCGATCATCCTGATCTGGGTCGCCGTCGCGGCATTCCTGAACATCTCGGTGCCGCAACTCGAAGAGGTCGGCAAGCAGCGCTCGGTGTCGATGAGTCCCGACGAGGCGCCGGCCGTCATCTCGATGCAGCGCATCGGCGAGGTGTTCGAGGAATACGAGTCCAACAGTTCGGTGATGATCGTGCTGGAGGGCGACCAGCCTCTCGGTGACGACACCCGGGCGTACTACGCCGACCTGATCGACCGGCTCGAGGCCGACACCCGGCACGTCGAGCACATCCAGGACCTGTGGAGTGACCCACTCACCGCCTCGGGCGCCCAGAGCGCCGACGGCCGGGCCACCTATTTCCAGGTCTACCTCGCCGGCAACCAGGGGGAGGCGCTGGCCAACGAGTCGGTGGCCGCCGTGCAGGACATCGTCGCCGAGAGTCAGCCACCCGACGGTGTCGCCGCCTACGTCACCGGTGCGTCCGCGTTGGCCGCCGAACAGGAGAACGCGGGCCACGAGAGCATGCGCACGGTCGAGGCGCTGACGTTCCTCGTCATCACGATCATGCTGGTGCTGTTCTTCCGTTCGATCGTCACCACGCTGCTGATCCTCGTCATGGTCGGGCTGAGCCTGCTGACCGTCCGCGGCGCGGTGGCGTTCCTGGGCTTCCACGAGATCATCGGGTTGTCCACGTTCGCGACCAGCCTGTTGGTCACCCTCGCGATCGCGATCGCGGTGGACTACGCGATCTTCCTCATCGGCCGCTATCAGGAGGCCCGGGGCCGGGGCGCGAGCCCCGAGGATGCGTACTACACGATGTTCGGCGGCACCGCGCACGTCATCGTCGGCTCCGGTCTGACGATCGCCGGCGCGACGTTCTGCCTGAGCTTCACCCGGCTGCCGTACTTCCAGACGTTGGGCGTGCCGCTGGCGCTGGGCATGCTGGTGCTGATCTTCGTGGCGATGACGTTCGGACCGTCGGTGGTCACGGTGGCCAGCCGCTTCGGTCTGCTCGACCCCAAGCGTGACATGCGGGTGCGCGGGTGGCGCAAGGTCGGCGCGGCCACCGTGCGCTGGCCCGGCGCCATCCTGGTGGCCAGCATCGCCGTGTCGCTGATCGGGCTGCTGGCCCTGCCCGGCTACCAAACCAGTTACAACGACCGCAACTACCTGCCCGCCGACATCGAGTCCAACGTCGGATACGCCGCGGCCGAGCGGCACTTCTCCCCGGCCCGGCTCAACCCCGAGGTGTTGATGGTCGAGTCGGACCAGGATCTGCGCAACCCGGCCGACTTCATCGTCATCGACAAGATCGCCAAGGCGATCTTCGGGGTGGAGGGCATCGGCCGGGTGCAGACCATCACCCGGCCCGACGGAACCCCGATCGACGGCACCACGATTCCGTACATCATGAGCCGGCAGGGCAACACGCAGAAACTCAACGAGAAGTACATGCTCGACCGGATGGACGACATGTCCGTTCAGGCGGCGGCGCTGCAGAACACCATCGACACGATGGGGCGGATGCAGGCGCTGATGACGCAGATGTCCGACGTGACCCAGAACATGGTGGCCAAGACCAAGACCATGGCCGACGACATCACCCAGTTGCGTGACCACATCGCCGATCTGGACGACTTCCTGCGGCCGATCCGCAACTACTTCTACTGGGAACCGCACTGCTACAACATCCCCGTGTGCTGGTCGATCCGGTCGGTGTTCGACCTGATCGACGGCACCAACCTGTTGACCGACAACGTCCAGGAACTGGTGCCCGAGATCGAGAAGCTCGCGTCGCTGATGCCGCAGCTGATCGAGTTGATGCCGTCGCAGATCGAATCGATGGAATCGCAGCGCGACATGATGCTGACGATGCAGCAGACCCAGGGTGGCCAGCAGGAGCAGCAGGCCGCCATGGGCGACGACGCGACGGCGATGGGCGACGCGTTCAACGACGCGATGAACGACGACACGTTCTACCTGCCGCCGGAGGCGTTCGACAACGCCGACTTCCAGCGCGGCATCGAGCAGTTCATCTCGCCCAACGGGCACGCGGTGCGCTTCATCATCGCCCACGAGGGTGATCCGTTGTCGCCGGACGGCATCGACAAGATCGACGCGATCGAGACCGCGGCCAAGGAGGCGATCAAGGGCACTCCGCTGGAGGGTTCGAGGATCTATCTCGGTGGCACGGCGGCCACCTTCAAGGACATGGCCGACGGCACCCGCTATGACCTTCTGATCGCCGGAATCGCTGCCATCGGACTGATTTTCGTGATCATGCTGCTGCTCACCCGAGCCGTCGTGGCAGCGGCGGTGATCGTCGGGACCGTGGTGCTGTCCCTCGGTGCATCCTTCGGGCTGTCAGTGCTCGTGTGGCAACACCTGGTGGGCATCGAGCTGCACTGGATGGTGTTGCCGATGGCGGTGATCATCCTGCTGGCGGTCGGTGCGGACTACAACCTGCTGGTGGTGTCGCGGCTCAAGGAAGAGGTGCATGCCGGGTTGCACACCGGGCTGATCCGCACCATGGGTGGTAGCGGGTCGGTGGTCACCGCCGCGGGCATGGTGTTCGCGCTGACGATGATGACGATGGCGGTCAGTGACCTGACGATCATCGGTCAGGTGGGCACCACGATCGGCATGGGGTTGATCTTCGACACGCTGGTGATCCGGTCGTTCATGACGCCGTCGATCGCGGCGCTGCTGGGCCGTTGGTTCTGGTGGCCGCAGCAGGTGCGCACCCGCCCCCGCCCCGTCCCCTGGCCCAAGGTCGGTGCGCGCGCGGGTCAGGGTCTGCGCACCGACATGCCGTAATTTCTGGCATTCAGTGCGCGCTCGCGCCCCGCCCGGGTGACGTTCGAGCATGGCCGCGTGGACGAGCCACCAGCGGGCAGATCCTGGTTACCTGACCAGGCGCACGTTCGAGCGCGCCGTGAACGCCGGTGTGCTGGAACGACTGTGGCAGGGGGTCTACGGTCTCGGCGAACCCTTTGACGAGCTGCGGTTGCGTGGCCTGGATCTGTCGGTGGCGATCTGCCTGGGCATCGCCGCGGCGATGTACGTTTCGACACCGAACAACCGCCGGATCTGCACGTCCTCAGGAACACCTCGGCGAGGTCCCGACACCGTCGACCGGGGCCGCCGCCCACCACAATGTGGCTCTGAGAGCAGTGTCGCGCTCATATGTCCGCAGCGCAACGCTCAGAGGGACATTGCGTCTGCCAGGACACCCGCGCGCGTCGAACTGGGCCCGCTCGCCGAACTCAGGATCCGGGTCCGGGGCCGATGTTGCTGGCCGGGCGGGTCCGCAGGTCATGCACGTACTCGGCTGGCGCCCCGGCGATTTCGGCCGCCTCGGCGATCACCCCCAGATAGCGCGCCGACGGGATGCCACCCTCCCAGGCGTCCAGCACATACAGCCACGCCAGCACGGGGTCGGTGTCGGTGTCCGACGAGATCCGCTCGACGCGGCACCGGATCTTCTTGTGGAAGCCGAGCTCGGAGCCTTCCCAGCGGTCGAGGTTGTCCTCGTCCTCTTTGGTCATGTCGTAGAGCACGACGAACACCTTCGACGCCGGATCCTCGACGAGCGTGGCCAGCGCACCTTCCCAGCCGATGTCCTCGCCACCGAAGGTCAGCCGCCAACCGTGCAGCCAGCCGGTGCCGGCCATCGGAGAGTGTGGAGCCCGTTGCAGCATCTGGTCGGGATGCATGTTCGATCCGTAAGCGGCGTAGAGCGGCACCCGAGAAGCTTAAACGCATTGTGAACCCCTGCCGTATCCGAACGCCCGCCTCGGGGTCGGTGCAATAGGTTGGTGGCGTGGTAACGCGCATCGTGATCATCGGAGGAGGACCGGCGGGATACGAGGCGGCGCTGGTCGCGGCCGCCCACGGACGTGACGTCGTCCAGGTGACGGTCGTCGATTCGGACGGCCTGGGCGGGGCGTGCGTGCTGTACGACTGCGTCCCGTCGAAGACGCTGATCGCCTCGACCGGGGTGCGCACCGAGCTTCGCCGCGCGTCGGGTCTGGGTTACGACATCGGCATCGACGCCGCACCGATCTCGCTGCCCGACATCAACAACCGGGTCAAGACGTTGGCTGCGTCGCAGTCCGCCGACATCGGCCGGCAGCTGCTCAACCACGGTGTGACGATCATCGGCGGTCACGGTGAGCTCGTCGACGACACCTCCGGCATGGCGCATCACCGGGTGAGGGTGACCACCAAGGACGGCAAGGTCGGCGTGCTCAAGGCCGACGTGGTGCTGATCGCCACCGGCGCGAGCCCGCGGATCCTGCCCAACGCCGAGCCCGACGGCGAGCGGATCCTGACCTGGCGCCACGTCTATGACCTGCCTGAACTACCGGAACATCTGATCATCGTGGGCTCGGGGGTGACGGGCGCGGAATTCTGCAACGCCTACACCGAGCTGGGGGTGACGGTGACGGTCGTGGCCAGCCGTGACCAGATCCTGCCCCATGAGGACTCCGACGCGGCCGCGGTGCTCGAGGAGGTGTTCGCCGAGCGCGGCGTGACGCTGGTCAAGAATGCCCGCGCCGACTCGGTGACCCGCACGGATACCGGGGTCAAGGTGACGATGGCCGACGGTCGTTCGGTGGAGGGCAGCCACGCGCTGATGACGGTCGGGTCGGTGCCCAACACCGCGAACCTGGGTCTGGAGCGGGTCGGCGTCGAACTCAAGCGCGGCGGCTACATCCCGGTGGACCGGGTGTCGCGCACCCCCGCGTCGGGGATCTACGCCGCCGGTGACTGCACCGGACTGCTGCCGTTGGCCTCGGTGGCCGCGATGCAGGGCCGTATCGCGATGTACCACGCCTTGGGGGAGGGGGTGTCCCCGATCCGGCTGCGGACGGTGGCCTCGGCGACGTTCACCCGCCCGGAGATCGGCGCGGTCGGCATCCCGCAGTCCGCGATCGACAGCGGCGAGGTGCCGGCCCGCACGCTGATGCTGCCGCTGAGCACCAACGCCCGAGCCAAGATGAGCCTGCTTCGCCACGGCTTCGTCAAGATCTTCTGCCGACCCGCAACCGGCGTGGTGATCGGAGGCGTCGTGGTGGCGCCGATCGCCTCGGAGCTGATCCTGCCGATCGCGCTGGCCGTCCAGAACCGGATCACGGTGACCGATCTGGCGCAGACGCTGTCGGTGTACCCGTCGCTGTCGGGCTCGATCGTCGAGGCGGCCCGCCGACTGATGACGCACGACGATCTGGACTGACGCAGCTTTGCGTGTACCGAGATCGACACCTGTGAGCTGGTAATTTGCGCTTCAGTTAATTCGCTGGAACATTGGTGGCGTGTTCGTTCGCAGTGGTGTGGCCGTTCTCGGGGTGGTGGCCGCCGTCACGATCAGCCCCGGGGTGGCCTTTGCTGACGGTGAGGGCTCGGGTGGTGCGGACACCACGAGTTCGTCGGCCGAGACGTCCTCCGATACCCAGACCGGGTCGACGGAGCGGGACGACGACGCCCAGAACGACGGCACCACCGCCGACGACGGCGTCACCGGCACCGCCGGTGACGAGGCCGACGTGGCCGACGAGGTCACCGACGACCTGACCGCGGATGGCGACAACGACGACACGAAGGACCCCGCCGAGCCGGTCGAGGAGCCTGTAGCCGAGCCCGTGGCCGACGAAGCCGCGGCCGACCCCGTCGAGGAACCCGTCGCCACTGACCGCGGCGCAGAACCGTCCGCCGACCGCGTCGAGGAAACCGTCTCCACCGACCCGGTCAACGCGCCCGCCGCGAGCACTACGGCCGGACCCGCGACCGATCTCGAGACGGAACCGCTCGCAGAATCGACCGGCGACGCCGAGCCTTCGCTGCAACGTGACCTCGCAGCCCCGACCCAGCCCACCGTCGCCCCGACCCCGGACACCACCGCAGAGACGGTCGAGTCGACGTCCACCGCGCTGGCCACGATGACGGCCGCGGCCGCGTCGAGTACGGCCGAAGCGGTGCGGCCGTCGCCGCTGGAGCTGATCGGGTCGTGGCTGTTCTCGGCGCTGGCAGGGCTGGTGCGGCTGTTCGATCCCAAGCCGTCGATCCCGGCAGGCAGCCTGGTGACCAGGCAGACCTCGACACTGGAGGTCGGGTGCGGCTGCGGTGAGACCCTCGACGCCGACTGGTATTTCCCGAACCAGGCCGAGGAGCCGGCGGGCCTGATCTATCTGCAGCACGGCTTCTTCCGGTCCAAAGCCAACGTTTCGGCGTTGGCGGTGCAGCTCGCCGAGCAGACCAACAGCGTCGTCGTCGTGCCGACGGTGGCGTCCAATCCGTTCGCCCAGGGCGGCTGCTGGGTCAACGGGGACGCGATGCACCGCGCGGTGGCCGGGCTGTTCGTCGGCGACATGGCGGCTCTGACGGCCAGCGCGACGGCGGCCGCCGGGCATCCGGTCATCCTTCCGACGCAGTTCGTGCTGGCCGGCCAGTCCGCGGGCGGCAACCTGGCGGCCTCGGCGGCGGCCTACACCGTCGACAACGGCGCGATCGACCGGCTACGGGCCGTGGTGATGTTCGACGGCGTCGACAACGGTGGCCGCATCGCGGCCGGGTCGGCGGCCTTGACCGGCGTGAACGCCCGTCCGGTGTTCCAGATCGCCGCCGACTGCGCGCTGTGCAATGTCTTCGGCGCCGGCACGTCGGCGTTGGTGGACAGCCGCCCCGACGGCTTCGTCGGGGTCCGGCTCGAGGGCGGCAAGCACACCGACGCCGAGGGGGCCAGCAGCGGTCTCATCGGCATGCTCACCTGCGGCGTCCCCGATTCGGCCAATGTGGCGGCCGTCCCGGTGATCGCCGCCGGCTGGATCAACGACGTGTTCACCGGCTCTCAGAACGGGCTCTACGGCGCGGGTGGTGAGCGTTTCCACGTCGGCGCCGCGACGGCCGTGGTCCTGGGATCGGGCTCCGGGCTGGCGCGAGCATCCGCGCCAGTCCACGTAGGCTGGTCTGAGTACTGACCGGTAACAAGGGAGTCCTGCGTGGGCAACGAGATGCCCGATTCCGTCCTTCATCCCGAGGGGCGTGTCCGGGCCTGGGAGCGGCTGGGCAGTGAGCAGTTCGACGTCGTCGTGATCGGCGGCGGCGTCGTCGGCGCGGGGGCCGCGCTGGACGCGGCGACGCGGGGCCTCAAGGTGGCGCTGGTCGAAGCGCGCGACTTCGCGTCGGGCACGTCCAGTCGCAGTTCGAAGATGTTCCACGGCGGGTTGCGCTACCTCGAGCAGCTGGAGTTCGGCCTGGTTCGTGAGGCGCTGCATGAACGAGAGCTGTCGCTGACCACGCTGGCGCCGCACCTGGTCAAGCCGCTGCCGTTCTTGTTCCCGCTGACCAAGCGGCTGTGGGAGCGGCCTTACATCGCTGCCGGCATCATGCTCTACGACCAGCTCGGTGGCGCGAAATCCGTGCCCCCGCAGAAGCACCTGACCCGCGCCGGGGCGCTGCGGCTGTCGCCGGGGTTGAAGCGTTCGGCGCTGATCGGCGGGATCCGCTACTACGACACCGTCGTCGACGATGCCCGCCACACCATGACGGTCGCGCGGACCGCCGCTCATTACGGGGCCGTGGTGCGGACCTCGACGCAGGTCGTGGCGCTGCTGCGGGAAGGCGACCGGGTCACCGGAGTGCAGGTCCGGGATTCGGAGAACGGGGCGGTCACCGATGTCCGGGGCCATGTCGTGGTCAATGCGACCGGGGTGTGGACCGACGAGATCCAGGCGTTGTCCAAGCAGCGCGGTCGCTTCCGGGTACGTGCCTCCAAGGGTGTGCACGTCGTGGTGCCCCGCGACCGCATCGTCAGCGAGGTCGCCATCATCCTGCGCACCGAGAAGTCGGTGCTGTTCGTCATCCCGTGGGGCACCCACTGGATCATCGGCACCACCGACACCGACTGGAACCTCGACCTGGCACATCCGGCCGCGACGAAGGCCGACATCGACTACATCCTGGGCCATGTGAACACGGTCCTGGCCACTCCGTTGACCCATGACGACATCGACGGGGTGTATGCCGGGCTGCGGCCGTTGTTGGCCGGGGAGAGCGAGGAGACCTCGAAGCTGTCCCGGGAGCACGCGGTCGCGGTGCCCGCACCGGGCCTGGTCGCGATCGCCGGCGGCAAGTACATCACCTACCGGGTGATGGCCGAGGACGCCATCGATGCGGCCGCCGAGTTCGTACCCACCCGGGTGGCGCGTTCCATCACCGAGAAGGTGCCGCTGGTCGGGGCCGACGGCTACTTCGCGTTGGTCAACCAAACCCAAAGGGTGGGAGGTTTCTACGGCCTGCACCCGTACCGGGTGCGCCACCTGCTGGATCGCTACGGCTCGCTGATCAGCGAGGTGCTCGCGATGGCCGACGCCCGCCCGGAGTTGCTCGAGCCGATCACCGAGGCGCCGGTCTATCTCAAGGTCGAGGCGGCCTACGCGGCGGCGGCGGAGGGCGCCCTGCATCTGGAGGACATTCTGGCGCGCCGGATGCGGATCTCGATCGAGTATCCGCACCGCGGCGTGGACTGTGCCCGTGAGGTCGCCGAAGTTGTTGCGCCGGTGTTGGACTGGACGGCGGAGGACGTGGATCGCGAAGTCGAGACCTATCGGGCCAGGGTGGAGGCCGAGGTGCGTTCGCAGGCCCAGCCCGACGACGAGTCGGCCGACGCGTTGCGCGCCGCCGCTCCGGAGGCGCGCGCCGAGATCCTCGAACCGGTGCCGCTGAATTGAGCCGGGCTCCGCTTCCCGTGCGCGACGGTCTCGGCCCCGCGCGGGTGCGGATGCACGGCGGCAACGTCGCCGAGGAGTTCCAACGCCGGTGGGGTGCGGGTGCGAAAGTCTCTGCCGGAGAGGTGTTTCGCGCGGACGGATCGGCGCTCGACGGGACATCGGTGCTGCCCGCCGGTGCCGTGGTCTACCTCTACCGCGACGTCCCCGACGAGGTCGTCGTCCCGTTCGACATCCCGGTGCTGCATCGCGACGACGACATCCTGGTGGTGGACAAGCCGCATTTCCTGGCCACGATGCCGCGCGGTCGGCACGTGATGCAGACGGCGCTGGTCCGGCTGCGGCGTGAGTTGGGATTATCCGATCTGGCGCCCGCGCATCGGCTCGACCGACTCACCGCGGGCGTGCTGGTGTTCACGGTGCGACCCGAGGTCCGTGGCGCCTACCAGGTGTTGTTCGCCCAGGGGAGGGTGTCGAAGACCTACCTGGCGCGGGCCGGCGTCGCCCCGGGATTGACGCTCCCGCTGACGGTACGCAGCCGGATCGTCAAGCGCCGCGGGTGTTTGCAGGCGGTCGAGGAGCCCGGGGCGCCGAACGCCGAGACCCTGGTCGAGCACCTGGGCGACGGACTCTATCGGCTGACGCCGCGCACCGGGCGCACCCACCAACTGCGGGTGCACATGGCGTCGCTGGGTCTGCCCATCGCCGGGGATCCGCTCTACCCGGAAGTCGTCGATGTGGCGGCCGACGACTTCGCCACGCCGCTAAGCCTTCTCGCGCATACGCTGGCATTCTACGATCCGCTGACCGGGGTTCACCGAACGTTCACCAGCGCCCGGTCGCTGAGGCTTTAGTGTGCGTCCAGATCGCAAGCACCCCTCGAACAATTGCGATCTGAACGCACCAGGTGCGCGACTCGTCGGTGCGCACAACACGGAATGTACGACATCGTCAAAGAGTTCGCTGGGTGAATCGTTGATCTCGGCAAAGACTTTCTGACGAGCAATCTTTTACAGATTGACGAAAATGACAAGTTTGCCCGCTCTCTGGTGAATTCCGCTACGGACGAGGGTGTGAGCGTGGGATCGGGAGAATGCCCAGACGCTGTGGCAACACGGTTCACGGACGACGCACGGTGCGGATCTGGCAAACCGCTCGGTGTCGTGATCGGCGCCGCGACTCGGGGCCGGGACGCGGGTTTCGCCCGCGCGCGCCCGAGTCGACTGTCACAATCGACATGGTGTCGCGGCCCCGGCCGCTGGAAACGTGAAGGAGCTCCACTTGCGCCAGACCTGGCTCGTCGCAGTCGCCGCGGTCTTCGTCGGCGGGGTGCTCAGCCCCGTGGTCATGCCCGCTCCGAAGGCGGAGGCGATCTGCGGTTCCATCGGTGGACGATGGGTCGACGTCTCGGGATGTTCGGACCCGCTCTGGGAGATGAACTACGTGCCGCCCCCGCCGCCGCCTCCGCCACCGCCTCCTCCGCCGCCCCCGCCGGGTGCTCCGCCTCCGCCGCCACCACCCCCGCCTCCGCCGCCGCCACCCCCGCCTCCGCCGCCGGTGTACACACCGAACGTGGCGGTGTGTGCTGATGTGGGCCGCCGCATCAGCGTCAGCGGCTGCATCTAGTGGACCGCACGTCCTTCGACCGGTTGTTCGACATGGCCGGCCGGACCGTCGTCGTGACCGGGGGCACCCGCGGGATCGGGTTGGCACTCGCTGAGGGATATGTCCTCGCCGGAGCGCAGGTCGTCGTGGCCAGCCGCAAGCCGGACGCTTGCGAACAGGCTGCGGCGCACCTGCGCGGGATGGGTGGCGCGGCGATCGGCGTGCCGACCCATCTCGGTGAGGTCGACGATCTGGCCGCGCTGGTCGAGCGCACCGTCGCCGAGTTCGGCGGTGTCGATGTGCTGGTCAACAACGCCGCCAATCCGTTGGCGCAGCCGTTGGGGCAGATCACGGTGGACGCGCTGACCAAGTCGTTCGACGTGAATCTGCGCGGTCCGGTCATGCTCGTGCAGGAAGCGCTCCCGCACCTGAAGAACAGCGCGCACGCCGCGGTGCTGAACATGGTGTCGATCGGCGGGTTCATCTTCGCGCCGGCGTTGTCGATCTACGCGTCGATGAAGTCGGCGCTGATGTCGTTCACCCGTTCGATGGCCGCCGAGTTCGCCGGCGACGGGATCCGGGTCAACGCGTTGGCGCCGGGGCCGGTGGACACCGACATGATGCGGAAGAACCCGCAGGAGGTCATCGACGGGATGGTCTCCGGGACGTTGATGCGGCGGTTGGCGTCGGCCGACGAAATGGTCGGCGCCGCACTGCTGTTGACCTCCGACGCCGGGAGCTACATGACCGGTCAGGTCATCATGGTCGACGGCGGCGGCACCCCGCGTTAGCGCCGGCGGCGCTAGGGTGCACACACGGTAGCTGCCGAGCACTCGGAACTACCGTGTGTGCACATTCGTGGCATTTCGGGCGACACACCTCAGTGCTTGAGCACCTTCGACGCGGCGTCCCGCATCTCGCCACTGGTCGAGGCGAGGATCTGGCTGCGGTTCTCCAGATGCAGCGCCGTCTCCAGGCTGGACGCCTCCAGATTCGCCCACATCACCTGCTTGGTCGATTCCACACCGAATTTGCCGTAACCGCAGAGTGTCTCGGCGACGGCAAGTGCCTCGTCGAGCGGAGATTCGACGAGGCGCGACACCAGACCCAGCCGCAGCGCTTCGTCGGCGTCGACGGCCCGGGCGGTCAGGATCAGATCGAAGGCCGGCCCGGCGCCGATCAGCCGCGGCAACGTGTAACTGACGCCGATGTCGCAGCCGCCGAGGCCGAGTTTGATGAACTGGGTGCAGAATCGGGCCGTCGGGCCCGCGATCCGCAGGTCGCAGGCCAGCGCGATGCCGAGTCCACCACCGTAGGCGACGCCGTTGACGGCTGCGATCACCGGCTGGCGCAACCGGTGGAGCTTGGCGGTGAGGTCGGCGATGCGTTCCTGCCAGCGCATCCCCGAGCGGGGGAACTCGGTGCCGCCGCCGGCCTCGGCGGGGTTGGGAGCGCCCAGGTCCAGGCCGGAACAGAAGCCTCGGCCGGCGCCGGTCAGCACGACCACGCGGCACGTGTTGTCCGCGGCGAGGGCGTCGAGTGCCTCGTGCAGCTGTTCGACCAGCTCGTAGGACAGCGCGTTGAGCTTCTCGGGCCGGTCGAGGGTCAGGACGGTGATCTCGGGTCGGGGATGGCTGGTCTGCAGGACGGACGGCATGGCCGTCACGTTAACTGCTGCGCCACCCCGCCACGCCGATCGTGATCATCCGCAGCTGTTTGACCGCGACGCGCTTGATCTCGGCGATCGCCGCCGGGTCGGTGGTTTCCTCGAGCGACTCGGCGATGACGATCATGGCGTTGACGAACACGCTGGCCAGGATGTTGAGGTCTTCGCTGCTCCAGGACTGCAGGCCGGGGAAGCGCGCAAGGTCGATGGCCAACTCGGAGGTGATCAGGCGGATCTCGGTGCGAATGGCGTAGCGCAGTACCGTCACGCCGCTGGACCGTTCCCGCCCGATGAAGCGCCAGTGTTCGCGGCGTTGCTGCACGCCGTCGACGAGGATGTCGACCGAGGACTCGATGACGCGGGTGGGATCCAGCTTGCCCGCGCGGGCGCCGCGCAGCATGTCCCGCAGGCTGCGGAAGGACTCGTCGATCAGCACCAGACCGAGGGCTTCCATCGACTCGAAGTGGCGGTAGAACGCGGCCGGGGAGATGCCCGCTTCGCGGGTCACCTCGCGCAGGCTCAGGCCGCTGAAGCTGTGTTCGGCGAGCAGGTGCAGCGCCGCTGAGACGATCGCCCGGCGGGTGGCCTCTTTGCGCTCTTCGCGGCTGAGCTGGTCGTGTTCCCGGTCGCGGCTTCTGTCGTGCCGCCGTGCGGACGACCGAGATCGTGACTCGGGCGTACGACTGTTCACTGTGTGAAACCTACCACAACCTGCTCCCTTCTCTTGACCGTCTCAGCCTATGTGGCCGACAGTGAACATATGTTTACTGAAAGCCTGACCAAGCGGGTGCGGCGCTCCTCGCTGCTGGACCTGCTCACCGGTCCGCACGGAGTGGACCGTTACACCGAGTTGGTCGACCCGACATGGACGCGGGGCGAGGCCCGTGCCCGGGTCGTCGGGGTGCGGCGCAACACGCCGCGCAGCGTCACGCTGACGCTGGACCCCAACCGCGCCTTTCGGGCGGGCATGCCCGGGTTCCGGGCCGGCCAGCACGTCAACGTCACCGTCGAGGTCGACGGCCGGCGACGTACCCGGCCGTACTCGATCGCCAGCGCCGAGGGCGACCGTTACCTGGAGCTGACGATCGGACGGCACGACGGCGGTGTGGTCTCGCCATACCTGGTCGAGCATGCCCGTCGCGGCCTGGTGGTCGGTCTGGACTCGGTGGGTGGCGAGTTCACCCTTCCCGAGACCCTGACCGAACCCGTGCTGCTGGTGTCCGGCGGCACCGGTATCACCCCGGTGATGTCGATGCTCCGCACCCTGCGTGCGCGTCGTCACCGCGGCCGCGTGGTGTTCGTGCACTACGCCCGCTCGGCGGAGGAGGCGTGCTACCGCGACGAGTTGGCCCTGACCGCGGCCGAGATGCCCAATGTGACCGTGCTGCACGGCTACACGCGTGAGCCCGCGGCCTCGGACCTCGTCGGGCGCTTCGGTTCCGACCACGTCGCCGCCACGGACATCCAGCCCGAACACGTCTACGTGTGCGGTCCGCCCGCCCTCGTCGACGCGGTGCGCGAGCAGTTCCCGAACGCGCAGTCGGAGAGTTTCGTGCCGCCGGTCCTCACCCCGCACGAAGCCTCCGGTGGCCGGATCCGGTTCAGCGACAGCGAGATCGAGGTCGACGACGACGGCACTCCACTGCTCAGTCAAGCCGAGGCCGCCGGCCTGACCCCGGAAAGCGGCTGCCGCATGGGCATCTGCTTTTCCTGCACCCGCCGCAAGAACAGCGGCGCCGTGCGCAACGTGATCACCGGCGCGGTGTCCTCGACCGATGAGGAGGACGTGCAGATCTGTGTGTCCGCACCCGTCGGCGACGTCGACATCGCCCTGTAACTGCAACAGAGCTCCATAGCCAGACCTGGAAAGCCCAAGGAGACATGATGACTGACACCTTGACCACCACCGACCAGACCACCACCGACCAGACCACCACCGACGAGACCACCACGACTCAGCCCGGACCGGCCCAGACGATCTCCAAGACCGTCGCGGGGAAGACCGTCACGCTGACCCCTGAGCAGGCCGAGGCGTTCGGCCGTGAGCTCGACGAGCTCAAAGAACGTGTCATCGCCGACCTGGGTGAGCGCGACGCCACCTACATCCGGCGAATGATCAAGGCGCAGCGCACCCTCGAGGTCGGCGGTCGCGCGCTGCTGTTCGGCGGGATCTTCCCGCCGTTCTGGCTGGCCGGCACCGCGATGCTGGGGCTGAGCAAGATCATCGACAACATGGAGATCGGCCACAACGTCATGCACGGCCAGTACGACTGGATGGGTGACCCGGCGTTGTCCAGCCGCGGATTCGAATGGGACACGGCGTGCCCGGCCGACCAGTGGCGGCACTCGCACAACTACATGCACCACACCTACACCAACATCGTGGGACTGGACCGCGACGTGGGCTACGGCATCCTGCGGATGAGCTCCGACCAGAAATGGAAGCCGTACTACCTCGGCAACCCCGTCTACGCGTTCCTGCTGATGGTGCTGTTCCAGTACGGCGTGGCGCTGCACGAGATGGAGAGCGAGAAGATCGCCTCCGGTGAGATCTCCATCAAGGACAAGCGGGAGATCCTCGAGGGCATCTGGGCCAAGACCAAGCGCCAGACACTCAAGGACTATGTCGCGTTCCCGCTGCTGGCCGGGCCGTTCGCGCCGTGGGTGTTCACCGGCAACCTGACGGCGAACCTGATCCGCAACGTGTGGTCCTACATGATCATCTTCTGTGGACACTTCCCCGAGGATGTGCAGGAGTTCACGATCGAGGAGACGAAGGCCGAATCCCGCGGCCAGTGGTACTTCCGCCAGATCCTCGGCTCGGCGAACCTGACCGGGGGCAAGCTGTTCCACATCTTGAGCGGCAACTTGTCGTTCCAGATCGAACACCACCTGTTCCCCGACATCCCCGCCCACCGGCACGCCGAGATCTCCGAGAGTGTGCGCGAGATCTGCGGTCGCTACGGCATTCCGTACAACACCGGTCCGCTGCCGCGGCAGTTCGCCACCGTGGTCCGCAAGATCGTCAGGCTCGCGCTGCCCTGGACGTAGACCTTGTGGAGGGGCCCGGCCCGTGGTGTGGTGTGCCGTGGGTCGGGCCCAACGGTGAGGAGTGGTTCATGCGCGCGGCGATGGCTGGAGCGGCAATGTCGGTGATGGCGGTCGGTGTCCTCGGGGGCGTGGGCGCCGCGTGGGCGCAACCGGCGGCTCCGAATGCCGGTGAGTTGACCGCCGACCTGCGGCAGGTCCTCGACACCGGGGCGCCGTCCGACGCCCGGGCGGCCAAACTGGCCGGTGGACAGGCGGCGGTGCCGACCGCGGACAACATCGCCAACCGGTTGAACACCTACGGCGGGATGGTGTCGTGGGAGGTGCAGAACCCGGTGCTCAACGGCGACCGGGTCGACGCGCAACTGGCGGTCAGCATTCCGATCTTCGGCACCAAGACCCACAACATCTACTGGGTCGATCAGGATGGGCAGTGGAAGCTGTCGAACCCGTCGGCCTGTGTCATCGCCCACGACGTCGCCGGAGTCGACTGCACGGTCTGACCCCCCGCTCGGATCGTGAGTGAGAACACAGATCCGGGGTGTGCGGTTTCGGGTGCCGCAACCGTCCCTCCCAGAGCACGATTGAACCGTCGCCGTGTCGACGCGATCATGGGTTGTCTGAGGAGGTGCAGTGATGACGAACGCCACGAGCGACGCTGCGCTGGTCGTGCCAGGACGCACGTGCTGGCAGACCGCACGGGCCGACCGGTTCGCGACGATCGTCGACGGTGCCGACTACCTGGCGCATGTCAAGGCGGCCATGCTGCGCGCCAAGCGTCGCATCATGTTGATCGGCTGGGACCTGGACTATCGGACCGCCTTCGAACCCGGGCATCCGACGCAGCTGGGCCCCAACACGCTCGGCCCTTTCCTGCACTGGTTGCTGTTCCGGGAGCCCGGCGTACATGTGTATCTGCTGAAGTCCAACCTGCGGCTGCTGCCGGCGTTGGACGGGTTCTGGTTCGGCGTCACCCCGGTGGCGCTGGTCAACCAGGTCACCTCGCGGCGCATTCATTTCGCGGTGGACGGCGCGCGCCCCACCGGGGCGGTGCACCACCAGAAGATCGTGGTGGTCGACGACGACGTCGCGTTCTGCGGGGGCATCGACCTGACCGTCGGGCGGTGGGACACCCGCGACCACACCCCCGGTGATCAGCGCCGGACGACCTCGGGGGAGCCCTACGGCCCGCGCCACGAAGTGGCCACCGCCGTCGACGGCGCCGCGGCCCGCGTTCTCGCCGAACAGGCGCGGCAGCGGTGGCAGGTCGCGACCGGCAAGTCGCTGCCCGCGCTCGCCCCCGCGGGATCGATGTGGCCGAACCGGTTGGCGCCGGCGCTGCACGACGTGGAGGTGGGGGTGGCCCGCACCATGCCCGCCCTACCGGGCCGGCCCGAGGTGCGCGAGGTGGAAGCGCTGAACCTGGCAGCCATCGGCGCCGCGCGCCGGGTGATCTATCTGGAGAACCAGTACCTCGCCGCGCGCAGTCTCGCCGAGGCGCTCGCCGAGCGGTTGCGCGAACCCGACGGGCCCGAGGTGGTGATCGTGCTGCCTCGGAGCTCGGAGAGCCGGCTCGAACAGGAGTCGATGGACAGCGCCCGGGAGCGCATGCTGCGGCTGCTGTGGGATGCCGACGTACATCAGCGGTTGGGCGTGTATTGGCCGGTGGTCAAAGGTGGCGAATCGGTGTACGTGCATTCCAAGGTTCTGGTCGTCGACGACCGGTTACTGCGCATAGGCTCGTCGAATCTGAACAACCGGTCGTTGGGCTTCGACAGCGAATGCGATGTCGTGATCGAGGCGCCGACGGAAGGCCGCGACGACATCCGCGACCACATCGTGAGTGTGCGTGACGATCTGGTGGCCGAGCACCTCGGTGTCTCCCCGCTGAGGTTCAGCTCCGAAGTCCGCGAACGCGGTTCGTTTCTGGGGGCGGTCAACGCCCTGCGCGGCACCGGGCGATCGCTGCGCACCTTCACCGAGTTCATGGTCGCCGCCGACGCGTCACCCTTCGCGGAGAACGACCTGATGGACCCCGACACCGTGCCGTCCTCGATCGCCGACAGCGTGCAGAATCTGGCGGTCCGGGTCATCACGTGGCCCTTGGCCAACGGCGCACCCCAGCTGTGGTCGATCGTGCGGGACATGACCGGCGGTGGTGATCCAGGCCCGGAGTACTCGGAGGACGTCGCCGCCGACGCCGGGTGAGTCCGACTCGACTGACTACGCGTCGCCGTCGCCGGAGGTGTCGTCGGCCGAATCGCCGTCCCGGTCGGTCTCCTTTGTCGCAGCCGTCCCCTCTTTCGTCGCCTTGTGTCCGGTGACGCCGGCACTCACGGTCGTCCGATCCAGCCGTTCGTCGCCGGTCGACGATCCGGAGCTGGTCTCCTGCGCGGGTAGGGACGTCGAGTCCGTGGCAGTGTCGACTGTCGCCAGGGAGTCATCGATGTCGATGTCGATGTCGTCCTCGGGGACCGACTCGGGGCTGGCGTCCTGCGCGGGCAGGGTCGTGGCTTCGTTGGGCGTCGCCGCCGTGTCGTCGAGGTCGTCGGCGCCAAGGTCGACAGTGCCAAGATCACCAGTGCCAAGGTCAACAGTGCCAAGATCAACAGTGCCGGGTTCGTCCGCGGCGGTCTCGTCCGGTCCGGAGATCGGTAGTGGAGCGGCAACCGAGCGGTCCGAGGACTTCGGCGGGGATGCGACGGAGGTGGTCTCAGTGGCCGTCGAATCACCGCGATCGGCGTCTGACGGCCTCGGTATCCGTTCGGCCCGGGTGGAAGTCAAGGACAACGCAGACGTATCGGCGGGTCCTTCCGGCGCCGTCGGCAGATACGACCGGTCGTAGGCCCGCTCCACGATTTCTTTGAGCGGTCCGTTGAGTGCGTCCGCCAAGCCGGTGAGCCCCAAGTTCCGCAGAGGCGCTAGCAGTGGAAGCTCCTCGGTCGGCACGAAGACATAGGTGGTGTTGCCCTCTTTCCACACGATATTGGCGGGGTCGTACATGTCCACGCCTT
>CAXEZH010000189.1:0-28088 GCA_964000695.1 uncultured Mycolicibacterium sp. | reverse complement strand
GTTCCGCAGGCGCTGGCTCGGCTTCGGCGGCGGTCTTCTGCTGGCGGCGCTGGTGTATCTGGTGCTGCCCGCCGACCTGTCACACCCGGCCAAGGTCACCGCGGCGATCGCCGTGCTCATGGGTGTGTGGTGGATGACCGAGGCCATCCCGATTCCGGCCACCGCGCTGCTGCCGCTGGTGGTCTTTCCGATCCTCGTCGACGACGTCAGCGTCGACGACGTCGGCGCCAGCTACGGCGCCGACATCATCTTTCTGTTCATGGGCGGCTTCCTGATCGCGCTCGCCATGCAGCGGTGGAACCTGCACCGGCGCATCGCGCTGCTGACGGTGCGAGCGATGGGCACCAGCGCCACGCGCGTCATCGGCGGGTTCATGCTCGCCACCGCATTCCTGAGCATGTGGGTCTCGAACACCGCGACCGCCGTGATGATGGTGCCGATCGGTGTCTCGGTGCTGATGCTCGCCGGCACGGTGTCGGTCCCCAAGGGCGAGGACGAGTCCTCGGCCAGCGCCGCGGAGCCGACCGGAGGTGAGGGAGGCAACGAGGCCGAGGCGCAGGCCGACGAGGAGGTCAAGGAGCAGGTCAAGCAGTCCAACTTCGGCACCGCGCTGATGCTGGGCATCGCCTACGCGGCGTCGGTCGGGTCGCTGGCGACGATCATCGGGACCCCGCCGAACACGCTGCTGGTGGGTTACCTGCAGGACGAGCAGGGCATCGACATCAGCTTCGGCCGGTGGATGCTGCTCGGCCTCCCGTTGGCGAGCGTTCTGCTCGTCATCACCTGGGTGCTGTTGGCCAAGCTGATCTTCAAACCGGAGATCGACGAGCTGCCGGGGGGCCGGAAGCTGTTCAACACCGAGTTGGCCAAGCTCGGCAAGCCCTCCGGCGGGGAGCGCCGCGTCGCGGTGATCTTCGCCCTCGCCGCGATCAGCTGGATCTCGTTCCCGCTGATCTGGGAGGAGCCGCCCATCTCCGACGCCGGCATCGCGATCGCCGCCGGGGTGCTGCTGTTCATTCTGCCGGCCGGCGCGAAACTGGGTGTGCGGCTGTTGGACTGGTCCACCGCGGTGCAACTGCCGTGGGGGGTGCTGTTGCTGTTCGGGGGCGGTCTGGCACTGTCCTCACAGTTCAGTTCCTCCGGGCTGACCGAGTGGATCGGCACCCAGGCGCAGAGCCTGCAGGGGCTGGCCATCCTGCTGCTGGTCGCGGTGATCACGACCGCGGTGATCTTCCTGACCGAGCTGACCAGCAACACCGCCACTGCGGCGACGTTCCTGCCGGTCATCGGCGGTGTCGCGGTCGGTATCGGGGCCGACCCGCTGCTGCTGACGATTCCCGTCGCGCTGGCCGCCACCTCGGCGTTCATGCTGCCCGTGGCGACCCCGCCCAATGCGATCGTGTTCGGCACCGGCTACGTCAACATCGGCAGCATGGTCAAGGGCGGTATCTGGCTGAACCTCATCGCGATCCTGCTCATCAGCGTGGCCACCACCACGCTGGCGGTCTGGGTGTTCGGGATCTCGACCTGACCGACTCTCCGGTCAGTCGTTGCCTCTCGGCGGGGGCTGGACCGCCACCCCGCTGGATACGTGCTCGGGCCCGGCATCCGGGTGCTCGGCCGGGACGCGGCCGCGGAACTTGCCGGCTTCGCTCTCGCCCTGCGACGGTGCGACACGCTCGGGTCCGCGGTAGGGGCCCGGCTTCGGGCGGGGCGCACCGCCGGGAAACGCGAGCCGCACGATGGTGCGCTGCACGGAGAACCATTGTTTGCCGAAGGGGCCGGAGTTGTAGGGCAGGTCGTAGCGCTGGCAGATGTCTTTGATCTTCGGCGCGATCTCCGCATAGCGACTGCTGGGCATGTCGGGGTAGAGGTGATGCTCGACCTGGTAGCCCAGGTTGCCGCTGACGATGTGGAACAGCGGGCTGCCTTCGATGTTGGCGGCGCCGATCAGCTGGCGGACGTACCAGCCGCCGCGGGTCTCGTCGGCCACCTCTTCCTCGCTGAATGTGTAGGTCTGGTCGGGGAAGTGGCCGCAGAAGATGATGGCGTGCGACCAGACGTTGCGGACGACGTTGGCGAGCGCATCGGCCAGCAGCGTCCGCAAGAACGTGCTCTCCACGCCGGGCAGCACCCGGTCCAGGAACGTGGCGGCAGAACTGGTTCGCTTGTTGCCCGAGATCCTTCGCAGGCGCCGACCGACCCGGGACCGGCCGGGCTGCTTGATCCGGCCTCGCAGGGCCAGCTGGGCGAGGCCGAACGCGCCGGCGCTGATGAGCGGCCATCCGACGTAGTCCTTGACGATCTGCTGGCGGGCCTTGCCCGCGATGGACCTGAAGTCGTCTTTGAGGTCCGCCATGGTCTTGTTGCCGCGGAACAGCGCCTCGACGTCGGTGTCGTGCACGGCGACGCCCCACTCGAACAACATCATGAGCAGGAAGTTGTAGAACGGTTGGCCGAGGTTCCCGGGCCGCCACTGCTGGTTCGGGTCGATCCGCATGATCTCGTAGCCGAGATCCTTGTCCTTGCCGCGGATGTTGGTGAAGGTGTGGTGGATGTAGTTGTGGGAGTGCTTCCACGCTTTGGCACTCGACGCGGTGTCCCAGTCCCACACCGAGGAGTGGATGTCGGGATCGTTCATCCAGTCCCACTGTCCGTGCAGGATGTTGTGACCGAGCTCCATGTTCTCGAGGATCTTGGCCATGCTCAGGCAGGCGGTGCCGAGCAGCCACGCGGTAGGCGAGCGCGAGCCCAGCAGCAGGACGCGTCCGGCGACGACGATCTGGCGCTGCACCGAGATCATCGTCTTGATGTAGTGCCGGTCGCGATCGCCGAGTTCGGCGAAGACCTCGTCATGGATGGCGTCGAGTTCCTTGGCGAGTTTCTCGAGCTCCTGCTCGCTCAAGCGGGCCAATGGGCTTTCGGTGGCGGCGGTCATGACGCTCCCTTCCTTCACAATTCGAGTTCCACGTCGCCCTCCGCGGCGTGGATGCAGATCCGGACGTCGGCGCCCGTCGGTTCGGTGACGTCCCCCGAGCGCAGGTCACGGACCCGGCCGGACTTCAACGTGCCTGTACAGGTGTGGCAGATTCCGATCCGGCAGCCGAAGGCCAGTTCCAGCCCGGCCTGCTCGCCGGCTTCCAGAATCGGTGTGTCGCCGGGGCATTCGGCGGTGGCATCGCTGTCGAGGAACGTGACCGTGCCGCCTTCCCCGCCGGCGGCGCTCCCGCCGATCTTGGGCTGGAACCGCTCGAAGTGCAGCCGGTCGGGATCACCGTCGGTTTCCCACCGTTCGATCAGCGCATCGAGGAGCTCGGCGGGGCCCGAGCAGAACCCCTCCCGCTCACGCCAGTCGGGACACACGTCGTCGAGCTCCTCGGCCTTGAACCGGCCCCGCTCGGAGGTGATTCGCACGTCCAGACGCACGCCGTCGTGCCGGCGGTCGAGGTCCTCCAGCACGGACAGGAACATCACCTGCTCACGGGTGCGGTCGGAATGCAGCACGACGACGTCACGTAGTTCGTCGCGGTGGTCGAGGCTGCGCAGCATGCTCATGATCGGTGTGATGCCGCTGCCGGCGCTGATGAACAGCATCTTGGCCGGCAGCGGGTCGGGCAGCGTGAACTGGCCCTCGACCTCGCCGAGGCGCACCAGTTCGCCGGGCTGGATCATGTCCACGAGGTACGGCGAGACGACGCCGCTGTCGACCTTCTTGGGGGTGACGCTGACCAGCCCGTCCTCGGGTTGCGGATCGGAGGTCAACGAGTAGGCGCGCCAGTGGTAGCGGCCGTCGATGACCAGGCCGAGCCGCACGTACTGGCCGGGTTCGTGCCCGGGCCACTCGAAGCTCGGCCGGATCAGCACGCTGGCGGCCTCGGTGCCCTGCGGCTCGATCCGCTCGACCTTGCCGCGCAACTCCTTGGTGGTCCACAGCGGGTTGAGCATCTCCAGATAGTCATCCGGGCGTAACGGCTTGAACAGGTGCGAGATCGCCCGCAGAAGCAGCCGACGTCCTCGTGGGACCTGTGGCTGCGCACCCCGCTCCGCCATGAAGCGACCTCCCTCCCCGGTGGTTGTGAGCTGCACCACTCCTTACTCGCGAGTAACCACGTCCAACTGACTTGAAACGTAGGCAGCGCCCCACCGGATCAGCGGGCCCCAAGTCGGTGACAAGTCGACACCAACAACACCGGCCCACAGTGATCGTCATCAGCAGTCCACACCCGATCGGAGCCACCATGACCACCGAACCCGCCGCGCCTGCGACCGGCAGCACCACCCCCGACGTCCTCGGAATGCAGATCGCCCACCGGGTGATCCTGCGCGACCTCGACCGGACCACGGGGGTGGCGATGGCGATGGCCGACGGCGGCGTGCCCATCACCGCACACAGAACCCGGACGCTGGTGCGCTACCTCGAGTTGATGGCCGAATCCATCCATCATCACCACCACGCCGAGGACGACATCCTGTGGCCGGTCATCGTGGAGCGGGCCGGCGCCCAGATCGACCTGACGCCGCTCACCGAGGATCACGAGGCGCTGGCTCCGGTGCTCGAACGGATGCGAGGCGGCGCACTGGCCTTCCGGGCGGCGCCATCACGGCAGTCGGCCGCGGCTCTGGCCGCCCGGCTCGTGGAGTTGCGTGGCCTCCTCAGCGAACACATCGCCGAGGAGGAGCGCGCCACGTTTCCGGTGATCCGCCGCTATCTGTCGGTGGAGGACTGGCGCGACGTGGAAGCCCGGATCCGCCGCAACGCCCGGATGTCGTTCGAACTGCCCAGGATCGGCGCGGCGGTGACACCCACCGAGCTCGCCGCGTTGAAAGCCGACGCAGGTCCGGCGATCACGCTCATGCTGGCGCTGTTCCGGCCGGCGTACCGGCGGATGGAGCGGGCGATCTGGGGCTGAGCGCCGCGGCGACGCGCGCGCGGACCGCGTCGGCGCCGGCACGGTGGCGGGCCACCTCGTCGCCGGGGCGGCCCAACGCCTCCGCCAGCAACGCCAGAGTCTCGTCGACTGTACCGAACGTCACTGAGCCTGAATCGATTCCGGCCATGCGGCCGGCCCAGGGGGTGAGTTCGCGGTACGCCTGCTCGCACTGCTCGAGATCACCCATTCGGATCGCGGCGCGCGCCAGCAGCGCCATCCTCGCCAGCCAGTAGTAGTTGCGGCGCACCGGGGCGCGCGACTGCCACCACGTCCGGGCCTCCTCGGTGCGGCCGGCGTCCAGCAGGCACAACACCACCGCCTCGTTCATCGCATCCGGATAGAGCTGGTGGACCGCGATCAGGGCATCGGTCAGGTCCGACATGTCCCCTCGGGCGAAGGCGAGCACCAGCTCGAACACGATCGCGACCTCGGTGGCACTGGACATGCCGGTCTCGGCCATCTGACCGGCCAGGCGGCGGTACCGGCGGGCGGCGTTGTCGAGATCGCCGGCCAGGACGCACAACACGGCCTGATAGACCTCGACCACCACGACGAGTGCGGCGACCTGTCCGCTGGTCGAGCGTTCCACGGCCAGATCCGCCTCGCGGATGGCCTCGGGCAGGTCGGTGCGGGCCGAGGCGAACATGAACAGGAACCAGTGGGCCAGCGCCTCGTAGCCGAGCAGACCGTGCGCCGTGGAGACCGCCAGCAGCTCGGCGGCGAGGCTCTCGCGTTCCTGCGCCAGGTCCGGCCCGGTCGACAGGTAGGCGCGCGCGTTGAGCGCGGCGCACAGGGCGACCGGGTCGCCGGAGGTGCGGGCAATCTCGAGGGCCTGCGCCGACACGTCGATCACCTCGTCCATCCCGTATGCCGCGGCGTCGTTCTCGATCTCGAAGATCAAGGCCACCATCAGCCATACCCGGGTCACTGGATCGATCTCGCCGGGCTCGGCCAGCTTGCGTCGCAACGGTTCCCGGATGTCGGTGTGGTCGGGCGCCAACGCGCTGACGGTCCAGGATATCGGGGCGCGGAAGGCGGTCAGCGCGTCGACCAGAAGCGGGTCGTCGCCACTGTCGGCGGCCAGCTGCACGGCCCGCGCCCGGGCGGACCGGGCGCGGGTGGCGTCCCCCGCCAGGGCCGCCGCCCGCGTGAGCAGGACCAGCAGCCGGACCTGCGACTCCAGCGGGATGCCGTTCTGCGCCAGATCGATCATGCGCACCGCGGCGTCGGCCAACGTCGCGGCCTCGGCGGCGGAGTTGAGCGACAGCGCCTGCTCGGCGGCGGCCGACGCCAACTCGGCGGCGTCGGCCGCCGTCGCCGGGGTTGCTGCCGCCAGGGCGTGGTACGCCAGCGCCGCCGCGTCGGGATCCGGGGCGTCGCGCAGCTCGGCCAGCGCGGCCGCATGCCAGCGCGCCCTGCGCAGCGCCGGCGTGTCCTCGTACAGAGTGTCGCGGACCAGGGCGTGGGTGAAGCGCACCCGTCCCGCTCCGGGCTCGTCGAGCAGTCCCGCCAACACGGCAGCTTCGAGGCCGTCGAGCACGTCGTCCTCATCGTGGCGCGCGACGCGGACCAGCAGCTCCACGTCGAGCTCGCGGCCCAGGACCGCCGCCTGCTGGAGGACGGTCCGGGCCGAGCCGGGCAGGCGGGAAAGCCGGCGCCGCAACACCTCTCGCACACCGGCTGGTACCGCGGCGGAGGCGGCTACCCGACCTTCGGAGGCCAGTAGACGTGCGAACTCCGACACGAACAGCGGGTTTCCATTGGTCCGTTCGATCAGGCGGTCCAGCACGCCGGCATCGTCGGCGATGGTGCTGTCGGGTGCGAGCTCACGGACCAGTGCGGCGACACCGTCTCTGCTCAGGCCGCCGAGTTCCACCCGTTCGGCGGTGACCGCGGCCAGCGCGGCCCAGGTGGCGCTGAGCTCGGGCCCGGCCTCGGTGCTGCGGTGCGCGGCGAGCACCACGATCGGACGGTCGGCGAGGTCGTGGGCGAAGCCGCGCAGCACCTGCAGCGTCGCGCCGTCGGCGCGGTGCAGGTCGTCGAGGACCACCAGCAGTGGCCCGTCGGCAGTGACCCGCCGCAGACGCTCGGCGACCGCGTTGGCGAGCTCGAACGCCGACTCACAGTTCGGCACCGGATCGCCGAGTGCCTGCACGACCTCCGACCATGCCCACGCGGGAGGCGCACCGTCGACTTCCGGACAGCGTCCGCGCGCCACGGTCCATCCGTCGAGGCTGAGCCGCTCGCCGATCACCTCGGCCAGAGTCGTCTTGCCCGCACCCGGTTCGGCGCCCAGCCAGATCGTCCGCAGCCCGGCAGTGAGCGCCGTCGCTGCGGCCGCGGTGATCCGCTGCACCTCGGCCGAGCGGCCGATCAGGGTCGCGCGGTGCCGCGACACGGGCGCCGGAAACTCGCTGTGGCGTCTGGGTGTCTCGACCGCCGCCAGGGGCGCGGCGGGTCGCGGCCGGTCGAAGAGGTCATCGGACTGCTCGAGGATCTTCGCTTCCAGCGTGCGCAACGCCGGGCCCGGGTCGATGCCGAGTTCGTCGGCCAACCGGTCACGGATCGCACGCAGTTGCGCCAGTGCGTCACGCTGGCGGCCGACCCGGTACAGCGCGAGCGCCAGCAACCGCGCACCTTCCTCGCTGAGCGGGTCCTCGGTGAGATGGCGCTCCAGCTCCGGGATGACCCGCGCTTCCCACCCCAGGTCGAGCCCGATGGCGGCGTACTGTTCGACCGCGGCGGCACGAATCCGGGCGAGCCGAGCGGCTTCCGTTGCGGCCCAATCGGTATCGCAGAACTCCGGGAGTACCGAGCCGCTCCAGCAGTCCAATGCGGCTCGCAACAATTCCGCCCGCGACTGTGGGACATCGCTGCTGGCTGCATCCCGCACCAGGGCCTGGAATCGCCACGCGTCCACGGCATCGACCGGGAGCCGCAACGCGTAACCCGGCGGCGAACTGACCAGCACCCGGGCGGGTGTGCGTTTGGCGCGGCCAGGCTCCAGCAGTCGCCGCAGATTGGAGATGTGGACCTGCAGACCGCCGAGCGCCTTCGGCGGCGGGTCCATGGCCCAGATGTCGTCGATGATGCGGTCCGCGGAGACGACTTCGCCGGCCGCCACGGCCAGCCGCGCCAGCACTGCCCGGGGTTGGGGACCCCGCAGGTCGACGACCTCACCCGCCACGCGGACCGTCAGCGGCCCGAACAGGGTGATGAGGATCTCGGTCATGGCCGAGCCAGAATATGCAGGCGCCCGGCGCCGCACCACTTCACCCGCCGGCCTGTCAGTCGAACACCAGCAGTAGCGCGACGAGGACGCCGATCACCGCGAAGACCACCGCAGAACCGAACACGAAGCCACCGCCCCGGCTCTGAACGATCACGAAGCCCAGCCGGGTCTCCTGCACGTAGCGGTGCCGGGACAGCGCAGCGAGCCCGGACAGCACTCCCGCGCAGATCAGCGAGACGCCGAGGACGTGAGCCGGGTCCGCGCGCACGAGCAGGATCGTCGTGACGACGAACAGTCCGGCCAGGCCCAGCATCGTCATCGTGCGCTGAGCGACGTTGCGTTCGAACGGGTACTGATCCCCCCACAGATTGCCGGGCGTGGTCTTCACCGGCGCTCACCCCCTGGGCATCAGCACGATGACGAGGACACCCGCTCCGGCCAGCAGCACGGCCACGATACCGAGCAGTGGAGCACCGAAACCAGGCAACGGCCGGCGTTGCCGGAGTGCGCGCTCGGTGACCCACCAGCGCCGGACCCCGACCCCGCACGTGCCGAAGGCCACGGCCACGAGGCCCAGCGCGAGTGCCTCACTGCCCCACCACGGGCGATCGAGGAACAACCGGTCGATGGCGACGGCGCCGGCCAGCAGCGTGACAGCAAGACGCAGCCACGACAGATAGGTCCGCTCGTTGGCCAGGCTGTAGAGGGGATCGGGTTCTCGTCCCACGTCGTACACACTGCGCGGCGTGCGTGATCCGCGCTGCGCGTCGCCGTCGAAGTCCATCACCTCGTTGTCGGCCACTCCCTCACCGTAACCGGGGTCCCAACGCGTCGTTCGGGATGCGAAGGCAGCCGCACCCCCGATGCGCCGCTAACCCCGGTCCGCGTTCGCGGTGGGGTCCGCCGCCGCTTCGGCCTCCTTGACCCCGTCCCAGAAATCGTCGGCGTCGGCGATCCGGCTGGCGCGCGGTTTGGCCCGCCACCCGGTGACGGCCCGGGTCAGGCCGCGTCCGGCAGCCAGCACGCTCTCGGGCGACGCCGTGAAGTTGGACGTGTTCCCCTCGCCCACGCCCATCGACGCCCCTGTGGCGTAGCTGTCCTGGTTGGCGCCCAGGAAGACGAAGGTCCACCCGGCGGCGCGCAGAGCGGCGATGCGCTCGAAGATCGCGCCGGCAGTCCACCGGCGGCTGGCGTTCTCATGGCCATCCGTCATGATCACCACGAGCTGGTCGGCCGGGTCGGCGCCCGAGTTGTCGACGTGCGCTTCGGCCCGATCCAGCAGCATTCCGATGGCGTCGTACAGCGGCGTCATGCCGCGCGGGGCGAATCTGCCGGCGATCGAACCGATCCCCGCGAGGGGTTGGGCATCGATCAGCACGTCCTGGGGATCCTCGCCGTCGAACTGAATCAGCGTCATCGCGGCCTCCCCTGCCTCGTTGCGCTGTTCGGCGACGAACTCGTCGAAGCTCTGCACCACGTACTCAGCGATGGCGCCCATGGATCCGGAGCGATCCAACAGGAACCAGATGTCCGCCCGCGAGGTGTCGGCGTGTGGTCGCTGTGCCAGCAGCGCCTCCAGTTTCGCGATGCGGGCAAGTAGCTCGTTGACGTCGGAGCCGGTCTGATTCGCCATGGCGTACCCCCTGGGTCAGATATTGGTCATAGTGACCATAACCAGTATTTGTCGATCTGACAAGTATCGGTCTACCATCCGCCTATGACACGGCCAGGGCATCGCGTTCCCGACGGCTACGACACGTCGGCCTATCCCTCCTTCGCCGTCACCGTCGACATCGTGATCCTGACCATGCGCGGCGGGCATCTTCACGTCCTGCTGGTACAGCGTGGCGGCGAACCCTACGCCGGAATGTGGGCACTACCCGGCGGATTCAAGCGGCCGGACGAGACGCTCGACGAGGCCGCGCGGCGGGAACTGCGTGAGGAGACCGGGCTGGTCGCGCCCAAGCATCTGGCGCAGTTCGGCGCCTATGGCGATCCCGGCCGCGATCCACGCACCAACGTGGTCACGGTGGCCTATCTCGCGGTGACTCCCGATCCCGGCAGCCTGCGCGCGGGTACGGACGCCGCCGCCGCCCGGTTCTGGCCGGTCGTCGACGCGGTGCGCGAGCTGTCGCTGGCGTTCGACCACCACCGGATCCTCTCCGACGCGGTGGACCGGGCCGCCGAACAACTCGAGCAGACCGATCTGGCGACCGCGTTCGTCGGCGACACGTTCGCGTTGTCGGAACTGCAGAGCGTGTACGAGGAGTTGTGGCAGGCCGAGATCGACCCGGCCAACTTCCGCCGCAGCCTCACGTCACCGCCGCCGTCGACGGCCGCGCCCGGCGCGTACGTGGAGCCCACCGGCAAGCGGGCCAAGGCGAGTCCGCGCGGCGGACGACCCCCGGAGTTGTTCCGCGCCGGTGGCGCCTGGCGAACACAGCCGCCGGTGCGGCGACCCCGAACGCCTCGCGATCAGGACCGGCGCACCGGCGACGACACACCCGAATAGTGCGACCGATCAGGCGGTCAGCCGATCAGTTACGCACCCTGGTGTCGACCTTCGGCACCTTGACCGTCGGGACCATCTGATCGATCCACGGGTTGTTGAAGCCACCGACGTCGTAGTAGCCCCCGCGGCCGTAATAGTTGGAATCCCTGTCGCGTCCGCTGTCTTCCGAACCGCCGTCGTCGGCCTGGGCCGGTCCGGCCAAACCGATCACGGCCGCCGACAGTGCACCTGCGATGATTCCGACCCGCCCGATCTTCTTCATCGATCTCGCCTCTTTCCTTGCCGCTTCGTCGCGAGCGGTGGCCCTGCGACAGTGGGGTCAACGGGCTATGGGCTCGATTGATTCCGGCGGCTGATCCGCCAGCCCGTGTACATCATTCCGACGCCGGCGACCGCGATGATCGGCCCGGCGACAGACCACGTGGTGGTATCGGTCATCGGACTGCCCCCGACGAATCCGAACCCCTGCAATGCGAACAGCACACCTGAGAGGGCCACAAGGACTCCGACTCCGAGAAGGAAGGTGCCCGAGATGGTTCTCACAACACCAAGGCTACCGCTGCCGATTGATACGGTTCGGCAGAACGAAGAAGCATCGGACAGCGCCTGAAGGGCACCATGGGTCGGATGGACGTGTTGGTGGTCGGAGCCGGGCCGGCGGGCATGGCGCTGGCCGCACAGTGCGCCCGCCGCGGCCTGCGCACCGGGCTGGTCGACCCGGCGCCGCAACGCCCGTGGACCGCTACCTACGGCATGTGGGCCGACGAGCTGCCCGCCGGGCTGCCGGCGTCGGTGGTCGCCGCCCGCGCCGCCGGACGGGTACACGCCGTCACCGAGCACCGCGTGGGTTGGGACTACGCCGTACTCGACGTTCCCGCCCTCCACGCGCACCTGGCCGACCAACTCACCGATGTGCGCATCCACACCGGACGCGTCGTCGGTTCGCCTCAGCGCGGCGTTGTCGACCTGGCCGACGGCTCCTGGCTGCGTGCGCAGGTCGTCGTGGACGCCGGGGGGCGTTGGCGCCCAACAGATCCGGTGTCGTCACGCAGTCCAGCGGCCGAGCAGACCGCCTACGGGGTGGTCGTCGACGAGGACACCGCCGCGCCGCTCGTCGCTCCCGGTGAAGCACTGTTCATGGATTGGCGCCCCGACCACGGGGAGCACGGCTGGCCCACGTTCCTGTACGGCGTACCACTGGGCGGCGGAAAGGTTCTGCTGGAGGAGACCTCGCTGGCGAGACGGCCGGGTCTGCCGCTGGCGACTCTGCGGCGGCGCCTCCATGCGCGCCTGACGCGGCACGGTGTCACACCGGCCGGTGATGCCAGCAGTGAGAAGGTTCGGTTCCCCGTGGACCAGCCGCGCCATGACGGTCGCGGCGCACTCGGGTTCGGCGCGGCCGCGCCGCTGATCCATCCCGCGACGGGGTTCAGCGTGGCAGCTTCCTTCAGGCTCGCCCCTGCGGTCGCCTCGGCGCTGGCCACCCACCTGACGGAGGGTCCGGACAAGGCGTTGGCCGCCGCACATCGCACCGTCTGGCCGGCGTCTGCGACGATGATCCACCGGCTGCGCCGCATCGGGCTGGAAGCCCTGCTGCGTATGCCGGCCGAGGATGTCCCCCTGTTCTTCGAGAAGTTCTTCGCCATGCCCGAACACCACCGCTGGACCTACCTGACGGCCCGCGACGACGTCCGTGGAACCGCGGCCGCCATGGGCTGCCTCTACCGGAACACCAGCGGACGGTTGCGTCGGAACCTCGTCACCGCTGCGGTACGACGACCGGTCAAGACCAACGCGACATCCGCCGAAGAGGATTCGCACGCCGGTCGACGGTGAGCGGGCCACCGCGCTATCGGCGGTCCGATCCGGTCGATACCCGGCGCTGCCGCAACGCCTCCAGCAGCCGATGCTCGGCGTCTTCTCCGGGTGCGACACCGGTGGGGATGCGCAGCAGGAAGAACACGCCCAGCGCCCACCAGCCGCCGAACAACAACCACGGCTGCGGATCGAGGAACGCTGGCATCCCCGGCAGATACAGGCTCAACAGGCCTGCGCAGAGGACCACTGCCGAACCGCCGATCAGCAAGCCGCCCCGGCCTTTTCCACCGATCCGCAGCGGGCGGTCCATGCCCGGCTCCCGCCGGCGCAGCACAAGGAAGACGATGGACACCAGCAGGTAGGCGACGACGATGCTCGGGGACCCTGAGTCGACGAGCCATCCCAGCATCGCCTCGCCGAGGAACGGCGCCAGGAACGACAGACCACCGATGAACAGCAGCGCGTTGACCGGTGTGTGGAATCGCGGGTGCACCTTGCCGAACCAGGCGGGCAGCATGCCCGAGCGCGCCATCGAGTACATCAGCCGGGAGGCGCCGAGCAGCAGCGAATTCCACGACGTCAGGATCCCGGCGATGCCGCCGGCGATCAGCAGCTTCGCCATCACATCACTGTTGAACAGCGCGCCGAAGGCGTCGGCGGTGGCGATGTCCGCCTCACCCAGGTCACCCGGCGGCATCGCCGACGAAGTGGTCACGATGACGAGCAGGTAGAAGATGGTCGCCAGGATCACGGCGATGACGACCAACCGGCCGATCTGACGGGCGGGCACGTCCACTTCCTCCGCCGACTGCGGGATGACGTCGAAGCCGACGAACAGGAACGGCACCACCACGAGGACCGCGAAGAAGCCCGCGACCCCGCCGGTGAACAGCGGCTGCATGTTGTCCGGCGAGCCCCCGGTGAACGATCCGAACACCAGCATGAGACCGATGATCAGCAGGAGCACCACGACGAACGTCTGCACCACGCTGGCGAACTTCACCCCGAGGATGTTGATGGTGGTGATGACGATCGCCGCGATCGAGCCCACCAGTGCCCAGGTGAGATAGACCTCGCTGCCTGCGACATCCCACAGGTGAATCTGGTTGAGGTCGGGAAACAGGTACACCGCCGTTCTCGGCAGCGCCACGGCCTCGAACGCGACGATGGTGACGTACCCGCCGACGATCCCCCACGAGCCGATGAACGACCAGCGCGGACCCATGCCGCGCAGCAGGAAGTTGTGCTCTCCGCCCGCCTTGGGCATCGACGCCGTGAGCTCGGCGTAGGTCAGCCCGACGACAGCCATGATCACCCCGCCCGCGGCCATCGCCAGCACCGCCCCGAGTGTGCCCGCGGAGCCGATCCAGTCTCCGGTCAACACCACCCAGCCGAAGCCGATCATCGCGCCGAATCCGAGCGCGAGGACGTCCCAGTTGCCGAGGACCTTCAGCAGAGAGGCGTGTTCGGGCTCGGTTGCGACGTCTCGGTCCATGGTCCCGACCCTTCCCCAGCTCAACCAGTGCGATGGACCTACCCGGATTCCTATCTCCGGAAACCGCCGCCCTGATGGGTTGGCGCGCGACGGGGTATAGGAGTCGAGCCACCCGATTAGGGTGGATGACGGGCGGGCCGGTGTCGGCCGGCCGTGCGGAAGCGATGTGGAGGACACCGATGCGCCGACTGCGACCGAACCGAGCCGGGGCCAGTGCGGCACTCCTCGGTGCCGCGCTGCTCCTGGGGGGATGCACCCCGCAGGTGTCGGGGGCGCCGCCCGCCGCCGATCACACCCCGCAGGCGCCGCGCCCGACGTTGATGCCCCAGGCCCCGCCGGCTCAGCCGCCGGCCCCTCTCGCCGGACTCGAGAACCGTGTGCAGCAGGCCGCCGCCCAGGCAGCCGACGTGGGCGCCGAGATCGAAACCGCTGTGCTGGACCGGCAGACCGGTCAGCTGGCGTCCCACGGCGCGAACACGCCGTTTCCGATCGCATCGGTGGTGAAGCTGTTCATCGCCGATGATCTGCTGCTGCGGGAATCGGAGGGTCAGATCGACCTCTCGGCGGCCGACCGGCAGTCAATCGATGCGATGCTGCGGTCCTCCGACGACAGTGCGGCGCAGATGTTCTGGGACCGCAGCGGTCAGAACGCCGTCATCGACCGCGTCGTAGCCAGGTACGGGCTCACCGGCACCACCGCGCCGTACAACGGACATTGGGACGTCACGCAGAGCACCGCAGGCGATCTCGTCCGTTACTACGACATGCTGCTGGCCGGCACCGGCGGGTTACCGCGCGAGCAGGCCGACATCATCATCGGCAACATCGCCCGGTTCACTCCGACGGGCAACGACGGCTACCCCCAGCGGTTCGGCATCCCCGACGGCCTCTACGCCGAACCCGTTGCGGTCAAGCAGGGTTGGTTCTGCTGCTGGAACGGCGGCAACCAGCTGCATGTGTCCACCGGACTGATCGGACCCGACCGGCGCTATGTAATGGCGATCAGCTCGTTGGACCCCACCGACGCCGCCACCGCGCGGGAGCACATCACCGAGGCCGTCAAGACGGTGTTCCCGGGTGGAACGGTCTGACGGCTCGCAGGGCCAACCGCGGTCACGCAGGGACGAGCCGCACCGGCAGGTGATCGTGACGGTGGATGATGTTGTTGACGGCCCAAGTCGGCGTACCGGTCATCTCGATCCGCGCCACCTGGTCTACGAGAGCGCTCAGGATTGCTGTGGTTTCCAGGCGGGCCAGCCCCTGACCGGCGCATGCATGTGAGCCACTACCGAATCCCACGTGCCGACCGGCGTCGTTGCGGATGTCGAAAACGTCCGGGGCATTCCATTCGTGTTCGTCGCGGTTGGCCGAGGCATAGAGCACCAGCACCCGCGCGCCCGCCGGGATGCGTGTGCCGGCGACAAGGTGTGCGCGAAATGCCTTGCGGGTGAACCCGCGCAGCGGCGACGCGTAGCGCACCACTTCATTGACCGCATTGGGAATGAGCGTCGGGTCACTCTTCACCAGCTCCCACTGCTCGGGGTGGGTGGCGAACAGGTGGATCGCGCTGGAGATCGCGCTGATGGTGGTGTCCATGGAGGGGCCGATGTAGTCGATCAACAGCGGTGGCACCTCGTGTGGCGGCAAGGTTCCGTCGTCGACCGCACTGAGCAGTTCGTCAGCCATGCTGCCCGGCATCACATTGCGCTCGCGGACCACACGGCGAGCGAAGCGGAGCATCTGGAGGGCCCGCGGTGCGGCCTTGGCCGCCTGCCAGTTCAACGGACCGAGAATGTCGAATGTGGCTGCGCCCCAATCCAGCAGCCTGTCACGCTGGTCGGGCGGCCAGCCGACCAGGTCGGGCACGACAGCCGCCGGAAGGGCTGTCGCGATGTCGGCGACTGCTTCGACGTTTCCTTTACGGACAGCTGCTTCAACCACCATTCCCGCTTGCTGTTCGACGCTGTCTCCGAGGGTGCGAAGCGCCCGCGGCATCAACCGGTGAGCGACGAGCTTTCGGCGGCGGTTGTGCTCGGCGTCGTCGCTGTTGAGCGTCGTGCCACGGGAGAGGCGGTTGGCGACCGGGTTGGCTCCGACCCCGTGCCCCGACCGGTAGAGAGCGTCGTCCCGCAGCGTGGCTTTGCATTCGGCATAGCGGGGCAGGGCGTAGAGCCGGTGCCGGGCCAGCCACACCACGGGCCCGAGCGCCCGGAGGGCACGATAGTGCGGGTGGGGGTCGAGTATCGCCGACCTGCTGTAGATGCTCGGCCGGTACACCGCGAGATCTTTCGGGCGGGTCCTCATACGCTACCTCTCACTCGGTCGGGACGATCACCGGTCGGGTCCCGGCCCTCACGGCTGGCGCATCATCGACCCGGAACCTCGGTAATGTCCGGATCAGCGCGGTCAGATCGCGCCCGGCACGCATGACCGTGCGATCGGGTCGAACGACGGCGGCCGTTACGTGCCGGTCGCGCAGCCAGTCCGACAGCTCCGAACCCGGGGGGACGATGACGGTTCGCGCTCCCCTCTCATCGACCATGCGCCGCTGTTGCGGTGTCATTCTTGCGGCCGTGACCACGCCGAAGCCCCCGCCGAGCGCCTCGTCCAGACGACAGCCGTTGGGCAGGAGAACATTCGGGCACAGCCGTCCGACGATTCCGCGGGTGATCACGGTGGGTCTCACCATCTCCGATCGCCGTAGTGCGGGCGTCTCCGAGTCCGTGACCCTGGTGCGCATGCCCGGTACCAGCCGCAGCTTGGGCAGCACGAGGCGTCTGAGCGCCGAGCCGAATCGGCCACCCGCGGTCATGGCGCGTCCGATCCTGAGAGCCAGAGTGATCAGCTGGCGCGCATGATGTTCCCGTTCCTGCTGGTAGCTGTCGAGGACGTCCGGCGAGAGCTGCGCGCGGTGCACGCCGGCGATCTTCCAGGCCAGGTTCATCGCGTCGCGCAACCCTGCGCCCATGCCCTGACCGATGAACGGGGGCGTCAGATGCGCGGCGTCGCCCAGCAGGAAGATCGGCCCCGACCGCCAGCGGTCGGCGATCTGGGCGCGGAAGGTGTATTCGGCCACCCGCATGATCTGCAGCTCGGCATCCTCGACGTGACGCGTCCACGGAGCGATCAGCGGCCGCAGTGCCGGTAGCGAAGCGAAGTCGTCCGCCGACTCATGTTCGAGGAGAGCGAATTCCCACCGATAGCGGGTATCGCCGATGCGCATGTAGGTCGCGGCGCGCCGCTCGTCGCACACCTGGTGGACGCCGTCCCACTGGTGCAGGTCCACCGCCGTCTCTACGTCGACCACGAGCCATCGCTGGTCGAACTTCAGGTCCCGCATCGTCGAGCCGATAGCGTCACGCACGACACTGTTGGCGCCGTCGCAGCCCAACACGTAGTCCGCCGTGACGATCGATTCACGACCGCTCGCCCGGTCCCTCAGCTGCACGTGGGGTCGTCCTGATACGCCAGTGGCGATCCCGAGCACCTCGGTGTCTGGTCGCAGCCGGGCGCACGGGTACCGCATCAGGTTTCGTCGCAGCAGTTCTTCGAGCGCGGGCTGGTCGAACATGTTGGCCGCCGGAAAACCGTTCGGCGTCAACGTATTGTCTCGGTTGAATTCCGCCAGCACGGTCAGGTCACGGCTGACCAGGCGCAGACCCCGGGCAGGTCTGGAGATGACGCCGAACTCGTCGGCGACGCCGAGCCGCGCCAGGATGCGGTAGACCTCGTCGTCCAGGTGCACGGCGCGGGGCTGGGGATAGACCTGCGACCAGCGCTCCAGCACCATGGTGTCGACGCCGTACTGGGCAAGCAGCGTCGCCGCGGTGATTCCGGTGGGTCCGCCGCCGACGACCACGACCGAGACGTGCTCGCTGTCAGCGTCGGGACCGGTTCCTGCCCTCACGGCACGCTGGGCCGGAGCGTCTCCGGGACATCGCCACTCATGCGTGCCGCACCGCCAGCCGCTGCGTACCGAGGTCGATGGCGCCGTCGTCGGTGGAGATCGTCGCCTCGACCCGGTCGCCCTGCTGCAGGTAGTGGGGATTGTTCGACTGGCGGCTGAAGAACGCCTTCCATTTGACTGCCGGGGGCAACAGGTTGCCGATCAGCTCGATCGGCTTCGGCGGTGCTTTGAGCGCGGTACCCGCCGGCGTCCCGGTCAGAATCAGGTCTCCGGCACTGAGGTGTTGGAACCGGGTCAGCGCCTGCAGGGCCTGCAGTGGCCGATACAGCATGTCTCCGTCGACGAGGGCGTTCTGCCGCTCGTCACCGTTGACACTCAAGCGCAGCCGCAGATCACCGAAGCGCGCCAGCTCGGCGGGGTCGAGCAGCACCAGCGCCGGCCCCACCGGAGTGAATGTCGGATAGGACTTCGCTTCGTAGAACTGGGTTTGCGGCAACTGGATGTCGCGGGCCGACACATCGTTGGTGACCGTCAGCCCGGCGATGTAGTCGCCCAGATTGGCGTCGGTGAGGCTGGTGCCGACCGGGACGTCGCGTCCGATGACCAATCCGATCTCGACTTCGTAGTCGAGCAGTGTCACGTGGGACGGGCGGACGATCTCGCCGTGCGGGCCGCTGATCGACGCTGATGACTTTCGGAAGAAGGTCAGCGGCACCGTCTTCGGATCCATCCCGGAGTCGAGTACGTGCGATTCGAAGTTCGTCATCTGCGCGACGACGCGGCACGGCGCTGTCACCGGCGACAGCAAATCCAGGTCGTCCACCGCGACGGTTCCTTCCGAGGCGGCAGCCGCGTCGACGGCGGCGCGGTCCGCGAGAAGTTCACCGGTGCTGGTGGCCGTGGTCGAGATTCTGGCTGCGCCGGTCGGGGTCTGGACCCACCAGGCGTCGGCGGTGCGGAGAACGGAGACGGTCACGAGGCTGCAACTTTCAGTAGTCCGATGAGGCGGTTCAGGTCGAATTCGTTGTCGTGGCGTAGGGCGGTGAGCATGGAGGTGAGTTGATGACGCGCTGCGCGCGGGCTGGTGTCGAGAAAGTCGCTTGTCGCCGGTTGTCCCCATTGCGCCAGGCCGGACGCGGTGAACGGAGCCCACCCGGGTTCGAGCGAGTTGTCGAACTTGTCGCCGTCGGCGAAGTGCTCGACGAGGAAGCCGTCGGGATCGCGCCAGTAGTCGAACAGTTGGCTGCCCTGGATGTGCCGGCCGATGCCCCAGGACCGCACATAGCCCCGGTCCTTGAGGTATTCCCCGCCGGCGGCCAGCGCGTCGAGATCGCAGACTTCGTAGGCGGAATGGACGTAGCGATCAGCCGGGCCGAGCGCCAGTGCGAGGGTGTGATGGTCGGCGGGAACGGACCCGAGGTCGCAGCGGATGAAGCTCATGGCCGGACCCCGGTCACGTTGGCCTGGGAAGAACAGGAAGTCGCTGACGATCATGCCGAGGGTGTCGAGGTACCAGTCGAGGGTTCGCCGATACGTCGTCGATTGCAGCACCAGATGTCCGAGCCGTTGCACTCGCGCGGGTACGCGCGGCGGCCGGACCGTGGCGTTGATGCGGGCATCCCCGCCCCCGGTGTTGCCCACCTGCGGTGTCTGCGACGGATGAGCCGGTAGTTCATGCATTCCGGCCACGACCTTGACGGCGTTCCCGCTCGGGTCGGTGAGCTGCACCGAAAGGCCGCCGATCGGTTCCGGCAGCCGTTGCACGGGCACTCCGAGCTTGTCCGACAGGCGTAGCACGTCCACTTCGCCGGCTGCGCGGAACGCGACTCCGGCGAAGCGGGTACGCGGCCCTCGCCGCAGGATGACGCAAGCAGCCCCGGCCTCGGAGCCGCGGAGATGCAACTCCTGCGGCGAGCGGAGCGCGACACCGAACCCGAAGGCACGCGCGAACGCCTCGGCGCGGACCAGGTCGGGCTTGTCGAACTCGAGCCACGCGATGTCAGCGATGCGGATGATCGGGTCACGGGAGCGACCGGTGTGTTCCCCGCGCAGCGCACCCCGCTCAGCGTGCAGGTCGTTGTGCGCGCCGGACATCGGCGTCTGCGTAGTCGACATGGACATCCAGAACCTCTCCTTGGTTGACGAAATCGTCACATGCGATCAAAGCGTCAGTCAAGCGTTTCTGACGAAATCCTCAGTATTGACTACAGCTGGTACTCTGCCAGCCATGGATGCGCCCGAGCGCGAGAGCCGCGAGCGGCCAGAAGAGCCGGTCAACCGGCTGGAACGGCGCAAGATGCGGACCCGGGCCGCCCTCGTCCGCGCCGCCCAGGGATTCATCGCCCGAAACCGGATGGACGTCCCGGTCCTGGAGATCACCCAAGCGGCCGACGTCGGAATGGGCTCCTTCTACAACCACTTCGGCAGCAAAGAGGAGCTGTTCGAGGCGGCCGTGACCGACGCCTTCGACCGGTTCGGCGCTCTGCTGGACGGTCTCACCGCATCGGTAACCGATCCTGCCGAGGCCTTCGCGGCGAGGTTCCGCCTCAGTGGCCGGCTGTTTCGACATCGCCCGCAGGAGGCGGCGCTGCTGTTGGCCAATGGCAGCTCACTGATCCTGTCCGAGCGCGGCCTTGCTCCCCGCGCGCTGCGTGACATCACCGCGGCGATCGAGCAGGGGCGCTTCACGATCGACGATCCCGAGGTGGGCCTCGCTGTCGCCGGCGGTGCGCTGTTCGGCTTGGGTGCCCTGCTGCGTGACCGCCCCGACCGGGACGTGGACGCCACGGTCGACGAGATGACCGAGAAGGTGCTGCGCATGTTCGGGATGACGTCGAAGCAGGCGCAGGCTCTGTGCCGTAAGCCGCTACCCGATCTGTCGTCGTTGCACGAGTCGCCGGTCGACTGGCCGACGCCACGGCGGTGAATCGGGTCTGCTGGGCGGGCGCGGCGAGGAGGCCCGCCGCTCATTCTCTCCGGACGGCCGCCGGTCCGTGCAGTACAGCCGGCGGCGGTCGGTTTTGTCGTACCCGGGTGCTGTGATCGACTTCCGCCGCCGCGGCGTGGCGCCACTATCAACAGCTGTCACTTTGTTAACATCCCGCCGTGCCGGAGACACCATGGGCCAGAGCTGAGCAACGCTCGCGCCCGGTAAGCCGGCGACAAGCACTGCGCATCGCGGCCGCCGCGTCGGCACTCGCCGGGTTCGGTGCCGCGTCCACCCATCGAGCGCCCACCGCGTCCGCCGCACTGCCGACGCTCATCGACTACGCCATGCGCCAGATACCGGCGCAAGACATCCGCGCCGCCGGCCACGCCGGCGTGATCAACTACGTCTCCACGTCGCGACCCGGATCGAACTTCGGCGCCAAGCCGATCACCCTGCCCTATGCCCGATCGCTCAATGCTGCAGGGCTGGCCATCGTCAGCAACTACCAGTATGGGAAGCCCGGGGGGACCGCGCCGTCGGACTTCACCCGGGGGTACGCCGGCGGAGTCGCCGATGCGCGCACCGCATGGGCTCTGCACACCGCAGCAGGGGGTGGCCGCAGCGCACCGATCTTCTTCAGCGTCGACGACGATATCGACCGAACCGCATGGAACGACCTGGCGCTGCCGTGGTTTCGCGGCATCAACTCCGTGCTCGGCGCGCAGCGCACGGGCGTCTACGGCGGCGTCAACACCTGCCAGTGGGCCGCAGCCGACGGGGTCATCGGGCGATCGCTGTCACCGGGGCACGTGTGGGCATGGCAGACCCGATCCTGGTCTCGCGGTCAGATCTACCCGGCAGCAGTGCTCTACCAACGCATCATCGACACCGCCTCGAATCCCGGCCCGATCGTCGGCGGCATCCGCGTCGATGTGAACGACGTGCTGGCCCAGGACTGCGGCCAGTGGAGTCTTCACCCCTGAGCGCTGCGGGTCACCCGGGCGTCGTGGTGATGTGAATGTGGTCGTAATGCCCGTACCCCGAGGATTGGGGACCGGCCGGCGTGTAATACGTGCCGCGCCAGATCACGTCCTGCAACCCGAACCTGGCGGCGTTGCTCATTGCGAAAGCGAGTATCTGGTCTCCGAGTGCGATGCCCTCAGGGCTCGCGGAGTTGGGAATCATGATGTCGATCGCCAGGCCGCTCGGATGCCAGGGCTTGGAGTCTGGGCGCACGCCGTCGATGGCGGCGATCTGGGGGAACCTGGCGCTGACGGCCCGGGCCGCCAGGATGGTGTTGGGCTGCAGCCCTGCCTCGTTCGCCACGCCCACCGGCAGCGCCTCCGGCAGACCGGGGGGCTGTGCCGGTATTGCCGCGTTCGGCGGATCGGCCGGAATCGGCGCGGCCGGCGCGGGCGGGAGGACGGCGGCGGCGTTGTCGACAGCGGCCTGCTGGGGTGGCGTCAACGCCGCATACTGCGCCTCGGCCGCGAGGATCTGCTGCTGGAGATCGGTCCACTTGACCTGCAAGTCCGTTTGCACCTTTGCCGCCCGCTCGGCGGCCCCGCGGGCCTCGGCGGCCGACTTCTCGGAAGTCCGGGCGGCCGCGGCGGCACGTTCCCGCGCTGCCCGGAAAGCTTTCATCTGATCAGCCATCTCCGCAGCCATCGCACGTTGCAGAGACAGCTCGTCGATCAGTTGTTGCGGGGATGCCGCGCTGAGCACGGCGGCCAACTGATCGGTGCGGCCACCCATGTACGTCATCGCTGCCACCCGGTTGACGGCGGCCTGATAGGGCTGCAGCGCTGAATTCGCTTCATCGAGGGCCCGCAGTTCGGCGCGGTGGTGGTCTTCGGCCGCCGCCTGGGCCGCCAGTGTGGCGTCCACGTCACGCTGCGCGTCCGTGACCGCCTGGCGCGTCTGCACCGCCTGGCGGGACAACTCGTCGAGCTGGGCCACCGCATCGGAAGCCGGGTCCGCATGGACGCCGCTCGTCGTCACCGCCACGGTCAGGATCGCGGCCGCGAAACCGTACGTCAGGCGCCGGAGTGCGCAGCGTCCTGACGTCATGCGCAGCGTCACCCTCCTTCGCGGCGGAGACCGGTGTCATCCCGGTCACAGGTCTGGGACAGGTTACGAAGTGCCCCGGGCGATGTCCACCCGACGGGAGTTGTCCCCTGCTAGCGCTGTTCGCAGCCATACCGCCAGCACCGCGGCGATACCGATACCGCTGGTCACGGCCAAGAGCACCGACTGGCCACCCACGTTGACGACGACCGCCGCCAACGCCCACACCGCCGCCACCGCGACGCCGTCGGAACCTCGCCCGAGCCAGAGGGCCGCCAGTACCGCCGCAAGCGCGAAGATCAGGACTACAGTCTGCCAACCGGCCGATGCCGGCTCCGCCAGCTCCTGATCGCCGAGGGCGGAGGCGAGGTTGACGAACACCGCCACGGTCACCCAGCCGCAGTACAAACCGACCGTGAAACTTTCGAGCCGCGCCTCCCAGCGGCGCACACCCGAGCGCAACGGCTGGGTCACCGCCACCCGCAGTGCGCGCAGCGCGGCAGCCACCATCACCACAAGCACCGCGAAGGTCAACCAGGAGTTGCCGACCGTGAACGCCACCGACCACGACGCCGATGACAGGTACAGCGCCGCCAAGGGCGCGACCAATGCCGCTTGATCGGCGACGGCGGTGCCGTTTCGCACCACGACCGCGGCGTGGACCGCGCACAGCAGGTAGATGACGCCCCAGATGGCGAAGGCGTAAGGCGCCGGACTGATCAGCAGATCCACACCCCGCCCACCGGGTGAGTTGCCGCCCGAGAACTGCACGACGGTCATCGCCGCCTGGAGCACCGCCAGGAGCAACAGCACCCATAACCCGGCACGCCGCTGTATCCATGTCATCGTTGCCAAGCTAACGCCTCCGCCGAATCGGTGATCGGAGACGTGGTGGCCGGCCGTTAGGCTGAGTTCTCGAATCGGTCGGGCCTTGGGGGAGGTCGTGATGCCAGGTGATGCACCACCCGGCTGGTACCCCGATCCGTCCGGGTCGGGGTCGCCTCGGTGGTGGGATGGACAGCAGTGGACCCTGCACTTTCGTTCCACCGCCCCGCGACCTGACACTTCTCCGACAGCCCGGGTAACGCTGGGCGGCACCGAGCGGATCGCCGTCTTCGTCGTTCTGACGTTGGTGACCGTGGGCATCGGCCTGGCAGGAGTGCACGTCCTCAGGGGTCGCGACGTGGGCGACTCGTTCCAGCAGGGCTACGAGCTGGGGCGGCGCGTTGTGCCCTACGTCGAGGACGGCACGTCACCGCAAACGGCGTGCGAAACCATGGTGTGGGCCGACCAGATCGGCCGGGGTGCACGATATTCGCGCGCAGAAGTTCGGGAACGCACGGCGGGGTGTCTGGAAGCAGTGAGCGACCTGACGCAGCGGTGAGACGTTCCGCGTGGACGTCCCCCCAAAACCCCGGCATTTGATCCAGCTTGGTGAGGAGGCGGCCCCGACTCAGCCACAATCACGCGATCAGAGCATTCCGCAGCGGCTAGCCTGCACGGATGCCATCGACGCCTCTCCCCGTGGTGCTGGCCACCCTCGCCCTCCGCCGCCGACTCAAGCAGCTCGCGGACCGGCTGGTCCCGCCCCAGATCGCGATGCTGGATCTCGGCGAGGGTGTCGGCGCTGTCCAGGTCGCGGCCACCATCGCCGAACTCGGCATCGCCGACGTTCTCGCCGACGGACCGATGACCGCGCCGCAGGTCGCCGCCCGGCTCGACTGTGACCCGGAGACCACCCATCGCCTGCTGCGCGGGGCGGTGGCGTGCGGGCTGTGCACCATCGACCGCCGCACGGGGGTGGTGGCACTGACCCGCACCGGGGCCGTATTGCGCAGTGACCATCCCGCATCCCTGCGGGCCTGGATGCGCTACAAGGGGATGCGGTCGACCGTCGACGCCTGGGGCGGACTGGCCGAGAGCGTGCGCACCGGACGGAGCTCGTTCGAGATGGTCCACGGCATGTCGGTCTGGGACTGGTACGCCCGGCATCCCGACGAAGAACGCGTGTTCGCGTCGACGATGCGTCAGGCCACCGAGATCAGTGCCCGCGCGATCGCCCGGGCCTATCCCTGGCCGGACGGTGCTGTGGTGTGTGACGTGGCCGGCGGAATCGGGACGCTGCTGTCGACGATCGTGGCCGAGTCCGAGGGGAATCTGCGTGGTGTGCTGGTCGACAGTTCCGGCATGATCGCCGAAGCCAAGCAGCTCCTCGCCGACCGCGGTGTCGCCGACCGGATCGACTGCATCGAGGGCGATATCTTTCGCGCCGTGAACGCCGCCGCCGACGTGTACCTGCTCAAAGATGTCCTGCACGACTGGGACGACGAACGCTGCCGCAAGATCCTCGCCGCGGTGGCGGCGAGCATGCCCAGCGGTGCGAAGCTCGTGGTAGCCGAATACCTCCAGAAACGTCATCGCCCGAATGCGTTCTCGCCGCTGCTCGACCTGCACACGCTGACGCAGCGGGATGGCGGACGGCTGCGGTCCGAGGCTGAGCTGTCGGCGCTGTTCACCGACACCGGCCTGCACCCCACCGGACGGAGGTTCTCGGTGGTGCCGCACGACCTCGTCGAAGCGGAGAAGATCTGATCGTCGGTAGAGTGGTTGAGCACTATGACTGTCAGACGCGGTGTGGTGCGATGGGCCCTCTTCCTCGCCGCTCTGGTGCTGAGCGCTGGCTTCGGATCAGGCACGGCTGTCGCTGCCGAACTCGGCGACTATCGCTGGGAAAGTCGTCCCCTCCTGCTGTTCGCGCCGACGAACAGCGATCCGCGCCTGGTGGAAACGCTGAGCCGAATCGGCGCCAATCGCTGTGACGTGCTGGATCGCGACATGGTCGTCGGCGTCGTGGTCGAAGAGGGCACCAGCACGCTCGATGGTCAGGTCATCGACAGCGAACAGGTGCAACAGCTGACGGGCCGATACGGCGTCGGTGACACCGACTTCACCGTGGTGTTGATCGGCAAGGATGGCGGCGAGAAGTGGCGCGTGAACGATGTCCCCAGTCTCCAAACAGTTTTCGCCGTGATCGACGGGATGCCCATGCGTAGCCGTGAGATGGCCGCAGACCCCGGCCGATGCTGATCCCGGACACAGCTCGGCGAGGTGCCGACGCCGTCGACCAGGGCCGGCTCCCACCACACTGTCACGCTGAGAGCAGTGCTGCCCACATATATCCATGTCGGCACGCTCAGAACGACATTGCGTCCACCAGGAGGACCGGTTGGCTGGTCGGCATGCTCATCTGGGCTGCACTACTGGTCACATCGTGCGGCAAGGCCGGCCCTCCGCCCGCCGACGACACGACGGAGCCGGCGGCGACAGCCGGCGCATCTGAGCAAGCAGTTGCGCTCGTCGACCTCGACGATCCCGGCGAGGTGGCCGCCTGGACCACGGTGAACGACCCGGTCATGGGCGGCATGTCGACGTCGCGCATCGCGTTCGGCAACGGTGGCCTCATGTTCTCCGGCGTCATCTCGCTGGAGAACAACGGCGGGTTCGCTTCGGCCCGCAGCCCGCAGAACCCGGAGATCGGGCAGCGAGCGGCAGGCGCGAAAGCGCTTCGCGTTCATGCTGTGGGCGACGGGAAAACGTACATGGTGAAGGCGGGCATTGCGGGGCAGCCGTGGTCCTACATCCAGCGCTTCCCCACCGAGGCCGCCGTCCCACGGATCTACGACCTTCCCATCGACGGATTCGAGCCGGTGGGCAAGCGCCTCAAGCCTGCTCCCGACGCGCCCCCGACGATGGACCCGTCAACCATCGACCAGTTGGCTGTCTACGTTCTCGACAAACAGCAGGGGCCGTTCGACATCACCGTCACCGCGATCGACGCCACCCTCTGACGACGCCGCGCGATCAGCGCACGGGTGATCGGCGTAGCGTTCGCCGCTGAACAGGTCACTGAGTGGTTGCACCTGGGACAGCGCGTCGGTGTCCGACTCGACAGCGCAGAAGGCGCGAAAGTTGTTGGGGTCCAGTGTCGAAATCCGCACGGTGTACCAACCCACGGAGGGGTCAGCACCGCCGAAACCCCGGGTGCCGGTCGGTGCCTCAGATCGATGGATTGATCAGCGCGATGCTGCTGCGGACCGCTTCCTCGGTGACCTCGGCCAGGGGCCGGTCGCGTTCGACGGTGTGCGCCGTCAGTTCCCGGAGGCCACCGATCAGGAGGACCGCGCGCGCCTGAGGGATCTGGCTGATCCCTGCAGCTTTCAATTCATCGGTGTCGCTGAGTGTTTGGACCAGTTGAACGAAGCGGTCCATGGCTTCACGCTGCAATGAACGTGCAGCGGGACCGAGCGCGGGGACATCGCGGATCCAGCTGAGGGTCACATGGCGACGACGCTCGGACCAGTCGAACCACGTCTCGACCGCCTGCCGGACCTGGGTCTGCCATGGTGCGGCGGGGTCGACCGCGGCGGCGACGGCCGCGAGGTTGGCGTCGTTGGTCTCGGACAACAGCGCGAGAAGACAGGCCTCGCGGTCTTCGAACTCCGCGTAGAACTTCGACTTCGATGTCCGCGCGCGCCGCACCACGTCGGCCACCATCGTGCTGCCATACCCCACCTCGGCGATGGATTCCGCCATCGCGTCGAGAAGGCGGCGTCGATAGACGCCCGACACATCTCCGTGCGGCCGCGTGCGTGCGCGCTCGTCCACTGCGTTCAACCCGCGGTCCCTTCTCTCAGGTCGATGGTAGGCCCGGCAGCGCGGGCGGTGGTGGGCCGAGCCCGCGGTACACGGTTCGCCGTTTCATCACGGCGCCATGTGGTACACCGGTGTACTAAGACTAGTACACTCGTGTACCAAAGGAGGCTTCATGGCTCACGCCACACTTGATCCCGTCCGATTGCCACCCGGTCCGACCGCTCCGCGCATCGTCCAGGGCGCGGCCATGCTGCTCAATCGACCGCGTGCGCTCGAATTCGCCCGCCAACGCCACGGCTCGGCATTCACCGCCTCGCTGCCGCTTTTCGGTGACAGCGTCGTCCTCAGCGATCCCGACCTGATCAAGGAACTGTTCACCGCAGGCGACCTGGTCGAGACGATCACCAACCTCGGTGACGTCATCGGCCCGGGTTCCACGTTCAGCCTCAACGGCGAACCGCATCTCGCCCGGCGCAAACTGCTCATGCCACCCCTGCACGGCAAGCGGATGCAGGTCTACGAGCAGATCATCGAGCAGGAGGTG
>CAXEZH010000188.1:0-36882 GCA_964000695.1 uncultured Mycolicibacterium sp. | reverse complement strand
GAGCACTACTACAAGGCGCTGTCCCTGGCGGTGCGCGACCGCATGCAGAAGCGCTGGATGGCGACCACCCAGGACTGGCTGGATCTGTCGTGCAAGGTCACCTACTACCTGTCCGCGGAGTTCCTGATGGGCCCGCAGCTGGGTAACAACCTGCTCAACCTGGGCATCGAGGCGCAGGCGCGTCAGGCGCTGGCCGATCTCGGCCAGGACCTCGACGTGATCCTCGATTGCGAGGGCGAACCGGGCCTGGGCAACGGCGGGCTGGGCCGGCTGGCCGCCTGCTACCTGGACTCGATGGCCACGCTGGAGCGCCCGTCGATCGGCTACGGCATCCGCTACGAGTTCGGCATCTTCAAGCAGGAACTCGCCGACGGCTGGCAGGTCGAGAAGACCGACAACTGGCTGGTGCACGGCAACCCGTGGGAGATCGACAAACCGGACGCCGCCTACACCGTCAACTGGGGCGGCCACACCGAGACCTACGAGGACGTCACCGGACGATTCCGGGTCCGCTGGGTTCCGCAGCGCGTCCTCAAGGGCGTCTCCTACGACACCCCGGTCCAGGGATACGGCGTCAACACCTGCAACACGCTGACGCTGTGGAGCGCGCGGGCGGTCGAGTCGTTCGCGCTGGACGCGTTCAACACCGGCGACTTCTACAAGGCCGTCGACGAGGAGGTCGTCTCCGAGACGGTGTCGAAGGTGCTCTACCCCAACGACGAACCGGAGGCGGGTAAGCGGCTCCGGCTGCTGCAGCAGTATTTCTTCGTGACGTGCTCGCTGCAGGACATCCTCAACATCCACCTGCAGCGCGCGCACCTGCCGCTGTCGGCGCTGCCGGACAAGTGGGCCATCCAGCTCAACGACACCCACCCGTCGATCGCGGTGGCGGAACTCATGCGGCTGCTCATCGACGAGTACCAGTTGTCCTGGGACACGGCGTGGGATCTGACGGTGCGCACGTTCGGTTACACCAATCACACCCTGTTGCCCGAGGCGCTGGAGACGTGGCCGCTGCGCATCTTCGGCGAGGCGCTGCCGCGGCACCTGGAGCTGATCTACGAGATCAACGAGCGGTTCCTCGAGCAGGTCCGCGAACGCTTCCCCGGTGACGAGGACCGGGTGGGGCGGATGTCGCTGATCGGCGAGGACGACGGCAAGTGCGTCCGCATGGCGCATCTGGCCACGGTGGGCAGCCACACGGTCAACGGGGTGGCGGCGCTGCACTCGGAGCTGCTGAAGGCCAGCGTGCTCAAGGACTTCTACGAGATGTGGCCGGAACGCTTCGGCAACGTCACCAACGGGGTGACGCCGCGCCGGTTCCTGGCGCTGGCCAACCCGGGCCTGCGTGAGCTGCTCGACGACACCATCGGTCCCGGCTGGATCACCGATCTGGGCCGGTTGCGGGGCCTGGAGTCGTTCGTCGACGATCCGTCGTTCCGGCAGCGCTGGCGGGACGTCAAGCGCGCCAACAAGTCCCGCCTGGCCGAGTACGTGCACGCGACAACGGGGATCGAGCTGGACCCGACGTGGATGTTCGACGTGCAGGTCAAGCGAATCCACGAGTACAAGCGCCAGCACCTGATGGTGCTGCACATCATCGCGCTGTATCACCGGCTCAAGTCCAACCCGGGGTCGTCGGTTCCGCCGCGGGTGTTCATCTTCGGTGGCAAGGCGGCGCCGGGATACTTCATGGCCAAGCGGATCATCCGGCTGATCACCGCCGTGGGCGCCACGGTCAACAACGACCCGGACGTCAACCGCTGCCTGAAGGTGGTGTTCCTGCCGAACTTCAACGTCAAGAACGCCCATCTGGTCTATCCGGCGGCGAACTTGAGCGAGCAGATCTCCACCGCGGGCAAGGAGGCCTCGGGCACCGGGAACATGAAGTTCATGATCAACGGAGCGCTGACGATCGGCACGCTCGACGGCGCGAACGTCGAGATCCGCCAGGAAGCGGGCGCGGAGAACTTCTTCCTGTTCGGCCTGACCGAGGGCCAGGTGGAGAAGGTCAAGGCCGAGGGGTACCGGCCGCTGAGCTATGTCGAGTCCGATCCCGAGCTGGCCGCGGTGCTGGAATTGATCGCGCGCGGCGAGTTCACCCACGGCGACACCGAGGTGTTGCGGCCCATCGTCGACAACCTGATCCACCACGACCCGTTCCTGGCGCTGGCCGACTACCGCTCCTATGTGGACTGCCAGGACGAGGTGTCGCGGGCCTGGCTGGATCGGGACACGTGGTCGCGGATGTCGATCCGCAACACCGCCCGCAGCGGCAAGTTCTCCTCCGACCGTGCGATCAAGGAGTACTGCGACGAGATCTGGGGCGTCGGCCCCATGTCGGTCGACCTCTGACTTCCCGCGAATTCGGCGCGCGCAGGCACCTCAGGTGTCGCGTTGCGCGCCGGATTCACGCGTAGAGGCCGCGTTCGAGCGCGCGCATCAGCGCGACCGCGGACGCGATGTCGTGCTGTTCGCCGGAGGCTTCCAGTGCGTCGCCGAGCAGCCGGGCCCAGATGCCGCGCAGGGTCGTGAGGTTCTCGGCGGCAAGCTCGGTCGAGCGCACCACCACGCCGCGGCTGTCGGCCGGGTCGACGGACCGCCGGACCAGCCCCTTGGATTCGAGCTCGCGCAGCGCTCGGCTCAGGTTGCTGCGTTGTAGACCGGTTGCCGCGGCGACGGTGCTGGGGCTGACGTCGGGATGGTGGTCGAGGTAGCGCAGCACCGTCACTTCGGTCACCGACAGCTCGAAGACCGACGGGTCATCGGCAACGTGGGCCTTGACCGCGCGAGCGACCGTCATCACCAGGTCGGCGAGGTCGGCGAGCTGATCACCACGCGGTCGTCTGGCTTGCACCGCTCCACTCTACCTGATAATTATGTATTGATAATTATGTTCCGATAATCACTTGGAGAGTCTCATGAGCACTGCTGTCGATTCGCGGTACGGCACCGTGCCCGGGCTGAGCGCGGGGCTGCTCATCACCCTCGCGCTGCTGTCCGCGGTCGCCCCCTTCGCCACCGACCTCTATCTGCCCGCATTCCCCGCGATGGTCACCGACTTGCACACGTCACCGACCGCTGTGCAGCTCACCCTGACGGCCTTCCTGCTCGGGCTGGCCAGCGGGCAGCTGGTCTTCGGTCCGCTGTCGGACCGCTTCGGCAGGGTCAAGCCGCTGGTGATCGGTGCCGCCGTCTGTGTGCTCGCGAGCCTGGCCGCGGTGCTGGCCCCATCGATCGAGGTCCTGGTCGCCGCCCGGTTCGCACAGGGCCTGACCGGAGCGGCAGGCATGGTGATCGGCCGGGCCATCATCTCCGACCTGGCCACCGGCCGGGCCGCCGCGCGCGCGTTCAGCCTGATGATGATCGTCGCCGGCGTCGCCCCCATCGTCGCTCCGCTGGCCGGCGGGTTCCTGGTCGAGCCGCTCGGCTGGCGCGGGGCGCTGGCGGTGATTCTCGGTCTGGTCGTGCTCATGCTGGTGGCTGTGCTGGCCGTGGTCCGCGAGACGCACACCAGCGAGCGCCGAGCCAGGCTTCGCGACGAGGGGGCCGCGGCCGGTTCGCCATTACGCGACCTGGCCGGACGCACCTACCTGGGCAACCTGATCGCCTTCGGCTTCGCCTTCGCGGTCATGATGGCCTACATCTCCGCGTCGCCCTTCGTCTACCAGACGATGATGGGTCTCAGCTCGGCCGAGTACGGAATGATGTTCGGGGTCAACGCGTTCGGCCTCCTGCTGATGAGTGCGCTCAGCGCCCGGTGGACCGCCCGCGCCGAACCGCGCTCCCTGGCCCGAGCCGGCCTCCTGGTGATCGTCGTGTCCAGCGTGGTGGTGTGGGCGCTCGCGGTATCGCCGGCGCCGGCCGGCTGGCTGGCACTGCCGCTGTTCACCACGGTGGCCGCGATGGGGCTGATCTTCGGCAACACCACCGCGCTGGCCCTGTCGGCCGCACCACGCGCCGCCGGCACCGCCTCGGCCGCGCTCGGGGCCACACAGTTCCTGCTGGCCGCTCTGGTGTCGCCACTGGTCAGCATCGGCGGTGAGCACACCGCGGAGCCGCTCGCGGCGGTCATGGTGGTCGCATCGGTGCTCGCGTGCGCCGGTTTCGCGCTGGCTCGCCCCGCGTCGGAGTGAATCCGGCGCGCGCAGGCACCTCAGGTGTCGCATTGCGCGCCGGAAAATCCTTGGCGCGGCGATGTCTGCGCGTGCCACCCTGCCCGCATGGTCGATGTCGAGGCGTTCGTGGCCGACGGCTACGTCAAGATTCCCGGCGCCGCGCCGCGGGAGATGGCCGACGCCGCCCGGGCCGCGTTGTGGGGGCAGCTCGGGCTGTCCCCCGACGACCCGTCCTCGTGGACCGAGCCGGTGCGGTGGGCCGCCGACCTGACCGGAGCCGCCCCGTTCGGTGCATTGACTCACAGCCCGCCCGTGGCGAGAGCGCTGGACCAGGTGTGCGGCGCCGGGGGCTGGGTGCCGCGCGGGTCGCTGGGCAACATCCCGGTGCGCTTCCCGGTGTTCCCTGCCGCCGACGACCGGGGCTGGCACCTCGACCTGAACACGCCGCAGCCCGGCGGTTCGTGGCTGGTCAGTGCCCGCCCGCACACCGTTCTGGTGTTGACCCTGCTGTCGGAGGTCACCGTCGACGACGCGCCGACACGAATCCGGGCGGGCTCGCATCGTGACACCGCTGCGGCACTGGGCGACCAGCCGCTCGACGCCACCGACGCGGCCGTCCTGGCCGCGGCAGCCAGCAGTGCCCGGCCGGTGCACCACGCCACCGGGATGCCCGGCGACGCGTATCTGCTGCACCCGCTCACCGTCCACGCCGCCGACGAACACCGCGGCCACACACCGCGTTTCATGGCCCAGTCGCCGGTCGTGCTGACCGAGCCGCTGACTCCCGAGTCGCTGTCACCGCTGGCGCGGGCCTTCTGGTGAATTCGGCGCGCCCAGGCACCCACGGTGTCGCATTGCGCGCCGGATCCGCCGAGACAACAGCTCGGTAACAAGGCGGTCACCGGCCCGCGCGTTCTCCGGTCCGGCCGCGACGCGCTGCTAGCTTCGCCAGGCGTGACCTCCCTACGGCCGCGGCTCTCCCGCGCCTGCGCGCGGCTGGCCGCCGTGGCGCTGCTGATGTCCGCGGCGCTCACCGCGGCACCCGCCCCGCCCGGGTACGCCTTCTCCCCCGCGGGCCTGCCGATCGAGCAGCTCGACGTGCCGTCGCCGTCGATGGGCCGCACCATCCGTGTCGAATTCCAGGGCGGCGGACCGCATTCGGTGCTGTTGCTCGACGGTCTGCGCGCTCAGGACGACTTCAACGGATGGGACATCAACACCGCGGCGTTCGAGTGGTTCCACCAGTCCGGGGTGTCGGTGATCATGCCGGTCGGCGGCCAGTCCAGTTTCTACGCCGACTGGTATCGGCCCGCGCGGGGCCGCGCCGGAACGCTGACCTACAAGTGGGAGACGTTCCTGACGCGTGAGCTGCCGGAGTGGCTGGCCGCCAACCGCGGCCAGGATCCGTTCGGCAACGCGGTGGTGGGGTTGTCGATGTCGGGCAGTGCCGCGTTGACGATGGCGGCGTGGTATCCCCGCCAGTACAAGTTCGCCGCGTCGCTGTCGGGTTATCTGGCCCCGTCGCAGGGCCTGTGGCCGACGTTGATCGACTTCGCCATGCAGGACGCGGGCGGCTTCGACTCCAACGACATGTGGGGCCAGCCCGGTTCGGGAGCCTGGCAGCGCAACGACCCGACGGTCAACGTCAACCGGCTGGTCGCCAACCGCACTGCGCTGTGGATCTACTGCGGCAACGGGGTGTCCTCGGATCTCGACGGCGGCGGGGGTGACTTCGGTACCCGCTTCAGCGCGCAGTATCTGGAGAACATCACGCTGAGCACCAACAAGGAATTCCGCGACAAGTACCTCGCGGCCGGTGGACACAACGCGGTGTTCAACTTCCCACCCAACGGCACACACAGCTGGGGCTACTGGGGTGCGCAGCTGCAGGCGATGAAACCCGACATCGTCCGGTTGCTGACCGCGCCGCCACCACCGCCACCGCCTCCGGCACTGCCGCCCCCGCCAGCACCGGCTCCCCCGCCACCACCACCGGCCGCGCCGGCATAGCGATATCCGTTGAGACTGTATCCACGGCGTAGAAGTTCGAGTGACCCCCGCCGTGAGCGCAGTCTCAACGAGGGCCGGGGGCGCTCAGCCGCTATCGGACGTGCGGCTCGAGCAGGGTGCTCCAGGCGCGATCGAGCTTGGCCCACTCGTCGTCGCATCCGTCGGCACGGTCTTCGGGCAGCTCGCCGCTGGCCACCAGGTCGGCGTTGGCGTCCGGGTCGGCGCCGTAGATCCAGCACTGCAGATTGAACATCCGCGTCTCGCTCAGCGAGTGCACGTCGGCGAAGTCATCCAACCCGGCCTCGCCGCGGCGCTGCCCGTAGGCGCCGAACTCGCGCGCGAAATCCTTGACGGCCGCGACGGATTCGGGGTCAGGTGCGCCGTCCTCCCCGGGCTGCAGCAGCACGTAGGCGGCCAGCTGATCGGCGACGTCCTCCTCGCGGCCGGTGGCCGGCAGGTCGTACAGGTCGATCGCCATGTGGCCGAGCTCGTGGTAGAAGGTGGCGATCTCGGCGTTGACCGCCGATGCGTCGGGATCGTCGTCGCCGGCGTCGCGGAAGATCTGCTGGCTCAAGTCCGCGTCTTCGTAGCAGATCGTCATCGACTTCTCCTGCGGATCCCAGAACGCGTTGGCCTCATCGCACTGCGCGCCGATGACCGGGATGTCGTAGGGCAGCCACAGGGAGTCATTGACGTCGTCGGCGAGGTCTTCGAGCACGGCGTTGTCCTGCAGCAGCGCACGGCCGTTGACCGCTTCCGGGGTGGTGGCGTCTTCGTAGCTGACGACCATCTCACCGGTGTCCTCGGCATGGGAGTCGTCGGGGTCCGTCTCGGCGCCGCCACTGGCCACCTTCTCCTCGGCCGTCGGGGGCGGCGACTCTGCCTGCTGCGCGCCACCGCATCCCGCCAGGAGCACCACCGCTGCCACTACCGGAAGAACTCCTCGATGCGCCACCCGGCCCCCTCTCGACGTTGTCGGGAGATTGTAGAGCCGAACCGGCCGCTATCTGCTGTAGTCGGTCGACAACCAGCGTTGCGGACGCATCCGGATGACGACCGACGACGGGCCCAGGTTCTCGTCGGCGAACTGCCCGCCGGCCTCCTCGCCCAGGTAGCGCACGGCGAGCGCGCGGACTTCGGCGGCCTCGGCCGGGTTGATCGACGTCACGTCGCCCTCGGCGGTGACGTATTTGTAGGGCGGTTGTTCGTCCTGGACGGTGATCGCAAATCGGCCGGCGGATCGAATCAGCTTGTGTTTCACCGAGTCCGCATCGGTCCACAGCAGCACCTCACCGCCGGGTTCATATCCGTACCAGATCGGGACCGCCAGAGGGGCGCGCTCCGGGCGCTCGACGGCAATCACGCCGACATGCACGTCGGCCAGGTAACGCTCACGTTCGGCAGGGGTCATCGTCGCCATACCGGGTGCCAACCGCGGCGACCCGCGTCACATTCCCGTCAGTCGGCGGGCAGCAGCTCGAACACGGGGATGACGCGGTCGGTGCGGGTCTCGTACTCGGCGAAGCCGGGCGCGCGCTCGGTGATGACCGGGTAGATGCGGTCCCTCTCGTCGCGGGGCAGTTCCCGCACGGTGACGCGGCGCGGCGGGTCGGCCCCGATCTCGACGCCGGCCTGCGGGTGGGCCCGAATGTTGAACGCCCAGGAGGGGTCCAAGTCGCGACCGGCGGAGGATCCGACGATGTAGAGACGGTCGTCGATGTCGAAGTAGGCGACGGGATTGATCCGCTGCTGCCCGCTCTTGGCCCCGGTGGACGTCAACAGCAGCAGAGGAAAACCCTCGAACTGACCGCCGACCTTGCCGCCGTTGGCGCGGAACTCGTCGATGTTGCGTTGGTTGAAGTCACGTTCACCGCTGAGCTCGTCGGCCATGGCCCCAGCCTAAGGCTCGAGTCCGGCCAGCAGCACCGAAAGCCCGTACTCGAAGACGTCGTCGGCGCGTTGCGGATTGGGCGTAGCTGTCGCCAGCGCGGCGGCGAACTCCGGGCCGACCTCCGCGCTGGTGAGCCACGGTTCGTCCGGTGCGGCGACGTCGAGGGCCGAGCCGAGCACGAGGTAGTCGATCAGCGTGATCACGCGCAGGGTCTCGGCGTGGTCGAAGCCCGCCCGCACCAGCGTGGCCGCCAGCGTGTTGTACATCGTGATCGCCGATGCGCTGTTGACCGAATAGGCGGTCAACAGTGGGATCAGCCGCGGGTAGCGGGCGTAGCTGCGCCGGTAGGAACGGGCGATGTCGGCGACGGCGTTGCGCCAGGGACGCGGGGGTTCGTCCGGGTCAACGCTGGGCAGCTCGACTTCCGACATGGCTCGTTCCCGCAGCAGCTCGACGATCGCGTCGCGCCCGGCGACGTGGTTGTAGAGCGAGGACGGCCGCACACCGAGGCGGGCCGCCAGCGCGGGCATGGTGAATCCGCCGGTGGTGTTGACCAGCTCCAGCGCGGCGTCGGCGATGCGGTCGGCGGACAGCAGCGGCGTGCGAGGTCGTCCCATGCTGTCTCCTCTTGCGCTCGCCGGTGACCCAGTTCACAATAAACGAACTTCATTCGTTTTAGGAGTCGGATGCTCACGCTGACCGCCACCGCGCCCCCACCGTTGTCGCGCTCGACCGAGTCGCAGCGCGCGCCGCTGCGCGTCGGACTGGTCCAGCACCGCTGGCGGCCCGACGCCGACGAACTGACCGCCGCACTGCGCGCCGGTATCGACCGGGCCGCTGCGGAGGGCGCCACGGCGGTGTTCCTGCCCGAGATCACGCTGCTGCGCTACCCCGCCGACCAGCCCGGCGGCGCCGACCCCGGTGCGCTCGCCGAGGACCTCACGGGCGGACCCACCGTCACGCTGGCCGCCGACGCGGCGCGGGCCCACGGCATCTTCGTCCACGCCTCGCTCTACGAGAAGGCACCCGGCCCGGACGGATTGGGCTTCAACACCGCGATCTTGGTGGACCCGTCCGGGAATCTGGTCGCTCGCACCCGCAAGCTGCACATCCCGATCTCCGCCGGCTACTACGAGGACACCTACTTCCGGCCGGGCCCCGCCGTGGACCCCTACCCGGTCTACGAGCCTGACGGCCTGGGCGCGCGGATCGGCCTGCCCACCTGTTGGGACGAATGGTTCCCCGAGGTGGCCCGCAGCTACTCGTTGAGCGGCGCCGAACTGCTGGTCTTCCCGACCGCGATCGGGTCGGAACCGGTGTTCCCCGACTTCGACACCCGCCCGCTGTGGCAACAGGTCATCGTCGCCAACGGCATCAGCAGCGGGCTGTTCATGGTGGTGCCGAACCGGGTGGGTGACGAGGGCTCGGTCACGTTCTACGGTTCGTCGTTCATCTCCGACCCGTACGGCCGGGTGCTGGTCCAGGCACCCCGCGACGAGGAGGCGGTGCTGGTGGCCGACCTGGATCTCGACCAGCGCCGGGACTGGTTGGAGCTGTTCCCGTTCCTGCTCACCCGCAGGCCGGACACCTACCGACACCTCACCGAACCTGTTGACCCGCAACGCCCCTACGGTGCGGGGCACCGGCAGACGGCGGTGGTCAAGTGAGCTCGACGCTGTTCACCGGCGGCACGATCTGGACCGGGGACGGCGACACCGACGCGCTGCTCGTCACCGACGGCGTCGTCACCGCCACCGGGCGTGCGGCGCAGCGAGACGACGCGCACGTCGTGGATCTGGGTGGCGGCTTCCTGATGCCGTCGTTCGGCGACGGTCACGCCCACCCCCTCTACGGGGGTCTGGAGGCCGTCGGGCCCGCCGTACGGGCCTGCGACTCGGTCGACGAGATCGTCACCGCGGTACGGCGTTACGCCGAGGCGCACCCCGACGAGGAGTGGATCGTCGGTGCCTCCTACGACGGCAGCCTGGCCCCGAACGGGCTGTTCGACGCGCGCTGGCTGGACGCCGCGGTACCAGACCGTCCAGTCGTCTTGCGCGCCTGGGACTATCACACGCTGTGGTGCAATTCGGCTGCCCTGCAGCGAGCCGGAATCACGGCCGACACCCCCGACCCGCCGCTGGGTGAGATCCCGCACCGCGAGGACGGTTCGGTGCTGGGCACCTTGCGCGAATGGGGTGCCACCGATCTGATGATGCGCGTCATGCCGGCTCGCGACGAGCAGGTCCGCATCGCGGCGCTGGGCACCGCCGCCGACTACTACCTGGCGCGCGGGGTGACCTGGGTGCAGGACGCGTGGGTGGAGCCGGCCGACGTCGAGACCTATGCAGCGGCCGCGCGCCAGGGCGCCTTGCGGATGCGGTTCAACCTCGCCCTCTACGCCGATCCGCGACACTTCGACGAGCAGGTAACGCAGTTCGCCGAGCAGCGCCGCGGGGTCGAGGCAGCCGGCAACGAGCTGCTGACCGCACACACGGTCAAGTTCTTCGCCGACGGCGTGGTCGAGAACGAGACCGGGGCGTTGTTGGCGCCGTACTGTTCTGGGCTGCACAGCCATTCGGGTGACAACCGTGGCATGCGCAACTGGGAGGGCGATGCGCTGGCCGAGGCGGCGTGCCGGGTCGACGAACTCGGCCTGCAGATCCACATCCACGCCATCGGCGACGCCGCGGTGCGCCAGGCCCTCGACGCCATCGACGAGGTGGTGCGGCGTAACGGCCCCCGGGACCGGCGGCCCGTCATCGCGCATGCGCAGCTGGTCGACGATGCCGACATCGATCGCTTCGCCCGACTCGGCGTCATCCCGAACATGCAGCCGCTGTGGGCACAGCTGGATTCGTTGATGACCGTGTTGACCATCCCGCGGCTCGGTCAGGAGCGGGCCGACCGGCAGTACCGGATCGCGACGCTGCAGCGTTCCGGTGCGGCGCTGAGCTTCGGGTCGGACTGGCCGGTGTCCTCCGGCGCGCCGCTGGACGGAATCGCGGTGGCGGTGTCGCGGCGCACCGCCGACGGCGAACCCGAGGGCGGCTGGACGCCGCAGGAGATCCTGCCCGTCGAGCAGGCGCTGAGCGCCTACACCGCGGCGGTCGCCGCGCAGGCATTCGCCGAGAACCGTTGGGGACGGATGCTTCCCGGCGCGGCGGCCGACCTGGTGTGGCTGGACCGCGATCCGCGCCGGACAGCGCCGCTGGAGCTCCCGCACATCGGCGTCCGCGCCACCTATCTGCAGGGCGAACCGGTCTATGAGGCCGACAACGGAAGGGCAGAGTCATGACCAAGCCAACCCAGCCCGCCACGGCCGGCGTCGACGCCCACCAGGGCCATTTGAAGCGCGCGCTGGGCACGCCCTCGCTGGCGCTGTTCGGGCTGGTGTACATGGTGCCGCTGACGGTGTTCACCACCTACGGCATCGTCACCGAGACCTCCGGGGGCCGGCTGCCGCTGTCCTACGTGGTGACGCTGGTGGCGATGGTCTTCACCGCGTTGTCCTACGCGCGGATGTCGGCGGCGTTCCCGCTGGCGGGGTCGGCGTACACCTACACCCAGAAGTCGTTCGGCGCCCCGACCGGCTTCCTGGCGGGGTGGTCGCTGCTGCTGGACTACCTGTTCCTGCCGATGATCAACTATCTGGTCATCGGCATCTATCTCAATGCCGCGCTGCCGGCGCTGCCGGAATGGGTGATCGTGCTCGTCGCGATCGGCTTCGTCACGGTGCTCAACATCGTCGGCATCGTGTCGGTGGCCCGGGCCAACTTCCTGATCATCGCCGTGCAGGCGATCTTCATCGTCACGTTCGTCGTGCTCGCGCTGGGCGAGACGTTCGGCGGCGGCAGCGTCGACCTGGCGGCGCCGTTCACCGGTGACGGCACCGCCACCGGCCTCGGCCCCGTGCTCGCCGGCGCGGCGATCCTGTGTCTGTCGTTCCTCGGGTTCGACGCGGTGTCCACACTGTCGGAAGAAGCCAAGGACCCCCGGCGCGGGGTGCCGCGGGCCATCATGATCGCCACCATCTCGGCGGGCCTGATCTTCATCCTGCTGTCCTATGTGGCCCAATTGGTGTATCCGTCCAACGAATTCGCCGATGTGGACTCCGGGTCGCTGGACGTGATGGTCGCCGCGGGCGGGCAGTTCCTGAACAACTTCTTCACGGCCGCCTATGTCGCGGGCGCGTTGGGGTCGGCGTTGACGTCGCAGGCGTCGGTGGCCCGGATCCTCTACGCGATGGGCCGCGACGGCATCCTGCCGCGCAAGCTGTTCGGGCACATCTCCCCGCGGTTCAGCACGCCCGTCTACGCCATCCTGGTGGTCAGTGTGGTGTCGCTGCTGGCGATCGTGATCGATCTGGCCACGCTCGCGTCGCTGATCAGTTTCGGTGCACTGGTGGCGTTCTCGGCGGTGAACCTGTCGGTGATCAAGCACTTCTTCGTCGACCTGCGGGACCGTTCGAGGGTGGCGCTGAACCTGATCGCGCCGGGGGTGGGCTTCCTGTTGACGGCGTGGCTGTGGACCAGTCTGTCGGGGATGACGCTGGTGCTCGGGTTGATCTGGCTGGCCATCGGTTTCGTGTGGCTGCTGGTGGTCACCCGCGGCTTCCGTCGACCCACCCCGGTGCTCGACCTGGCCGAATGACCGAGTCGGCGGGCTGAGTCGCGCCGTGCACGACCAGTTGCGCCGAAGTCACCTTGACGCGGCGGCGAGGGCGAGGACGTCCTCGGCGGCCGGCGGGCTGGCCGGGTGATACGACAGGCACCACGGTGCGACGATGCGGTGAAACGCCTCGCCTTCGGTGGCGACGTAGAAGTTCCCGGCCCGCAGTCTGCTGATGTCGTCGACCAGACCGCCCTTGGCTCGGGCCATCTCGCGCGCCGTCTCGATCTGGGCGGGCGAGTTCAGCAGCCCGTAGAACTGGGTGGCCGCATTGCCCGGGATGCTGTTGTCGAGAGCCTTGGGGTGTTGGGTGGCGAACACCAACCCCAGGCCGTATTTGCGGGCCTGCGACGACAGCGCCAGGGTGCTGCGCTTGCAGGCGGTGAATCCGCGTGACGGGGCGAGAGTCTGCGCTTCGTCCATCACCAGCAGCCCGCCGAGTGGACGCTCCCCGGCGGGGTTGCGCTTGATCCACGCGAACAGCGCCATCTGCAGCTGGTTGACGAAGCTCTGCCGCTGTTCCTCGGAGGTCAGCCCGATCATGCTGATCACCGACACCCGCGCCCGGTACCCGTTTGCCGGGGTGAGCAGCACGCCGGGGTCGACCGGGGTGCCGGAGCCGCCGAACAGCGGATCGTTGACCATCGCCGCCTGCAGGTCCTGGGCGATGTTGCCGGCGATCTTGCGGGCGTCGGCCAGCCCGCTGACGTCATCGGGCAGGTCACCGAGCATGCCGATGAAGCCGGGCAGGGTCGGTGCGGGTGTGGTGCCGTAGTACTGCAACGCTTCGCGCAGCACCGCCCGGGCCCGGCCGGCCTTCTGGGTCTGGCCTGAGATCAGCGCCCGCGGTTCCAGTGCTGCGCAGGCGGATTCGACGGCGTCGATGAACTCATCGTGGTCGTCGACGACACTGGCGAAGTCGGGCAGCGGCTGGAAGGCCAGCGGGGCGCCGTTGGCGCGGCGCGGTGTCCAGATCCGGACGTCGGTGTGCTGCAGGTACTCCGCGGCGGCCGCGTCGTCGGGGCGCCGCCATCCCGACGGCGGCTCGGGCCAGGCGGTGCCGAGTCGGGACAGATCGTTGTTGGGGTCCAGCACGATGGCCGACACCCCGCGCAGCGCACACTCTTCGACCAGCCGGCGGATCAGTACGGTCTTGCCCGAGCCCGATCCGGCGAAGATCGCCACATGCTTGCGCAGCGCGGACAGCTCGATCGTCACCGGCGCATCGGTGCGCAGGTCGCGGCCGAGTGGAATCTCGTTGTCGGGCACCGGTATGTCGGGCACCTCGATGACGTCGGGTTCGGTGCCGGCGTCCTCGGGCACCTGGTGTCCGGGCCCGGCCTCCTCGACCTCCGGCCCGACCGCCTCGACAGACGGCGCCGGAACGTCCGCCTCGCCCCCGAGCGCCTGGCGCAACAGCGTCAACCCGTGCGCGGGCCGGTTGCGGCGCAACCAGCCGGGCAGGTCGTGATGGTCGTCGTTGATCAGGTCGCGCAGCGCGATCATCGTGCGCAGGTCGTCGTCATCGAGTTCGACGGTGCGCGCGCCGGCGGCATGCACGTCGGTCATCAGCTCGGCGGTCTTGGGGCCCGTCGGCCACGGCGTGTTGCGCAGCAGGAACAACTGCCTGCGGTCGGAGCCGGCCTGCAGTCCGGCGGCGGTGAACGCCTTGCGGACCCGGCTCTGCGCAGACAGCGCGTTGCTGGCGGCCACCGCGCGGAACGCCCAGTGCCGTTCGTCGTCGGTCGCGGCATCCAGACTCTGGCGTAACCGGCCGTGCAGCATCACGTGCGCGCCGGGCGGCGGGTCGCACAGGTACGCCGGGTCACTGTCACGTTCGGCGATCCACGCGGTCAGCGCCGCACCCAGCAGCTCGGGCATCGTGACGTCCTCGCCCTCCGGGTCCAGCGCGGCGGCGGGCACCGCGCGACGCCGGTACTCGGCGAAGGCGCGGTCGAGCTCGGAGGACGGTGCGACGGTCCGGTCGCCCTGCTGCGTGTCCCACACGGGGCCGTCGTCTTCGGCGAGATGGTCGAGCTCGAGGACCTCGCGGTGACGCAGGCACTGCCGCACGTGGGTGTCGGCACGGATCAGCAGCTGACGGGGCGTGTAGTCCAGCGCCTCGTCGAACGCCGACGGCCGGATCGGCCAGCTCGGATACGGCGGCCGGAAGTCGACCGACGCGTAGCTGGCGCTGAAGCGGCGCTCCAGGATCGCGCGGCCGATGTCGGCGGACGGCACCGGGGTCAGCACCCCGGTGACCCTGAACCGGTCGGCCACGCTGGCGGTGGCGCGGTCGCGGATGCTCTCCCACACCGCGGGCAGGCACGCGACCACCGACACCGTGCGCCGTGTCGTCTGTCGCAGCGCCATCAACCCGTGGGCCACCTGCTCGAGCAGCGTGTCACCGGCGTCACCCGGCTGTGCGAGGGACGCCGCCAGCAGCGTGTCGATCTGGTCGACCGCCAGCACCGACGGGCCCACCAGCGCCACCAGACGCGAGATCTCCCGCACGCATTCCTGCGTCAGCGACGGCGCGGCGCGCAGACCCCAGCGCAGCCGCTCGTCACCACCGGCCTCCGAGCTGGCCTGCAGGTACGCCTCGCCGATGTCCTGGGCGGTCAGGTCGGTCGCTGCGAACAGCACCAGCGCCCGCAGCGTCTGATGGCAGTGCCGCACCGTGTCCTTGCGGACCTTGGCCAGCGCGTTGACGAACCGGTCCAGCACCTCGGGTTCGAGGTCGGCGTCACCGACGATGGCGCGGCGGTCGGCTCGCGACACGTGCGCCAGCGACGACAACTCCCACAGCAGGTCCTTGAGCTGGGTTTCGCGGTGTGCGCCGGGCCTGCCGAAGCTCTCCAGGATGCCGTTGCGCACCGACTGCCAGAAACTGGCCGCGTCGAGCAGCTCGATGACGAAGAAGAACCCGCCGTCGGCCTGCACGCGTTCGCGAACCTGGCCGAGCAGGTGGGTCTTGCCCGAACCGGCGGGGCCGCGGATCACCACGCCGAGCGGCGAGGACGATTCGTCGCGCAGCGCGTCGGTGAAGGCGTCCATGACGTCGTCGACGGCGTGCTCGTTCAACCCGCTGACGTGGGTGGCCGACTGGGGCTTCCACAGGTCGTCGACGGTGGGCGCCCACGTCAGGCGCAGCGAGGCGAGGGCGTCGCGCTGCAGTGAATCCATCAAGCCTCGATCGCGATCAGGTGCTTGGGCCGGTCCCCGATCATCACCGCGGCGGCGCGGTCGTCGGGCGTCAGCTTCTTCTGGTCCTCTTCGGGAATCACGCTAACCCCCGGCGCGCGCGACAACGCGGTGAGGGCGGTGTCGACGTCGCCACGGGCGTCCCCGAGCGCGGCGCGCAGCTCGGCCAGGCGCACCCAGCCACCCGGCCGCGGCGCCAGCCGCGCATACGCCACGCGCACCCGGTCCTCGAGGGTTTCGGCCTCGGGGGTTTCGGCCTCGGGGGGTTCGGCCTCTGAGGTCTCGGCCGGCCAGAACAGCTCGGCCAGGCTCACCTCCGAGCGCTGCAGGTAGCGGCCCAGGGCGCCCAGCACGGTGTAGAGCGTCTTGGCCGGGCCGGTGGACCGCGGCGGCGGGCCCGCGGCGACGATGTCGCGGCACAGCGCCCACCCGCGATCGGTCAGTTCATGCACATACCGGCCCTTGATCCGCTCGGACTCGATGAGCCCGAGCGCGTTGAGCTTGTCGCGCCCCGGCTTGTCCAGCGCGGGGCCCAGCGTGGCCAGCTCGGGGTTGGCCACCGGGCGGGATTCGGCCATCAACACGATGAGGACGGCCCGCTCGGTTCCGGTCAGGTCCGTCGGCGTCACACTCACCCCGCCAACTTAACGGCGTGCGGCAGGATTGCGTCCGGCATGGTCGACAGCGAGGACACTCCCCCGGTATCGCGGCGCCCGCACATCGTGCGGTTGGCGCTGTTCGCCGCGGTGCTCGGGGTGTTGTTCTATCTGGTTGCCGTCCAGCGGGTGATCGACGTGGAGTACGTGCGCGAGCTGGTGGCCGCGACGGGTCCGCTGGCGCCGCTGACCTACGTGGTGGTCTCGGCGCTGCTGGGCGCGGTGCTGGTGCCCGGGCCGCTGCTGGCGGCGGGCAGTGGTTTCCTGTTCGGGCCGCTGGTCGGGACGTTCGTCACGCTGGGTGCTGCGATGGGGACCGCGGTGATGGCCGCGCTGGCGGGCCGGCGGGCGGGCCGCGACAGTGCCCGCGCGCTGCTGGGCCCCTCCCGCGCCGAACGTATCGACGCGCTGGTGCGACGCCGCGGGCTGTGGGCGGTGGTCGGGCAGCGGTTCGTGCCGGGTATCAGCGACGCGTTGGCCTCCTACACGTTCGGGGCGTTCGGCGTGCCGATCTGGCAGATGGCGGTCGGGTCGCTGATCGGGTCGGCGCCGCGGGCGTTCTCCTACACCGCGGCGGGTGCGGCGATCGGCGAGTTCTCCGCACCGCTGGCCATCGCCGCCGTGACGGTGTGGTGCGCGACGGCGGTGATCGGCGCGTTCGCCGCGCACCGTGGCTGGCGGGCCTGGCGGTCCGGCCGATCCTCCGCGAAATAGGATTCCGGGTCGCGATATCGCCCCGTCCCACAACCGTGGCTTCTCGCTCGGCGCGGTAACCTGCCGCCATGGGGATCGTCCTCACCGACGAGTTCCGTCACGCGCTGGATCTGCTGGCCGGCGGGGGCCACGTCTTCCTGACCGGCAAGGCCGGCACCGGCAAGTCGACGCTGATCCGGCACTTCATGGCCGGCACCGAGCGCAACGTGGTCGTCGTCGCGCCGACGGGCATCGCCGCGCTGAACGTCGACGGCTACACCATCCACCGGCTGTTCGGGTTCCGTCCGACGACGACGCTGGACGACATCCGGTCCGGCTCCTACCGGCCGGGCCGGTTCACCAAGACGCTGGCGTCGCTGCAGACGCTGATCGTCGACGAGGCCTCGATGGTGCGCGCCGACACCTTCGACATGGTCGCCGCCGCCCTCGAGCGCTTCGGCCCGGCGCCCGGCACCCCGTTCGGCGGCGTGCAGATCGTGTTGGTCGGTGACCTGTACCAGTTGCCGCCGGTGGTCAGTGAGCACGAATCCGGGTTCTTCTCCGGCGCGCCCTACGAGACGCCGTACTTCTTCTCGGCGCGCTGCTTCGAGCGGTCTCAGTTCCCGACGGTGTCGTTGACGACGGTGTTCCGCCAGCTCGGCGACGACCGGATGACGGCCATCCTCAACGAGATTCGCGAAGGCGTGTTGCTGGGGCACGCCCAGGAGCAGCTCAACGCCCGTGCCGACGCCGACTTCGTGCCGCCCGACGACGAGTTCTGGCTCACCCTCGCGCCGACGAACAGGCTGGTGACCGCCCGCAACCGTCAACATCTGCAGCGGCTGCCCGGCGACGAGTTCGTCCACCAGGCAACGTCTTCGGGTGATCTGTCGCTGTTCGATCCGCCCGTCGAGGAGACGCTGCGCTTCAAGGTCGGCGCACAGATCATGATGCTCACCAACGACCAGGGCAACCGGTGGGTCAACGGCACCATCGGCCGCGTCGTGGGCGTCGGCTACGACCGGTACGGCGCGGTGGTGGAGGTCGAATTCGCCGACGGCAGCTGCGCCGAGGTCCCGCCGTTCACCTGGGAGGCCACCCGACCGGTGCTGTCCGGAGGCTCGCTTGGTCGAGAGGTGGTCGGGTCGTACACGCAGTTGCCGTTCAAGCTGGCGTGGGCGATCACGATCCACAAGAGTCAGGGGCAGACGCTGCCGCGGTTGATGGTCGACCTCACCGGCGGCATGTTCTCCACGGGCCAGCTCTATGTGGCATTGAGTCGATGCACCTCGTTGGCCGGCCTGGTGCTCAAACGTCCTGTGCTGCCAAAGGATCTCAAGGCCGATCGGCGCATCGCCCGTTTCCTGCGCGGCGCCGGTGACAGCACCGCCGCCCGACGCTATTGCGCCATCGGGATGCTGACCGTCGGCGACGAGGGCCGGATGTCGCGGCCGCGGCCGGTCGAGCTTGCGGTCGCGTTCGACGATGGCACCGCGATCTCGACGCTGATCAACCCGCAGCGCGATATCGCTGATGCGCGAAAGGCATTCGGCATCGGGGTCGCCGATGTGCTGTTGGCTCCGACGCTGCGCGAGGCGTGGGCGATGCTCGCCCCGATGCTGGCCGGCTGCACACCGGTCGCGGTCGGCGTCGACGAGCAGCTCGGCCTGATCGACTTCGAACTCAAGCGGCTCGGCTATGTGACGACGATGCCGCTGGGCGTCGAGCTGCGCGGCAGCCGGGTGACGGGACGCACCGCACTGGAGCGGGCCCGTTCGGCGCTGGCGGCACACACCCGCGCCGAGGCCGAGGACGGTTCGTCGGCGTTCGACGAACCCGAACCCACCGAGGTGACGTCAGGGCTGTTGATCAACCGCGACCGGGATGTGGCCACCCCTACCGCCGATCATCTGCCTGCGCTGTCGGCGCTGTTACGGATCAGCCGCGACGTGGGCGCAGTGCTGCTCGGCGCGTCGGTGCCCACGGGCGGCACAGCCGACATCGGCTGGGACGCGGCGGCGCGTCGTTCGGTGGCCGATCAGCTCCGCGCGGCGGTGTCGCGGGTGCGTCTGCCCGCCGAGGTGCTGGACCGGCTGCACGCGACCGAAGAAGTGCTGGGCATCGAGATCGCAGGCGAAGCAATGCTTCTCGACAGCTATGCGATCGCTGACGCGCTGCTGCCCGGCGCCCGGATCTGTTTCACCGGGACCGCACAGGACGCCGACGGATGCGTCGTGGAGCGCTGGGAGATGGAGGATCTGGCCCGCTCGGTGGGGCTCACCCCGGTCAAGTCGGTGTCGAAGACGCGCTGCGATGTGCTGGTGACCGCGGAGGCGGGCACGCAGTCGGGCAAGGCGCGCAAGGCGCAGGAGTACGGCAAGCCGGTGTTCTGCGCCGACGAGTTCTTCGCCTGGGTCGCCCACCGCCCCGCGAAATAGAATTCCGGGTCGCGATCTGACCCGTGAGCACGACCCTGCGTTCTCGCCCGCGGCGACCGCGGCGTCCGCAGCGTCCGCGGGGACCGCGGCCCATGAGTGCGATCATGGCGGACGTGTCCGTGTCCGCTGCCTTCGCCTCCGACAACGCCGCGCCGGCGCACCCGAACGTGCTTGCGGCGCTGCAGCGGGTCAACGACGGCCCGATGGGTTCCTACGGCGCCGACCCGGTCACCGAACGTGCCGCCGACGCGGTGCGCAGCGCGTTCGACTGCCCCGGCGCCGAGGTGCTGTTCACGTTCACCGGCACCGCAGCCAACATCATCGCGCTGTCGGCCGCGACCAGGCCGTGGCAGGAGATCTTCTGCAGCGACGTGGCCCACGTGCTGGTCGACGAGGCCGGCGGACCGGTGCGGCTGTCCGGCGCGCAGCTGACCCGGCTGCCCAGCGACGACGGCCTGATCGACCCGCAGGTTCTCGCCCGCCGGGTGCTCGGTCGCACCGCGGTGCACCATTCGCAGCCGCGCATCGTGTCGATCACCCAGTCGACCGAGAGCGGGCGGGTGTGGAGCGCGACGGCGATCGCCGAGTTCGTCGGCCGGGCGCACGGTCTGGGCCTGCTGGTGCACGTCGACGGGGCGCGGATCGGCAACGCCGTCGCCGCGCTGGGGGTGGACCCTGCCGAGGCGATCGGTGACGCGGACATCGTCTCGGTCGGCGGCACCAAGAACGGCATGATGTTCGGCGACGCGGTCCTGGTTCGCCGCCCGGAGCTGTTCGACGGTGTCCACTTCGTGCAGAAGCAGATCGGGCACCTTGCCAGCAAGCAGCGCTACGTCGCGGCCCAGTTCGAGGCCATGTTCGCCGATGGCCTGTGGCTGTCCACCGCTTCGCGCGCCAACGCGATGGCCGCCAGGCTCAGCGAGGGAATGATGGCGCTGGGGCTGCGGCTGGCGTCCCCGGTCGAGGCCAACGAGGTTTTCGTGGCGATGGACCCGGAGCTGCACCGCCGGTTGGGCGACACCTATGCGGTGCATCAGCCCGATCTGGGCGAGCCCGTGGTGCGGTTCGTCTGCTCGTGGGCCACCACCGACGCCGACGTGGACGGTGCGCTGGCGACGCTGCGCGGGCTTTTGTAGCTGCCGCCGCGAGCGTGCTCTGACAGTGGTCATCCGCGCCGGGCGGCTACCGGGAAGGCACGTTCGCGGGCAGGGAATCCGGCAAGAAAGAGCGGGGGAATCGGACCGGCCCCGCTACCGGGCTTGACCAGTTTCTTGCGGTACGTTTGACCGCTGATGGCACCGGGAACCCGGCCTCCACCATCATCGACGACAGGATTTGCTGTGCCCGAAACACCTAGCGCCGAGTCCAAGTGGCTGTCCAAGTCTGCCTCGCAGACCCGTGGATCGGACAAGAAGGAAGTCCAGTTCCACTACGACATTTCCAACGACTTCTTCAAGCTGTGGCAGGACCCGTCCCAGACCTACAGCTGCGCTTATTTCGAGCGCGATGACATGACCCTGGAAGAGGCGCAGCAGGCCAAGGTGGACCTGTCGCTGGGCAAGCTGGGCCTGGAGCCGGGCATGACGCTGGTCGACATCGGCTGCGGCTGGGGTTCGACCATTCAGCGCGCGGTGGAGAAGTACGACGTGAACGTCATCGGGCTGACGCTCTCGGAGAACCAGAAGCAGCACATCGAGCAGAACCGGTTCCCCAACATCGACACCACGCGCAGCATGGAGGTGCGCCTGCAGCCGTGGGAGGATTTTGACGAGCCCGTCGACCGCGTGGTGTCGATCGGCGCTTTCGAGCACTTCGGATTCAACAAATACGACGATTATTTCAAGAAGACCTTCAACCTCATGCCCGATGACGGCGTGCAGTTGCTGCACACGATCATCATTCCCAGTGATGAGGAGATCAAAGGCAAGAATCTGCCCCTGACGATGTCCAACGTCAGGTTCATCAAGTTCATCATGGATGAGATCTATCCCGGTGGCCGTTTGCCACTGGCGGCGCAGGTCGAGCAGAGCGCCACCAAGGCGGGCTACACCGTGACGCGCCGGCAGCACCTTCAGCCCCACTACGTGAAGACTCTCGACACTTGGGCGGCTAACCTCGAAGCGAAAAAAGACGAGGCGATCGCGATCACCAACGACGAGATCTACGAGCGGTTCCTGAAGTACCTGAAGGGCTGCGCGGACCTGTTCCGTGACGGATACACCGACGTATGTCAGTTCACGTTGGAGAAGGGCTGATACAGCCCGGCGCTCGCCGCCACGGCATGAGAAGGAGCGTTTGATGGCGGACAACGGGTCGGGGGGCTCGACGAAGCTGGAACCGAACTTCGACGATGTTCAGGCCCACTATGACCTGTCCAACGAGTTCTTCGGACTGTTCCAGGATCCGTCGCGCACCTATAGTTCCGCGTTCTACGAGCGGGACGACATGTCGCTCGAAGAAGCGCAGCTGGCCAAGATCGATCTGGCGCTCGGCAAGCTCGACCTCAAGCCGGGGATGACGTTGCTCGACGTCGGCTGCGGCTGGGGCTCGATGATGAAACGCGCCGTGCAGCGATACGACGTCGACGTCGTCGGGCTGACGCTGAGCCGCAACCAGCGCTCGCTCGGCCAGGAGATGCTCGACGGGCTGGACACCGAACGGTCTCGCCGGATCCTGCTCAAGGGCTGGGAGGAATTCGAGGAGCCGGTCGACCGGATCGTCAGCATCGAGGCGTTCGAGGCGTTCCCCAAGGAACGCTACGAGGCGTTCTTCGCGACGTGCGACCGGGTGATGCCCGCCGACGGCCGGATGGTGCTGCAGACCATCATGGGCCATCCGCTCAAGCGCTGGCCCGAGATGGGCATCCCGATCGTGATGAGCGACCTGAAGTTCATGCGGTTCATCGCCAAGGAGATCTTCCCCGGCGGGGCGGTGCCCTGCGACGAGGACGTCATCGACTACTCCAAGCGTGCGGGGTTCACAGTCGAGGAGACCGACTACCTGACGCCGCACTATGTGCGGACCCTGAACACGTGGGCGACGGCGCTGGAGGCGCACCGTGACGAGGCGATCGCGGTGACGTCGGTCGAGGTCTACGACCGCTACATGCGCTATCTGGTGGGCTGCGCGGACTTCTTCGAGCGGGGCATCAGCGAGGTCGCCCAGTTCACGCTCGTCAAGAACTGACAGGTTGTCCACAGGGGGCGCGGGGGAACCCGCCGTCATGGACACCGTTCCCCAGGACCCACCGGAGCGTCTGACGCCCGAGGAGGTCCCCGAGCGTCTGACGCCCGACGATCCGCCGGTCACCCCGCCCGAGCCCGCGACGACTCCCGACCCGGGTCCCCCACAGCGCTGAGCAGCGGCACGTCCGTCACCGGTGATCTCGAACAGCAGTGGGTATGCCCCCGCCATGAGTGATTCCGGATTGGTCGTCCTCGGCAGCGGGCCCGCGGGAGTGGCCGCCGCCGAGGCGTACCGCGAACGCAGACCCGATGCCCCCGTGCGGATCCTGAGCGCCGACCGGCGCCGTCCCTACGCCCGGCCGCCGCTGAGCAAGGAATTCCTGCGGGGCAAGACCGATGACATCGACCTCCACCCGGAGCAGTGGTTCACCGAGCGCGACATCGTGCTGGCCCTCGATTCCCGGGTGCAGGGGTTCGATCCGCAGCAGCGCGTCGTCACCGTCGACGGCGAGCCGCACGGCTACGACGCGTTGATCTTCGCGACCGGTTCGAGTCCGGTGCCGCTGCCGGTCCCGGGCGGCCAACACGCCCTGCAGTTGCGGTCCCTCGACGACGCCGAGCGGCTGCGCGCCGCGGCCGAATCGGCGCGCACCGCGGTCGTCGTCGGCGCCGGTTTCATCGGTTGCGAGGCCGCAGCGTCGCTGGCCCTGCGTGGGCTGTCGGTGACGCTCGTGGCTCCCGACGAGGCACCGCAGCAGAAGCGGCTGGGTGTCGAGGCCGGCCGCAAGCTGGCCGAGCTGGTGGAGGCGTCCGGGGCGCGCTGGCTGGGCGGCGCGAGCGTGGAGCGTCTCGACGAATCGGTCGTGCACCTCGACAGCGGAGAGACGCTCGAGGCCGACCTGATCCTGGCTGCGACCGGGGTCCGCCCGAACACCGAGCTGGCCGGCCTCGCGGGCGTCCCGATGCAGGATTCGCGCATCGTCGCCGACGAGGATCTGAGTACCGGGTTGCCTCAGGTGTACGCCGCCGGCGATGTGGCGTTGGCGTTCAACACCGGTGCGGGACGGCGGTTACCGATCGAGCACTGGCAGGACGCCGAGGACCAGGGCAAGGTCGCCGGGGCGACGGCAGCCGGTGACGACGCCGCCTGGTCGGGCGTTCCGGGATTCTGGACCACGATCGGGGACACCACGGTCAAGTACCACGCGTGGGGTGACGGTTATCAGGACAGCCGGATGGTCGAGCACGGGGACGGGTTCACGGTCTGGTACGAGGCCGACGGAGCGGTCGTCGCGGTGTTGACGTGCAACGCCGACGACGACTATGACCTCGGCGGCGAGCTCATCCAGGCCGGCAAGCCCGCCCCGCTGCGCTGACCCGGTTTTCGGAGGTCCCGACGCCGGGTAGTCCACGGAGCATGACTTCCCACCCGGCGGTGCTGTTCGATGTGGACGGCACCTTGGTCGATTCGAACTACCTGCACGTCTACGCCTGGCAGCGCGCGTTCCACGAGGCGGACGTGCCGATGGAGACGTGGCGGGTGCACCGCAGCATCGGCATGGACGGCACCACGCTGGTGAAGACCCTGCTCGAGCAGTTCGGCCAGGATCCGACCGACGAGCTGGTCTCGCAGCTCAAGGACGGCCACAGCGAGTACTACCAGCGCAGCGCGTCGCTGCTGGAGCCGCTGCCCGGTGCCCGGGAGCTGGTGCACCGGGTCGCCGACATGGGCCTGCAGGCCGTGTTGGCCACCTCAGCCCCGCCCGACGAGCTCGAGTTGCTGCGCAAGGTGCTCGACTGCGACGACGTGATCGCGGAGATCACCTCGGCCGAGGACGTCGACACCGCCAAACCCGAGCCGGACATCGTGCGGATCGCACTGGAGCGTGCCGGGGTGAGCGCCCAGCAGGCCGTCTTCGTCGGCGACGCGGTGTGGGACGCCGAGGCGTGTGCCCGCGCCCAGGTGCCGACCATCGGGTTGCTCACCGGCGGGTGCGGGCGCGACGAACTGCGCGACGCGGGTGCTGCCGAGGTTTTCGAGAATCCGCGGGAGTTGCTGGCCAACCTGGCCGGTAGCGCGATCGCCCGGCTCGCCAGCCGGGAGTGACCGGCTTCGGCACGTTTTCCTCGCGCGGCAGCGGGTAACCCCCGGAAGCAGCGGTGCGCAGCCCATGCCCGCTTCCCCTTTTCCCGTCGCATAGGAGGTTTCCTGTGTCTGCTCCCAGCATCACCAAGGCCGACGACGTCATCGAGTACCTGGTGGCCCAGCACGAGACCATCAAGAAGCTGTTCGTCGAAACCCTCGACGCCGCCGACGTCGATACGCAGCGCGCCGCGTTCACCAAGTTGCGCACGCTGTTGGCCGTCCACGAAACCGCCGAAGAGATGATCGTGCACCCGCGTGTGCGTCGCAAGATCACCGGCGGCGCCGAGATCGTCGACGAGCGGCTGGCCGAGGAGCACGACTCCAAAATCGCGTTGAGTGAGCTCGAGGGTCTCGAGCCGCAGACCTCGGAGTTCAGCAAGGCGCTGATCCACCTGCAGGCTGCGGTCACCGAGCACGCCGAACACGAAGAGACGCTGGAGTTTCCGGCGCTTCGTGACGGCGTGGACGCCAGCGAGCTGGCCAAGCTGGCCGAGGCGGTTCGGGTTGCCGAGCGCATCGCCCCGACGCACCCGCACGCCGGGGTGGAGTCCGCGACGCTGAACTTCGCCGTCGGGCCGTTCGTGTCGATGGTGGATCGGGCGCGTGACGCGCTGGGCCGCGTGCTGAAGTAGGTGCGGCGATGACGAACACCGCGGTGCTGGTCATCGACATGATGAACACCTATGACCATCCTGACGCAGAACGGTTGGCGCCCAACGTCGAAACGATCATCGACCCACTGAGCAAGATGGTGGACCGTGCGCGCAGCCGCGACGACGTGGACCTGATCTATGTCAACGACAACTACGGTGACTTCACTGCCGCGCCAGGAGATCTCGTCGACGACGCGCTCAACGGCCAACGACCCGACCTGGTCCGCCCGGTCGCGCCGAGCAAGAAGTCCCGGTTCCTGACCAAGGTGCGGCACAGCGCCTTCTACGCGACGCCGTTGGACTACCTGCTGGGCCGGCTCAAGACCGAGTGCGTGGTGCTGACGGGTCAGGTCACCGAGCAGTGCATTCTCTACACGGCTCTGGACGCCTACATCCGCCACCTCGAAGTGATCGTGCCCGAGGACGCGGTCGCGCACATCTACGACGATCTCGGCGATGCTGCGCTGCAAATGATGCGGCGCAACATGGGCGCCCGGCTTGTGACCACGGAGGACTGCCTGACCTGACGGTGGGACGGCTCACAGACGCAGGTGGTTTACCTGTGACAGCAAAGTGGGCATATAGCCGTCAAGCGAATCGACCATCCGATTTGCGAACCTTAAATTGTGGAGGTGCACGATGGCTGACAACAACAGTGGTCCCGAGGAAGGCATCAAGGGCGTCGTCGAGGACGTGAAGGGCAAGGCCAAGGAAGTGGTCGGCACTGTCACCGGTCGCAACGACATGGTCGAAGAGGGCAAGGCCCAGCAGGACAAGGCCGAGGCCCAGCGCGACGCGGCCAAGAAGGAAGCCGAGGCCGACGCGGCCCGCGGGGCTGCCAGCGCAGCCGAGAAGCGCCAGGAGGCGCAGCAGTAGAAGCGTGAATGCGAGGGGCCCGACCGTCATGGTCGGGCCCCTCGTCATATGTGGAGAATGTGCGCAGATATGCGTTGAGACTGCATCCAGCGCGGGAAAGTGCGAGTGGCGCCCGACGTGGACGCAGTCTCAACGGGTCTGATGTGCCCCCAGCCTCATCGGGTCTGATAGCGGTCGAGTTGCTCGGTGAGTTCGCGCGCATACCCCAGTTGCTTGCTCAGCGTGGCGCAGGCATCGGCAGCTCGGCGGTGAAACTGCGCCACGGCGTCCGCGGCTTCGGCTCGTTCAGCCGCGGTCGACGTGTCGTCGTCGAGGACGGCCAACGCGTCGAGCAGCTCTCGCATCTCCTCGAGGGTGAACCCGAGCGGTTTCATCCGGCGGATCGCGATCAGCCGGGCGACGTCCTCGCCGGTGTAGAGCCGGAACCCGCCCGCCGAGCGTGCTGACGGCACCACCAGGCCCACGTCGTCGTAGTGGCGGATGGTCTTGATCGACAGCTCGGTGTGCGCCGACACCTCTCCGATCTGCAACAGCTCCATGCCGGTGTCCCTAGTGCGCGCCGCTGAGTTGACCTGACAGCCGGGCGTGCCGCTCGGCGCTGTTGTCGTTCATGCCGATGATGGTGACCGACTTGCCCTTCGCCGCGTACTTGGTGGTGATCGCATCCAGCGTGGCGACGGTGGAGGCGTCCCAGATGTGCGCGTCGCTCATGTCGATGACGATGTTGGCGGGGTCGCCCACGTAGTCGAACTGGTACACCAGGTCGTTGCTGGAGGCGAAGAACAGCTCTCCCCGCACCGCGTAGACGCGGGTGTCGCCGGCGGTCTCAGCAGCGGCATCGGCAGGCGCGTCGTCAGGGGCAGGGTCCAGCGCCACGACTTCGGTGAAGTGCGCGACGCGGCGGGCGAACAGCACCATCGCAGCCAGCGTTCCGACCGCCACGCCGTAGGCCAGGTTGTGGGTGGCCACGGTGACGGCGACCGTCGCAAGCATCACGAACGTTTCGCTCTTGGGCATGCGGCGCAACGTCTTCGGGTTGATGCTGTGCCAGTCCAGCGTGGCGACCGACACCATGATCATGACGGCGACCAGGGCCGCCATCGGGATACGCGCGACGAGGTCGCCGAGGCCGACCACCAAAGCCAGCAGGAACACCCCGGCCAGGAATGTCGAGATGCGGGTGCGGGCGCCGCTGACCTTGACGTTGATCATCGTCTGCCCGATCATCGCGCAGCCGCCCATGCCGCCGAAGAATCCGCTGACCACGTTGGCTACGCCCTGCCCGACGGCTTCCCGGGACTTGTTGGAGTGGGTGTCGGTGATGTCGTCGACGAGCTTGGCGGTCATCAGCGATTCGAGCAGCCCGACGACGGCCATGGCCAGCGCGTAGGGGGCGATGATGCGCAGCGTCTCCATCGTCAGCGGCACGTCGGGGATCAGCCACGACGGCAGGTTCGACGGGAGCCGGCCCTCGTCGCCGACGTCGGGCACGTTCCAGCCGCCGAGCACCGCTGCGACGGTCAGCACCGCGATGGCGACCAGCGGCGCGGGGATCGCGGTGGTCAGCTTGGGCAGCGCGACGATCACCAGGATGCCGACGGCGACCATCGGATACACCAGCCACGGCACCCCGAGCAGGTGCGGCACCTGGGACAAAAAGATCAGGATGGCCAGCGCGTTGACGAAGCCGACCATGACGCTGCGCGGCACGAACCGCATCACCTTGGCCACGCCGAGGCCGCCGAGCACCAGCTGCAGCAGCCCGGCCAGGATCACCGCAGCGATCAGATAGTCCAGGCCGTGGCTGGCGACCAGCGGCGCGATCACCAGGGCGACGGCGCCGGTCGCGGCGGAGATCATCGCCGGACGCCCGCCGACGATCGCGATGGTGACGGCCATCGTGAAAGAGGCGAACAGTCCGACCCGGGGGTCCACGCCGGCGATGATGGAGAACGAGATGGCCTCGGGGATCAACGCCAGCGCCACCACCAGACCGGCCAGCACCTCGGTGCGTAGCCGGCGCGGTGACCGCAGCGCGCCCAGCACCGACTGCTGTTGTTGCGGTGAGATGTCACTGTGCGTCGTCGACAAGACGGCTCCTTTCGCGCGGGCACAAAGGTCCTGGTGCGCGGGCTCTCGGGTCATGTCGCGCGGGCGCGCAGGTCATGTCGCGCGGGCGCGCAGGTCCTTCGGCGCGGACGCGGACATGATCATGCGCGTCATCGCGCGAAAGATCTTGCTCGGAAGCCGAATTCACTGAAGACGGGCCGCAACGGCGCGGCGCACATGGCGCTTCCTGCGCGGTGAACTCTACCCGTACGGGAGGGTTGCCTGGCAACTTCTGTCGCGCAGATCACCCCCCAGCCTCCGTTGAGACTGTGTCCACTGCGGCAAAGTGCGAGTAGCTCCCGCAGCCACCGCAGTCTCAACGCAGGGGTTCAGCCGCCCAGCGCGGTGGCGGCCGGTCCGAGATCGAGGAACTGGGTCTCGCCGTTGGCGTCGTCGAGACCGTCGTTGTCGGTGACGACATACAGGTTGCCGTTACCGGCGACCGCGAAGCCTTCCACCTTCTCCTGCACGAAATCCTTGGTGGCCTGCAGATCCGGCACCAGGTTGCGCGCCAACGTCTTCGGCAGTACCTGCGGCGCCTCGGTGGCCGAGGTCACCCCGGCGTCCTCGGGCAGGGCCACCCGGTAGATCGCCTTCACCCGTGCGTCGGGGCCGTTGAGCTTGTCGCGTTCGAGCACCAGCAGCGATCCGTCGTACACGGCGATCTCGGACAGCCCGATCCAGTCGCCTTCGGTGTCGGTGGTGTCGAGCTGGTAGCCGAACCACTCCCAGGAGTCGCTGTCGGGCGTGTAGCGCCCCAGCCGCGCGACGCCCGGCGGATCACTCTCGAGCTCACGCTGCAGCGCCACCCAGATGGCGTCCCCGTCGACGGCGACTCCCTCGATGCCCTGCCCGCCCATCGCGTCGGCGATGTCGGCGGGCAGCGTCACCCGCTTCTCGACGCTACCGTCGGCCGCGACGATGACCAGCTCGTTGCCGGGGCCCTCCTCGCCTTCGACACCGAGGACGAAGCCGCCGTCCGGACGCGCCGAGATCCCTTCGACGTCGAGGGTGACGGCCTCACCGTTGTCGGTGACCGGCAGTTCGGTGTCGATCAGCGCCGGGGTCTGGGTGAGGTCGATGCCCAGCACCCGCGCCGGTCCGTAGGCGTTGTCGGTGGCCGTGTAGAGGCGGTTCTCGTCGGCCGGGTCGGCGGACAACGCGCCGAGGGCGCCCCAGCCGATCGGCGCGCCGTCGACATCGCCGGAGACGATGGACGGGAACATCGGGGTGCCGCCGGAGGCGGCAAAACGATCCCCGAAGCCGTAGACGTTCAGCGACGCCCGCACCCCCGCCTCGGCGTCGTCGGCCTCCGACGAGATGACCAGGAGGTTGCGCGACGGGATCGGCAGCACACCCTCGGGGCCGGGCGTGGTGGGCAGGATCTGGCGGAACTGCGGTGCCGTGACGTCGCTGACGTCGTAGACGGCGACGAAGTTGCTGCGCTCCGAGGCGACCAGAGCGGTCGGGACGCCGTTGATCTCGGTGATCGCCAGCCCTTCGGGTTCGGGACCCTTCGATTCGGCCCGGCCCTCGATGTGCAGTCCGGTGCGCACGGCGAGCTGGGAGAAGGAGTTGCCGGCGTCCCACACCACTTCGCCGGTGGTGGCGTCGAAGATCGTCCAGCCGCGGGTGCCGCCCTTCCAGTCACCTTCATTGGCGGTGACGACATGGTCGTCCCCGACCCAGCCGATCGCGTCCGGCTCGCGCGGGGTGTCGGAGATCGACCCGCTCTGGTCGATGGTGCCGTCCTCGGCGGTGTCGATGCCCTCGACGGATTCGCTTCCCGCGCTGAAGATGTTGGTCACCTCGCCGGTGCGGCCCTCGATGATCGCGACGCCGTTGTTCTCCTGGAACGTCAGCGCGACCTGCCCGCGCGAGTTGATGGCGACATATTCGGGTTCGAGGTCTTCGGGGGTGTCGAGACCGGCCGAGCGAGCCGCTTCGACGTCGAAGTCGACGCGGCGGGCCGTCCACGTGGTCGGCTCCCCCGCGAGGTCGATGAGTTGCAGGAAGCCGGTGGGCGGCTGGGGCAGGTCGCCTTCCTCGCCGCCGGGCGGGGTGGCTTCCTCGTCGCGCTGGTTCTCCATCGCGATCGCCGCGAACGAGCCGTCAGGGCTGATCGCGATCGAATCCGGTTGCCCACCCAGGTCGATGCTGTGCACCGGGGTGCGGTCGCTGACGCGGACGATGTCGACGCGCCCGGACGGGTTGGCGAAATCGCCGCCGGTGGTGTCGATGACCACCAGCACGAAGTCGCCGACGGCGGCCACCGACGTGGGTTGGTCGTCGGCGTCGCCGAGTTCTTCGAGCGACAAGGTGCCCTGCCCGACCGGGGCGGCGGGGTCGCGGACGTCGACGAAGCCGATGCGCTTGCCTGCGGCGTCGGTGTAGATCACGGTGTTGCCGTCCGGGGTGACGGTCGAGATCTCCGCGACGGTTTCGGCGTCGACCGGGTCACCCTCGGGCTTGTTGAGATGCACCGGGTAGGTGGCGGTGCGGTGATAGCGCTGCGCGGCGGGCAGGTCGAAGTCGATCGGCGACGTGGCGCGGGGGGTGTCGGGTGCTGTTGTGTCACCCGCGTCGTCCTGGTTGTCGGTGCTGCACCCGACCACCACGACGGCGGTGATCGCCACCGCGGTCGCCGCCCGCCGCACAGTGCCCCGATTCGTCCCGGCCATGCGTCACCTCTTCAGTTGTGCCGTTTGCGTCGAGTCACCCTTGCGTGGGCAAGTAATGCCGCGGCGGTCAGCCGGTGAACAACAGGCGACGGGTCGGTGTCCGATTGCGCATCCGTCGTTCCCGAGCCGGGGTTGCGGTCACTCACCCGGGCACCGGCCGGCGACGGCACCGGCCGAGGGCAAGCAGGGTGCGGGGAGGACGGCAGCAGGCGGCGATGCACGGCCTCCCCGACGGGGGCCCTGGTCACGATCGGGCAGCCCTCCTCAGGTCGCACGGGGAGAAACAGCATGACAGGGTCGAATTACGCTGTGCGCGAACAGTATCGGAGCAGCGGTGCGGGAGACGGGCATCCGCACCGCGCCGCCGGGAGGGCATTCCGACTTTCTCGCGCCTAGGAATTCGCTGTGCGGACGCTGGACGTCGAGGGGTGTTTGCCAGCAACCATAAGCGCGATTATCTTGCGGCTCAAGCCAAGTGCCATCAATCAACGGGAATCGCCGATTCCGCACCCCGACCGCCCGTAGCACGTCATACTTTCGTCAGCTTCTCCCGCGGAGGGTTCGGACACCACCCCGCGCGGGGAGGCGCGCGGCCGTTTCGCTCCAGACCCCGGGCAGACGCGCCGGAACCGTTGAACCCGACGAGACAACCGGGACGTCGCCTTCACCCCTTCTCCGCGACGCGCCCGGCGCAGGAAAGGGATCGCCCGATGCCGCCGATCGCCACGTCCATCCCCGCAGCCCTCGCCGCCCGCGCACAGGCACAGCCCGATGACGTCGCCTACACGTTCATCGACTACGACTACGACCCGGCCGGCACCGCCGAGAGCCTGACGTGGTCGGAGGTGCACGAGCGCGTTCAGATCATCGCCGGCAAGCTCGGCAAGCTGGGCGCCCCCGGTGACCGCGCCGTGATCCTGGCCCCGCAGAGCCTCGACTACGTCGTCGCCTTCCTGGGCGCCATCCAGGCCGGCTTCGTGGCCGTGCCGCTGTCGATGCCGATGTTCCGCCAGCACGACGAGCGGGTCTCGGGCGTGATGGCCGACGCCACCCCGGTCGCGGTGCTGACCACCTCGGACGTGATCGAGGACGTCCGCAAGTACGGCCAGGTCGAATCACGTTCGCACGCACCGAAGTTCATCGAGGTCGACACGCTCGACTTCGACACCCCGGCCAAGCCGCCGGCGTCGGTCGCGCTGCCCAAGGCGGGCTACATCCAGTACACATCGGGGTCGACGCGCCGACCGGCCGGCGTGGTGGTGACCCATCAGAACATCTTCGAGAACATGGAACAGATCCTGCCGGACTACTTCGAGGCCTATGACGAGCCGCCGGCCGACCTGACGGTGGTGACGTGGTTGCCGCTGTATCACGACATGGGCCTGCTGGTCGGGGTGTTCCTCGGGATGCGGATGGGTCGCGGCACGGTACTGATGAGCCCGGTGGCGTTCATGCAGAAGCCGGCCCGGTGGATCCAGCAGCTGGCCCTCAACCCGCACACGTTCACGGCCGCACCGAACTTCGCCTACGAGCTGGCGGTCAAACGCACCAAGGACGAGGACCTGGCCGGGTTGGACCTCAGCGGCGTCGTGGTGATGATCAACGGTGCCGAGCGCGTGCACGGCGCTACGGTGCGGCGGTTCAACGAGCGGTTCGGCCCCTATGGGCTGCCCGAGGCGGCGATGCGGCCGTCCTACGGGCTGGCCGAGGCCACCGTGTACGTCACGTCGTCGGCCGGGGGGCGGGCCCCGACGTCGGTGCGATTCCACTACGACGAGCTGGCCGCCGGTCGGGCGCAGCCCTGCGCCGAGGGTGCCGGCTCCGAGCACATCGGCCTCGGGGTGCCGCGCTCGACGACGGTGCGGGTGGTCGATCCGCAGACGCGTGTCGAGGCCCCGGCGGGCACCATCGGTGAGGTCTGGCTGCACGGCCCCCACGTGGCCGGCGGCTACTGGCACAACCCGCAGCTGACCGAGGAGCTGTTCGCCGGCCAGCTGGCCCAGACCAGCGAGGGCACCCCCAAGGGTCCGTGGCTGCGCACCGGAGACCTCGGGGTCCTCTTCGACGAGGAGCTGTTCATCGTCGGGCGGATCAAGGATCTGCTGATCGTCGACGGCCGCAACCACTACCCCGACGACATCGAGGCCACGGTGCAGGAGCTGACCGGTGGCCGGGTCGCCGCGGTGTCGGTTCCCGACGATCCGAGCGAGAAGCTCGTGGTGATCGCCGAGCTGAAGAAGCAGCTCGACGCCGAGGTGCTGGACAGCGTCAAACAGCAGGTGACGGCGGCGGTGTCGAAGACCCACAGCGTCCGCCTCGACGATCTGATGATGGTCGGTCCCGGATCGTTGCCGCTGACCACCAGCGGGAAGGTGCGCCGCGGGACCTGCGTGGAGCTGTACCACTCCGACGGGTTCCGCCGGTTGGACGTCGCACCGGCGTAGTCGAACATATGATCGACTCGTGGGCGATCTGCAGAGCATCGGCCACGGCGGTCAGCCGACCCCCGTGGTCTTCCGCGCCGTCGACCCACCCCAGGACGTGTTGGTGGATCTGGTGGCCCTGTTTCCCCGAGAGCCGCACAGTCGCGGCCGCTACCACCCGTTCGGGTTGCAGATGCACAAGGTGGTGCGCGGCGAGCTGACCCGGTGGGGCATGTGCGAGCAGGGCCACTGGTGGGGTCTGGTGAGCTATCCGGTCAGCCACGGCCCCAAGAGCGACCTGGTGACGCACTGGATCCCGGCATGGATGCTGAAAAAGGCCCGACCGGGGTGATCGTCGGGTTCTGGCGGTGCCACTCCCCCACGGGGCATCGCCAGAACCCGACGCGTCGCGGCTTCACTCGACCCCTCGCTGCGGTAATCCACGCGCCGAGCGACGCCACGGGGAGATAGTACATAAACATCACCGTTCTCGAAGAACAACCGTGTTCGTCGACGGCCGGTCCGGCCGACCTTCGACGGACGACGCACCTAGCATTGACGTAATGCAGAGACCTGCATCGACCGAGGGGGGCGCCGCGTGGACGAGCGGCTGAGTTCCGGCCGGCACCACCTCAGTCCCGACGAGGTGGCCGCCGACCAGCAGAAGCGCTTGTTCAAGGCGCTCGCCGCGGTGATGGGCGAGAAGGGTTACAGCGACACCACGGTCGGCGACCTGATCAAACACGCCAGGGTGTCGCGGGCGACGTTCTACCAACAGTTCGAGTCCAAGCAGGACTGCTTCATGGCCGGTTACACCCGCATGCAGAGCAACGTCATCGGCGGTCTGCGGGCGACACCGGTGTCGGGCAGCCCGATGACGCGCTTCCGTGCGATGCTCACCAACTACCTGAACTTCCTGGCCGCCGACCCAGCGACCGCGCGGTTGTACCTGGTCGAGGTGTACGCCGCGGGGCCGGAGGCGCTGCGCCGTCGCATGCAGTTGCAGCAGGACTTCGTCGCCGGTGTGGCAGAGGTGTTCGCCGCCCGCAGCAAAGCCGACAGGTTCGCCTGCCAGGCGCTGGTCGCGGCGATCTCGATGCTGGTCACCGGGGCGCTGGCCGACGGCGACGCCCAGGCCATCCTGGCGCTGGAGAAGCCGCTGGTGGAGTTCACCGAGCGGGCATTACCGGCGTCGCTGCACTGAATCAGTGTCGGCGGCAGCCATTTTCCGATAGCGTCGCCCGCTTATGAGCGCCAGCGACTCGGGATCGACGGGTTTGCGCGAGCGGAAGAAGATGCAGACGCGCCTGGCGATCCGCCGCGAAGCCTTCCGGCTGTTCACCGAACAGGGCTACGCCGAGACCACGATCGAGCAGATCGCGGCCGCCGCCGAGGTCTCACCGCGCACCTTCTACCGGTATTTCGGCGTCAAGGAAGCGCTGTTGCTGTCCGACGACCACATCTCGCCGACCGTCGAGGCCTTCGCCAACGCTCCCCGCCACCTGAGCTATGTGCAGGCCTACCACCACGCGGTGAACGAGGTGTACGGGGGGCTGTCGCCGGAAGAACGCGAGGATGCGATCGCCGGCCAGCAGATTCTGTATCAGGTACCCGAGGCGCGCGGGTTGCTCTACACCGCCTATCTCACACTGGCCGATCTGCTCACCGAGGCGCTGCTGCGCCGGCCCGACGGACCCGCCGACGAGGCCGAGCGCCGGGTCATTGCCGGTGCGATCATGGGCGTGCTGATCCTCACCGCCCAGGACACGCCGCTGCCCGAGGCGGCCATGGACCGGGCGCTGACGCTGCTGGACTCCCGGCTCTCCTGACCCCTCCGTTGAGACTGGACTGACGGCGGCGTCTTCTCGCACTTTTCCGTCACCAGCGCAGTCTCGATGCACGAGGCCCACCCGCGGCACCAGTAGGGTCGACGGAACCGCCCCTCCCCCGGCCTGGACTGTCCGCGCGGTGGCCTATCTTGGACCGTCCGACGAAGACGCCAGTTGTATCGAGGAGCCCAGTGCACGACACCGCCCAGCCGTCGGTTGCCGAGCTGCTCGACCACAACCGTGACCTGCAGGGATCCCGGGCGATCCGACTGCTGGCCACGCACAACCTCGGGCTCTACGCGACACTGATGGAACGTCACCTGGCCGACGGCGTGATCCCCGAGACGGAGCTGGTGATCCGCCTGGAACGCGACCTGGACGACGTGGGTCATCCCGACGGACAGTCCGGTCTGGCGTTGATCAAGTCGTGGGCCAGCCAGGGCTGGTTGCACCGCATCGTCGACGAGCGCAACGACCAGAACGTCTGCTACCTCACCCAGGACGCCCGCCGGGCGCTGGACTTCGTCCGCGGGATGCGCCGCAACGACACCATCGCCACGGGCGGCTCCATCCACGGCATCGCCTCGCGGCTCAAGCAGGTGGCGGTGCGGGTCGACAACGACCCGGCCCGGATCCGCAAGCACATCGAAGCCGAGATCGCCGCCCTGCACAGCGAACTCGACCAGCTGGACTCCGGCGAGCGGCCCGCCCCGGACCCCACCGACTGCTACGACGAGGCCCGCGCGATCGCGTTGCAGATGGAACGCCTCATCACCGACATCGGCCAGTACGGCACGATGATCGAGCAGGCCACCGCGGCGCTGGACGAGCCGATCGACACCAACAGCGAGTACCGCGACCGCCAGCGTCAGATGTACGCCGACTACCAGGCCGCGTGGGACTCGCAGGGCCGCGACAGCCACCGCGCGTTTCTGCGGATGATCAACGACCCCGACCAGCGCGCCGAGTTCGAGGCCGACGTCGCCGCGGTCGCCGACGCGCTGCCCGCGCTGGACCCTGCCCTGCGCAAGGTGATGGCGGGCTTCTTCGAGCTGGTCGGTCACCAGATCGACGAGGTGGAACGCATTCAGCAGCGCTGCGCCCAACGGGTCAAGCGGTTCACCGCGTTCGGCACCCTCGAGCAGAGCCGCGGGGTCGCCCGCCAGCTCAACGAGGCGCTCGGCGCCGCGCGTGCGTTGCTGAAGACGTCGCTGACCGACTCGCGGCTGGACCTCGACGTGCCGCTGGCCCGTCACGCCATCAGTTCGGTGGGCGCGCTGAGCTTCAAGATCGGCGACCTGT
>CAXEZH010000187.1:0-8315 GCA_964000695.1 uncultured Mycolicibacterium sp. | reverse complement strand
TTCACCGCCGGACGTGTCCTCGGCGTCGATTCCTGAGCCGGACGCCCGATGCCGCTGCCGGTTCCACCACAGCGTCCGCGGAACCGGGCGGGAGTGCCTCGGTGGTCCGAACCCGCCGCGGCCGCAGTGCATTCCGCCGACAGCGGCGATCCTCGCTGTCTAGCAAAACTGACGCACAGAGATATTCGTTGCCGCAGTGCATGATTCCCCGGGTTTCCGGGTGCCGCGCACCCCGGTGTATCGGCCGTCACCCCTGATCGGGCATCGTGATGTTGCCAATTCCGGTGAGGCCGCATCCAGGGCGAATGGACCGCGGGTGTGGTGATTCGCACCCATGTTCGCCTGGTGCCGGGTTACTGTCTGTGGCGTTGCAACTGACACTGGGAGGATATGGATGAGCGCCTATCAAACCGTGGTGGTTGGTACGGACGGATCAGATTCGTCGTTGCGTGCCGTGGACCGCGCGGGACAGATCGCCGCCGGGTCGAACGCGAAACTCGTCATCGCAACGGCCTACTTCCCGCAGAGCGAGGATCAGCGCGCCGCTGACGTCCTCAAGGACGAGGGCTACAAGATGTCGGGCAACGCGCCGATCTACGCGATCCTGCGGGAGGCACGTGAGCGGGCGAAGGCCGCCGGTGCGCCCGACATCGAAGAGAAGGCAGTCGTCGGAGCGCCCGTGGATGCGCTCGTCGACCTGGCTGAGGAAGTCGGGGCCGACCTGCTGGTCGTCGGCAACGTCGGCTTGAGCACGATCGCCGGGCGACTGCTCGGGTCGGTGCCCGCCAACGTCGCACGCCGCTCGAAATCCGACGTACTCATCGTCCACACGTCGTGAGCCGCACACCCTGGGCCGGCGACACGTCGGCCCAGGGTGTCAGGCGGCTCAGGTGTTGGACGCTTTGGCGATGTTCGTGATGGCCGCGTCGAGGGTGGCGTTGAACTCGTCGTCACTCTGCTGAGCGGTCAGCCCTTCGGTCAATGCGCGGGAGAAGCTGGCGATGACTCCGTGGTTGGCGGCCAACTTGTCGCAGGCGTCGTCGCGGTTGTAGCCGCCCGAGAGCGCCACCACCCGCACCACCTTCGAGTGCTCGACGAGTTCGCGATACAGGTTGTTCTCGTCGGGCAGCGTCAGCTTGAGCATCACCGACTGACCGTCGTCCAGGCTGTCCAGACCCCGCAGGAGCGCCTCTTTGAGCTGCTCTTCGGCTTTGCCCTTCTCGGGGCTGTGGATGTCGACCTCCGGCTCGATGATCGGCACCAGGCCGGCGGCCAGGATCTGGCGGGCGACCTCGAACTGCTGATCGACGACGGCCTGCAGACCCGCGCCGGGCAGCTTGATCACCGAGCGCATCTTCGTGCCGAAGACGCCGTGGTCGCGCGCCCGCGCCAGGAGGTCGTCGAGGTTCGGGATCGGCTTCATCACCTGGGCGCCGTCCTTCTCCTCGGCAAGGCCCTTGTCGACCTTGAGGAACGGCACGATGTGCTTGACGTTCCAGAGGTAGTCGGCGCTGCCGCGGCCGTCGATCTGACGGTCCATCGTGTCCTCGAACAGGATGGCGCCGACGATGCGGTCACCGTCGAAGGCGGGGCTGGTGATGATGCGGGTCCGCATCTGGTGCACCATGTCGAACATCTCGGCGTCGCCGGAGTAGGCGTCCTCCTCGATGCCGTAGAGCTTCAAGGCCTTGGGTGTGCTGCCTCCGCTCTGGTCCAGCGCCGCGATGAAGCCGGCGCCACTCTGCGCCTTGGTGAACTGCTCGCTGTTCATGTTCCCTTCCTGATCCTTCACACTGATCCTTTTCGGTCCCTGCCGTCACCACCCGCGGTCGCGCCACTCCTGCAGGTGCGGGCGCTCGGCGCCGAGCGTGGTGTCGTCGCCGTGTCCTGGATACACGACGGTGTCATCTGCGTAGACATCGAACAGCCGGCTGGTCACGTCGCCCAGCAACTGTTCGAAATCGCCCTCTTTCCAGGTCTTGCCGACGCCGCCGGGAAACAAGCAGTCACCGGTGAACAGGTGCACCCGGCCGTCGGTGGCAGGCCCACTGAGCGCCAGCGCCACCGAGCCGGGTGTGTGGCCGCGTAGATGGATGACCTCGAAGCGCAGGTCCCCGACCTCGACGGTCTCACCGCCGTCCAGCAGTCGGTCCGGCCGGACCGGCAGCGGGTCGGCGTCCAGGCGGTGCGCGGCGGTGGGAGCGTGTGTCGACCCCGCCACGTCTGCGAGCGCCATCCAGTGGTCCTGGTGCTGATGGCTGGTGAGGATCAGCGACAGCGTGGGCGCGTATCGTTCGATCAGGTCGAGCAGGATCTCAGGCTCGTTCGCGGCGTCGATGAGTAGGGTTTCGCCGCTGTGGGAACAAGTCACCAGGTAAACGTTGTTGTCCACCGGGCCGACGGACACCTTCACGATCGAGGCTCCGGGGAGGGTGCGGCGGGCCGCGGTGTGCGGGTCCACGTGGCCCGTGTAGTTGTCGTCGACCACTGTCATGGTGGTCACGTTACTTTCCCGGGAGTGCGGCGCCGACGCTGCTGCCGGGTTTCGGTCGTTCGGGATCGCTCGGAGCGGGACTTGTCGGTGGAGACACTTAGCATGGGCCTGTGCTGCGTCTGCGGCCCGTAACGCGTGGAAGGGACATCGTTGGCTGACCGCCTCATTGTCAAAGGTGCCCGGGAACACAATCTGCGTGGCGTCGACTTGGATCTGCCGCGCGACGCGATGATCGTGTTCACCGGGCTGTCGGGTTCGGGCAAGTCGTCGCTCGCCTTCGACACGATCTTCGCCGAGGGCCAGCGGCGCTATGTCGAGTCGTTGTCGGCGTACGCGCGTCAGTTCCTGGGCCAGATGGACAAACCCGACGTCGATTTCATCGAGGGCCTGTCGCCCGCGGTGTCGATCGATCAGAAGTCCACCAACCGCAACCCACGCTCGACCGTGGGCACCATCACCGAGGTGTACGACTACCTGCGTCTGCTCTATGCCAGGGCCGGCACCCCGCACTGTCCGGTGTGCGGCGAGCGCATCGCCCGCCAGACGCCTCAACAGATCGTCGACCAGGTCCTCGCGATGGACGAGGGTCTGCGGTTCCAGGTGCTCGCACCGGTGGTGCGCACCCGTAAGGGCGAGTTCGTCGACCTGTTCGACAAACTGAACACGCAGGGCTACAGCAGGGTGCGGGTGGACGGAGTGGTGCACACGCTGGCCGATCCGCCGAAGCTGAAGAAGCAGGAGAAGCACGACATCGAGGTGGTGGTCGACCGCCTCACCGTCAAGGCCGGCGCCAAGCAGCGGCTGACCGACTCGGTGGAGACGGCGCTGAACCTGGCCGACGGCATCGTCGTCCTGGAGTTCGTCGACCGGGAAGACGACCACCCGCACCGCGAGCAGCGGTTTTCCGAGAAGCTGGCCTGCCCCAACGGCCACCCGCTGGCCGTCGACGACCTCGAGCCCCGGTCGTTCTCGTTCAACTCGCCGTACGGCGCCTGCCCGGAATGCGTCGGGCTGGGCATCAAGAAAGAGGTCGACCCCGATCTCGTCGTCCCCGACCCGGACCTCACGCTCGCCGAAGGCGCCATCGCGCCGTGGTCGATGGGTCACACCGCCGAGTACTTCACCCGGATGCTGTCCGGGTTGGGCGACCAGCTGGGCTTCGATGTCGACACTCCGTGGCGCAAGCTGCCCGCCAAGGCGCGCCGCGCGATCCTCGAGGGCTGTGACGAGCAGGTTCATGTGCGCTACAAGAACCGCTACGGCCGCACCAGGTCGTACTACGCCGACTTCGAGGGCGTGCTGGCGTTTCTGCAGCGCCGCATGGAGCAGACCGACTCCGAACAGATGAAGGAGCGTCTCGAAGGCTTCATGCGCGACGTGCCGTGCCCCGAATGCCAGGGCACCCGGCTCAAACCCGAGATCCTCGCCGTCACGATGTCGGCCGGAGATTTCGGTGCCAAGTCGATCGCCGAGGTCGCCGAACTGTCCATCGCCGAGTGCGCGAGGTTCCTCAATGCGCTGACCCTCGGTTCGCGGGAGAAGGCGATCGCGGGTCAGGTGCTCAAGGAGATCCAGTCTCGGCTCGGTTTCCTGCTCGACGTCGGGCTGGACTACCTGTCCCTGTCGCGGGCCGCGGCCACGCTGTCGGGCGGGGAGGCCCAGCGCATCCGGCTGGCCACCCAGATCGGATCCGGCCTGGTCGGTGTGCTCTACGTCCTCGACGAACCGTCGATCGGTCTGCATCAGCGGGACAACCGCAGGTTGATCGACACCCTGGTGCGGTTGCGGGACCTGGGCAACACCCTGATCGTGGTCGAACACGACCTGGACACCATCGCCCACGCCGACTGGGTCGTCGACATCGGGCCCGCGGCCGGCGAGCACGGCGGCCGCATCGTGCACAGCGGACCCTATGAAGCCCTGCTGGAGAACACCGACTCACTGACCGGGGCCTACCTGTCCGGCAAAGAGCAGATCGAGGTCCCGGCCCTGCGCCGCCCGGTCGACAAGAAGCGTCAGCTCACCGTCGTCGGTGCCCGCGAGCACAACCTGCGCGAGATCGACGTCCCCTTCCCGCTCGGGGTGCTGACCTCGGTGACCGGGGTGTCCGGCTCCGGCAAATCCACCCTGGTCAACGACATCCTGGCGGCCGTGCTCGCAAACAAACTCAACGGAGCGAGACTGGTGCCGGGTCGGCACACCCGGGTGACGGGACTGGACAAGGTCGACAAGCTCGTCCGGGTCGACCAGTCGCCGATCGGGCGGACGCCGCGGTCCAATCCCGCGACCTACACCGGGGTGTTCGACAAGATCCGCACCCTGTTCGCCGCGACCACGGAAGCCAAGGTCCGCGGCTACCAACCCGGGCGCTTCTCGTTCAACGTCAAGGGCGGCCGGTGCGAAGCCTGCTCCGGCGACGGCACGATCAAGATCGAGATGAACTTCCTGCCCGACGTCTACGTGCCGTGCGAGGTCTGTCAGGGCGCCCGGTACAACCGGGAGACGCTGGAGGTGCACTACAAGGGCAAGACCATTGCCGAAGTGCTCGACATGTCCATCGAGGAAGCATCCGAATTCTTCGCGCCCATCACCTCGATCCACCGCTACCTGAAGACGCTGGTGGACGTCGGGTTGGGCTATGTGCGCCTCGGCCAGCCCGCGCCGACGCTGTCGGGGGGCGAGGCCCAACGCGTCAAGCTCGCTTCCGAGCTGCAGAAGCGTTCCACCGGCCGCACCGTCTACATCCTCGACGAGCCCACCACCGGACTGCATTTCGAGGACATCCGCAAGTTGCTCACGGTCATCAACGGCCTTGTCGACAAGGGCAATTCGGTCATCGTGATCGAACACAACCTCGACGTGATCAAGACCTCGGACTGGATCATCGACATGGGGCCCGAAGGTGGTTCGGGAGGAGGCACCGTCGTCGCCACCGGAACGCCCGAGGACGTCGCGGCGGACCCCGACAGCTACACGGGCCACTTCCTGGCCGAGACGTTGGGCGTCGCCCGTCCGACCCGCAAGACCCGAAACGGCCGCCGCAAGGTCAGCGCCTAGCGTCCGGTCGGCAGGCGGGGGAGGGAAACCGCGGACTGACGCGTACCCCGTCCAGCCACGCGGTGAGCCCCTCGGCGCGGGCTGTCAGTTCGCGGTGTGCGCGACGGCCGACGTCCTCGAGCAGCACGAGTTCGACGCGTCCGGTGTCATCCTGTCGCCACGCACCGACCACGCGGCCGTCGACCCACACCGTCGGGCCGGCATTGCCGTTGCGGTCGAATACCTGGTCGCGGTGTGCGCCCACATACCAGTTTCGCTCCAGCCAGCCCATCGTTGTCACGTCCAACGCGGGCAACAGGGCGCACCACGGCTCGACGTCGGCGTCGGCGGGGTCGGGCTCCACGTCCTCGGGCAGCGCGTAACCCGTCGAACCGGCCAGATCGACTGGCACGGCATCGACCTCGCTCAGTGCCTGCCGCGCCCAGGTGAGAGTCTGGCCGAACCACCACTTGACGTCGGCGACGGTGGCTGGCCCGAAGGCGGACAACCACCGCCGCACCAGTTCGGCCCGCGCCAATTCCGGTGACACCGGCACCGGCGTGTTCGGCAGCCACTCGGCCATCGTGGTCCAGCGCGGCCGCGACGCGGTCCACCGGCCGTCGTTGGGGCCGCGCACGATATCGCCGCGGGCACCGAGCACGGTCAGCACCCTCGGCGCCAACGGTGTCGGGCCGCCCCAGCGTTTGCCCGGGGCGGCGTCATGGCTGCCGGCCAACTCTGTGAGCTCTTCGCGCAGTCCCCGTGCGCTGACCGGTCCGTGTGCGGTGAGATGGTTCAGCACCGCGGCCGCCGCCGCGGCGAACCACGCCTCGCCGTCGGCGGTGACGCCGGCCTTCTCCGCATCGGCGACGAGTCGCCGGTGTTCGGTGTCGGCGACCCGGTCGCTGGCCGCCGACTGGATCAGGGGGAGATCCCCTGCGGTCACCATCCACAACGTCCGTCGCATCGCCAGGTGTTTGAGCACGGTGCGGTCCCGATACACGGCGGTATCGAGGTCGTCGACCGAGAAGCCGGGCGAGCGCGCCCACAGCGTCAGGTACGGGGTGGCCGGGTCGGTGGCGTGCAGCCCGACGAAGCTGGCCGCTACGCCGGCCACCGATGGCGCGGGCGCACTGAGGAAGTGCCGCCGCGCCAGGCGCGCGCGGCGCTCTTCGTCGGTGAATGACCGCATGGATTGCGACCGTACCGGCTGCGTCCGACAGATCAGCCGGAGTCGTCGTCGGGCCGACGCATGGACTCCCGGATGCGGGCCAGCCGCTCGGCGGCGGCTTTCTGGCGCGCCTCGTACTGCTCCTCGACGGAACGGCCCTCGGGGGTCTCCGAGGCCAGCTCCGCCGCGCCGATCGCGGTGCCGTAGCGGGTTTCGATCTTCTCGCGCACCGACTCGAACGTCGGCACCCCGTCAGGGGTGTAACCGGTCTCGACCGGCTGGGCGGTGTCACCGGTCTCGACCGGCTGAAAGGTGCTGCCCGGCGCGGGCGACAGCTCGACGATCTCCGCGTCGACAGGCTCGGGCTGCGGTTCGTCCGGCATGCCGCAAACGCTACCGCGGTTTGGCCAGCGGGAAGGGCAGCGTCTCGCGAATGCTGCGCCCGGTGATGAGCATGACGACACGGTCCACGCCCATGCCGAGCCCGCCCGTCGGCGGCATCGCGTACTCCATCGCCTGCAGGAAGTCCTCGTCGAGCTCCATCGCTTCCGGATCGCCGCCGGCGGCCAGCAGCGACTGTTCCAGCAACCGGCGGCGCTGCTCGACGGGGTCGGTCAGCTCGCTGTAGGCGGTGCCCAGCTCGACGCCCCACGCGACCAGATCCCACCGCTCGGCGACGCCGGGGATGCTGCGGTGCGGCCGGGTCAGCGGCGACACCGACGTCGGGAAGTCGGTGTAGAACGTCGGCCCCTCGGTGCGGTCCTCGACCAGACGTTCGTAGAGTTCGAGCACGACGGCACCGGTGTCCCAGTGCGACAGGTAGGGGATGTGGGCGGCGTCGCAGAGTCGCCGCAGCGTGGCGAGGTCGGTGTCCGGCCCGATCGACTCGCCGAGGGCCTCCGACACCGCACCGTGCACGGTCTTCACCGTCCACTCTCCGGAGATGTCGACGGGCTCGAGCCCGCCGTCCTGGCGCGGACGCCAGAACACCTGGGCGCCGTTGGCGGCCTCCGCGGCGTTCTGGATCAGTTCCCGGCATCCGTCGACCCAGACGCGGTAGTCGGCGTGGGCCTGGTAGGCCTCCAACAACGTGAACTCGGGATTGTGGCTGAAGTCGACGCCCTCGTTGCGGAAGGCGCGGCCGAGTTCGAAGACCTTCTCCACTCCGCCGACGCACAACCGCTTCAAATACAGTTCGGGCGCGATGCGCAGATACAAATCGAGGTCGTAGGCGTTGATGTGAGTCATGAACGGCCGCGCGTTCGCCCCGCCGTGGATCTGCTGCAGGATCGGTGTCTCGACTTCCAGGAACCCCTTGCCGACCAGGGTTTCGCGGATGGCGTGCAGGACTGCGCTGCGTGCTCTGATCAGCTCGCGGGCCTCGGTGTTGATCGCGAGGTCCACGTAACGGGCGCGCACCCGCGCCTCCTGATCCGTCAGCCCTTTCCACTTGTCCGGCAACGGCCGCAGGCACTTGCCGATCAGCCGCCACCCGGTGACCAGCACCGACACAGTGCCGTTGCGGCTGTGGCCCATCGTGCCCGACACCTCGAGCAGATCGCCGAGGTCGATCGCCCGGGTGAAGTCAGCGGTGCTACCCGCGTGTAGCGCCGA
>CAXEZH010000186.1:0-5390 GCA_964000695.1 uncultured Mycolicibacterium sp. | reverse complement strand
TGGCGACAGTGCATCTTCTCGCAGCACTCGTTCACGTACATGAAGACCCCCACGTTCGTCATCAACTCGCTCTACAACTTTGGCGAGTGGGCGATGCTCGCGCCGTCGTGGCTCGACACCGGAAGCCCGCCGCCAGACTGGGCGGCGTGCTGGCCCGCGAACGGCCGGGCGCGGGACTCTCGCCGGACGGGGAGAAGAGGTTCGACATGGTGATGACGTTCGACCGCGCTCGGGTGACGACCGCGGCGCGCTGCATGCTCGACCGCTTCCCTGATCGGCCGGAGCCGAACTGAGCTGCTGTCAGGTGGGGTCTCGTCGGCCTCCGTCGGATCCGCGCGATTCGGCGGGCCCGGCCAATGCCGTTGCGCTGACGGCCAGGGCGGTCAGGACCGCCACCGCCAGCCACGGGTGCACATGTGCCGCCGAAGCAATGACGTTCAAGGCGACGACATAGCAGAGCAGTGCGACGACTGCCCCCGGGATGCCGGCCATGCTGCTTGCTCGCTAATCCGCGTCGGCTGACGGCGCCGCGTCGACAATCGCTGCGCCGCAGGCTGATTCGTCGACAGTGCCGGACCGTTCACCCATACGGTGACCGGTCGGGTCGAGGATGGGCAGGGCTGTGGCGGCCAGGCGGTGTTCCATCGTGCCTCGCTTTCGGCGAACCGTTCGCCGCTACTGACGTGGAGACAACACTAGCGAAGCGCACTTCGTAGGTCAACGCTCGGCCGGCGGCTACACACGTATCACATTTCGTGTATTGTGATTCGCAACTAGCCCGCACTCGCCCAGGGAGGCACCCCCATCATGTGGTCGGCTGTGAACTTCATGACCAGGCCGGTGGTCACCGTCCGGCATGCCACGCCGTTGTCCGAAGCGGGCGCGATTCTCGCCAACTGTGGTTATGCCGCGCTACCGGTGGTCGACGACGGCGGCCTGCTGCTGGGTGTGATCACCGCCGGAGACGTGTTGCGCGCCAACCATCGTGGCCGCACCACAGCCGGTGAGGCGATGGCGTCCCCCGCACTCGTCGCCGAGATGTTCGCGGACGTCCATGTCGTGGGTCAGCTGTTGCTGGGCCAGGGAATTCGCAGCCTGCCCGTCGTCGACGACGAAGGACGGGTGATCGGCATCATCAGCCGAGGGGATCTGCTGCGGCTCGACCTGACCAGTGACGACGCGATTGCTGTCGGTGTGCAGAAGCTGCTCGACGACTACACCGCCAAGCGGCGCTGGGTCGCGCAGGTACGCGGCGGCGACGTGACGCTGGCGGGGCGATTCGACGACGACCCGGAGCGTCGCATCGCCATCGCGCTGGCCCGAACGGTGCCCGGCGCGAAGACGGTCCGCATCGGCCACGGCGGCCGAGCGGAACCCGCCGAGGTTCCGCAGGCCGCCGATGTGTCGCCATGAGAGAACTCAGTCGACGGCGATCTCGTGGACCTGAACCCCCGCGGCATGGATGAGCTTCAGTTGCTGCCTGTCGGCTGTCGAGTCGGTCACCAGATGATGGATCCGTTCCAGCGGAACCATTTTCGCGAGCGTGACGGTGCCGATCTTGGAGCCGCCCTGGAGGCGCGCACCAGGCCCCGGTCGCGATCACCTTCATGTACGCGTCGACAGCGCAGTCGGCGGCGATGGTCTGCGAGTTGGTGACGATCGTGATGTTCGGCCTGCCCTTGAGCGCCCGGGCGACCTCGCCGGTGGTGACTCCTCCGGTCAGGGCGACCGCCTGCGGCAGATCGGCACCGCCGACGTCGACGCTACGCGGGTGATCGTGCAGGCGCCGACGGCCACGGACGACGCGCCCGGCACCGCGATCGGGTTGGCGTTGCCGCCGGAGCACACCTACTTCTTCGATGCCGAGACCGGCGAGGCTCAGCTGCACCGCGAGCGCCTCACGTTGTAGCGGTCACGCGGCGCCGGCGAAACCGCGCCGCCATCGAGCCAGCGAACCTCGGCGCGGGGTACGGTGAGCCCTCGAGCGGTGCTGTGTGGCGTCCTGCTCGTTGGCGGCCCGGCGAAGAGGGGGAGCGTGACCGTTGACGCGTGGGTGACGTTGGCCGTGGTCGTCGTCACCGTCGTTGTGCTGGTTTTCGACCGATACAACCCAGCGCTCGTGATGGGCGGTGCGGTTCTGGCGCTCTACGTCTCGGGGGTCATCGATTCCGGGCAGCTGCTGGCCGGCGTGGCCAACGAATCCCTGGCCATCGTGGCCGCGCTGTATGTACTGGCGGGTGCCGCCGACATCACCGGCGCATTCGACGGGGTGACGTCCAAACTCCTGGGCGGCGCCGACCGGAACCGGCCGCGGGCCGAGTTGCTGCGGGTGTGCGCCCCGTCGGCGGGGGTGTCGGCGTTCATTGCGAACACCCCGCTGGTCGCGATGCTGGCGCCGCGGGTGGTGCGGTGGTGCCGCCGCACCGGGCGCTCGCCGTCGCTGTACCTGATGCCGCTGAGCTACGCCGTCATCCTCGGCGGGTCGATGACGATGATCGGCACGTCGGTCAACCTGTTCGTCAACGACCTGATCGACTCGGCCGGGCTGGGCCGGCTCGGGGTGTTCTCGATCATCGGTGTCGGGCTGCCGCTGACCATCGGCTGTGTGCTGCTCATGGTGCTGTTCGGGCCGCGCCTGCTCAAGGACCGCACCACACCGGGGGAGACCCTGGCCGGCAACGAGCGCGAATTCACCGTCGAGATGACGATCCCGTTCGACAGCGCCATGGCGGGCGCGACGGTCGCCGAGGCCGGGCTGCGCAACCTCGACGGCGTGTTCCTCGTCGAAGTGGAACGCGCCGAGCGGGTCATCGCGGCGGTCGGGCCGGACGAACCGCTGGCGGTGGGGGACCGGCTGGTGTTCGTCGGAAACCTCGCCCGCGTGCTGGATTTGCAGAACATGACCGGCCTGGCGTCGGCGGAGGCGCGCCACTTCGACGACCTGGCCCGCAACCCGCAACGCCAGTTCGTCGAGGCGGTCATCGGGGCGGGGTCACCCCTCGTGGGCACCAGCCTGAAGGCCGCCGGCTTCCGCAGCCGCTACGGCTCCGCGGTGGTCGCGATCCACCGGGCCAGCCAGCAGCTGTCGGGCAAGCTCGGCGACGTCCGGCTGCGCGCCGGCGATGTACTCCTGGTGTTGGCCGGGCCCGACTTCGCCCAGCAGTTCCGCGAGCACCGCGACTTCGCCGTCGTCGCCCCGCTCAACCAGGACCGGCCGATCCGGCGGGAACGCACCCGGGTGGTCGAGTTCTGTGTTGCCGCGCTGATCGTGCTGGCCGGCACCGGGCTGCTGGACCTGCTGAAGGCGTCTCTGCTCATTGCGTTCGGGCTGATCGTGTCGCGCGTGGTGACCCTCAACGACGCCCGGCGCTTCGTCAACGTCAATGTCCTGCTGTTGATGGCGACCAGCTTCGCGCTGGGTCTGGCCGTCGAGGAGAGCGGGCTGGCCGCCACGCTGGCCAACCTGGTGGTGAGCGCGGCGGCGCCGCTGGGCAGCATCGGCCTGCTGGCGGCGGTGCTGGCAGCCACCATGCTGGTGACCGAGGTGATCTCCAACCTCGCCGCCGCCGCGCTGATGTTCCCGATCGCGGTCGCCGTCGCCGAACAGGCGGGCGTGAATGCTATGCCGTTCGCCGTGGTGGTGATCTTCGGGGCCAGCCTGTCGTTCCTGACCCCGATCGGCTACCAGACCAACACGATGGTGTGGGCCATGGGCGGCTACCGCTACACCGACTTCGCCCGCCTGGGCATCCCGCTGACGCTGTTGGTCCTGGTCGCGACGCCGTTCCTGGTGCCGGTCTTCTTCCCGTTCTGAGCCGGCTCCCCAGGGTGGGCCGATCGGCGGCTGCCGCAAGCGATATGATGGATTGCGATATTGCTCAATCCATCAAGCTGGAGGTCGTAGGGTGCCGAGTTTCCGGGATTCCGCCGAGCGCCCCCTCTACGAGATCAAGGCCAACCTGTTCAAGGCGCTCGCGCACCCCGCACGCATCCGCATTCTGGAGATCCTGTCGTCCACCGGGCGCCCCACCCCGGTCAGCGAGATCCTCGCCGAGACCGGGCTGGAGCCGACCCTGCTCTCGCAGCATCTGGCGGTGCTCAAGCGGCACTACGTCGTCAGCGGCGAGCGGGTCGGCAACGCGGTGTTCTACGAGCTCGCCCACCCCAAGATCTCGGAGCTGTTGCTGATCGCCCGGACCTTCCTCACCGACACCCTGGGTGCACGCCGCGATCAGCTCGAGATGCTGGGCTCCCTGCCCCCCGTGGGACAGCCGTGACCCTCGTCGGCGGATTCCGGCACGCCCGCTCGCTGCTGCCGCGCCGCTCCGACTACGCCGGGTTGCCGCGGTCGTGGCGCCGGGATGTGTTGGCAGGCGTGACCGTCGGTGTCGTCGCGCTGCCGCTCGCGCTGGCCTTCGGCATCAGTTCCGGCGCGGGGGCGGCCGCCGGTCTGATCACCGCGGTGGTCGCGGGACTCGTCGCCGCGGTGTTCGGGGGCTCGCACGTGCAGGTGTCGGGGCCGACCGGCGCGATGGCTGTGGTGCTGGCGCCGGTCGTGGCGCAGTACGGGATGGGTTCCCTGGCGATGGTCACGGTGCTGGCCGGGGTGATCGTGCTGCTGGCCGGCGTGACCGGGCTGGGACGGGCGGTCACCTTCATCCCCTGGCCGGTGATCGAGGGCTTCACCCTCGGTATCGCGGCGATCATCTTCCTGCAGCAGGTTCCGGCCGCACTCGGCCAGTCCGCCTCGCCCGGGTCATCTCCGCCGGTCGCCGCCTTCCGGGCGGTCGTCGGCGTGGACTGGTCGTCGGCCGGACCGGCGCTGCTCGTCACCGTGCTGGTCGCCGCCGTGATGGTCGTGCTGCCCCGAATCCACCGCGCGATGCCGGAGTCACTGGTGGCGGTCATCGCGGCCACCGTCCTCGTCGTCGCGCTCGGTCTGCCGGTCGCCCGGATCGGTGAACTGCCCAGCGCGCTGCCGGCCCCGGTGCTGCCCCATGCCGACATCGGTGCGCTGCGAACACTGCTCGGGGCCGCGCTGGCGATCGCCGCGCTGGCCGCCATCGAATCGTTGTTGTCGGCGCGGGTGGCGGCCACGATGTCGCCCACCGGCCCCTATGACCCGAACCGGGAACTGGTCGGGCAGGGGCTGGCGTCGGTGGCATCCGGAGTGTTCGGCGGCATGCCGGCCACCGGCGCGATCGCCCGGACCGCCGTCAACGTGCGATCGGGCGCCCGTACCCGGGTGTCGGCGATCGTGCATTCGCTGGTGTTGCTGGCGGTGGTCTACCTGGCCAGCGGTCCGGTCGCCGCGATACCGCTGACGGCGCTGGCCGCCGTGCTGATGGTGACGTCAATGCGCATGGTGTCGGTTCGCACCGTGGGCCGGA
>CAXEZH010000185.1:0-8236 GCA_964000695.1 uncultured Mycolicibacterium sp. | reverse complement strand
GGCGATGCTGCGGTCGATGGCCTACGGAGGGCGCGGCGGTGTGGGCGCAGGAAGCGGCTCACCATTCGGCGGCGGCTCAGGCCTGTCGATGCCACAAAGCAGTGGGGGATTCGGGGGAATCCCATTGGGCGGCGGCGGTTTTGGCGGTGGCTCCAGAGGTGGCGGATCTGGTGGGCGACGACCGTCGCCCAGGATCGACACGGGCCGCGATATCCCTCCTGGTAGGGGTGGGCAAGCTGTCCAGGCGGCGTTGTCGAAGCTGGGCCGCCCGTATGTGTGGGGCGCGAAGGGCCCTTCGGTCTTTGACTGCTCGGGGCTCACGGGGTGGGCGTGGCGTCAAGCCGGCGTGCAGCTGGGGCCCGACACCTATACGCAAGTGAATCAGGGGGTGGCCGTGCCTCCTGGTGAGGTCCGCGCCGGTGATCTGATCTTTCCCAAGGCGTCCTATGACGGCCGCGGCCCGGGCCATGTCATGTTGGCGATTTCGTCGACACAGGTAGTGCACGCCCCTCAGACCGGTGATGTGGTGCGTATCGCGCCGATGCCGCCAGGGTTTATCGCGCGCCGCCCGGTGGCCACCTAGCCCGGAAAATCGTGCACGGAGGGGGATCGGCGCGGCTTTAGGCTCGTAGTTATCCGCCCGAGGAAAGGATGTGGCCGTGGAGTCTGGGTTGCAGCAACAAGCCAGTCAAATCTTGGATCTCGCGACGCGGGCGAAGAAAGTCTTCGGCGGTGATTCCACCCCGCAGCGGCCACCGGAGTTCGCAGCGCCGCGCGATCTCGAAGAGACGATCTCCCGTGATCACTTCTGATTTCAGTGCCGCGGCGGGCCTATCGCCGTCAACGATGTTCGTGCAGAAGAGGTTACGATGACCGACGCTCGCAAGTTCGATGAGCTGGTGTCCTGGCATGCCAAGCCAGTCGCCGGGGTCGGTATGGGCTGGGATCCGGGTTGGCGTGCCGACGGGGGAGCGTTTGCCCCCAACATCAGCCCCTCGGACCCGTACTGGAACACGGTGTTGGACAAGGCCCAAGCGGCTTATGGCGATCCTGGTATGCGGTTCAACACCTCTGACCCGAGCGCCGACCGCTATCTCGTTTTCAGCGACGGCACGCGGGTACCGACCGATGGCTCGTTGGCCTATCGCGACAACGGCAACACCTACGTGATGAACAACGATGGCTCGGTGTCGCTACTCGGTGGCGACGGCAAGGCCGGTCAGCCGTTCTTCCCGGAGTTCCGGCGCAACGAGGCCGGCCAGTATGTGCCGGTCAACGCTCAAGGCCAGCAGGTCGCCCCGCTGGCCGCCTCCTACGTGGACGATCCAGCAACAGGCAAGCGCACCTACTACAACGCCAACGGAGACGTCGTGGGATCTGAGCAGCGGCCCGCCACACCGCCTCCGGGCAGCCAGCCCGGCGTGGCGACCGATGAGCAGCAGTCGGGGCGCACCGCTGACGCGGTACGCAAGCTGCACGACGAGATGAAGGACCGCTACAGCCAACTCAGCGAGGCTGAGGGCAAATTGACCGAGGCGATGCTGAGCGCCCGGACCACGACCGCCGAGGGCCAGCAGAAGCTCAACGACATCCAGCAGAAGATCGTCGAGGCGGTTAACAACCCGGCGATGTCTCTGGACACTCCGGCGGGCGAGCAGTCGTTCTTGAAGTTCTTGCGCAGTCAGGTCGCCGCGATCGGCGAAGTACTCCAGTCGGGGACTTTGACTGCCGAGGATCAGGCCAAGGCGGCGTCGGCGCTGGCCGCCCTCTACGACATGGACGGAGCCTCCCCGGACACCGGGGGCGAGACTCCCAGTGACCCCAATGCCCAACCGGGACCTGCGACTCCGGCTCCGGCGCCGCCGGTCAGCGATCCCGCGCTTGTCGATCCCGCGCTCACCGATGCGGGGCTGGGGCCGATGGAGCCGATGCCCGATCCGATGTTGTCGGATTTGGGGATGGGCGGTCCGATGGGTGCTGACCCGCTGGCGGGGCTGGCCTCCGCGTTGCCGGCCGCGATGGGGGCTTTCCCTCCAGGTGGCGGATTGGGTGGCGGCAGCCCGCTTGATGCTCTCACCGGAGCCGCTGCGCCGCTGGCCGGTCTGGCTTCCCAGCTGGGCGAGCAAGCCCGCCGTGAGGAACCCGACCCCGGCGTCGAGTCGGAGAAGGACAAGGACGACGAGCTCGACGAGGACGAGGGTAAGGACGACCACGACCACGCACCCGAGCCAGTGCCCGAGGAAACCCCGCCGTCCACGACGCCGCAATCGGGCACTCCGCCCGAGCCGGTGCCCGCGGGCACACCCGGGGAGGGCGCCCCACCGGCGGCACCGGGCCCGCCCCCACCGCCGCCGACGGCAATCACGCTGCCGGACGGCTCGACCGCCAATGCACGCACGCCAGAGCTGGCCCAGGCCGTCAAGGCCCACCTCGACGGCAAGCCACTCGAGGAGGCCTATCGCGAACAGCACCTCGAGCTGCCCCCGCCGGGCACTCCGGTGACCGCTCCGGTCGATCCGTCGCGCCTGTCGGCCGGCATGCTCGCGGTGTTCAACGACCATTACGCGGTCGCGCTGAGCTCGGTGAAGGCGCTCCAAGATGGCCAGGTTGTGCCAGCGTCGATGATTGCCTCCAGCCCGGGCTTCTTGGGCTGGCTCGATCCCAGCGCGGTCGCCGCACCAGCGCCCACGCCAGCTCCCACGCCGGTGCCTATCCCACCGAGCTCCCCGGCCACCGACCCGGCGAACCCGGCGCCGCTGGCCAGCGCACCGGTGCCCACCCCCATCGGATAGCGGCCGACGTATGACGCGGCGGCAAAAAATCGCGACAATATCTAGATCAAAGGAGCTATGAGATGACCGACCCGATTCATATCGACCCTGAGGTGATGCGCACCGTCGCCAACCAGCACGACGATGTCGCCGACCAGATCGCGCCCGCCCGTGAGGCCAGCACCGAGATCCTGGCCGCGGTCAACACCTTCGGCCCGATCATGCACCAGTTCAAGTCGGCGGTGTCGGACTTGATGGTCAACCGCGACGCCGCGCTGCTCCACCACGAACACACCCACCGCAGCGCCGCGATCGGGTTGCGCCGCGAAGCGGCCAACTTCGTCACCCGCGACGAAATCAACGCAGAAAACCTCCGAGTTGACCAGCAATGACAACCTGCCGCTGAGCGAGCAGGCGTTCCTGGCCAGGACCCCCGACGATGCGGTCCTGGTCAGAAATGCCGTCAAGGGGCACATCCTGGGCGTTCAGCTCGAACCCAAAGCCATGCGCGACAACATGCACGAGTTAGCTCAGCGAATCATGGCCTGCGCTGACGTGGCGTATCTTCAGGGGCAGGTGGCACTGCGCGAGCAGATGGAGCACGCCAAGCTCGATCCCGTCTGCTACGCAGATTTCCCCACCGAAAGGGACCTGGCCGCCGCCCGTGACCGACTGAGGAATCTCTAGACCGATGGTTTCTGTTGACCCGAGTGGACTGGTCTCGGCAGCGCAACGGATCACCGCAGCGCTGTCGGATGTGACGACAGCTAACCCCGAGCATCCCCCGCTGGCCGCAGATCCGGCGTCGGTGGGCGCTGCGGGCAGGCTCACCACTGCGGGCACCACCTTGGCCAGCGTCCTGGTCGAACAGGCGGCAGGGCTAGCCGCGACCGCCGAGCAGCTGGCCAACGTGGCAGCAGGTTTCACCGCCAAAGATGCGGCCAACGCAACCAAAATCTCCAGCCTCAACACCGCCAGTGAGGGCGCCGCCGTGTCGGGCTGGGCGCCCCCGTCGCCACCAATCCCTCCCGACGCGCGTCCAGTGCTGGCCGCACCACCCGCCGCGCCCGCCGAGATCATCTCCAATGCGGTGCACTCCGGCGACTCCGCCAGCGGCGAAGCGTTCATTTCGGGATGGCGTCAGGTCGCAGGCTCGGCCCGCGACGCCTCAGCCGCGGTACGGTCGGTCGCCGATAGCCTCCCAGACAGCTGGGATAGCCCCGTGGCCACCGACGTGGTGCGCGGACACCTGATCAAATACGCCAATGCGTTGGAAACCTCCGGCCAGCGCGCCGATACGGTCGCCGAGCAGGCCAATCGCCATGCTCAAGAGGTCGCTCAGGCGCGCAGCGACATCCCGAGTCCGGACGCGTTTCAAGCGATGAACCACCAGCTACAGACGCTGGCGCAGGCTAACGCGCAGACCGGCGGGATGTACGCGGTGCCGCTGGCCAACGCGGTGGAGCAGAAAGCTCAGATGGAGGCCCAAACCGCGCAAGGCTTCGGCGGCTACTACGCCAGCACAGAAGCCACCACCGCCGGTGAGGTTGATCTGGACGGCGACGGTATCCCCGACGTTCCCGCCGGCGAGGCGGCTGCCGCGGCCGCTGCGGGGGAAGGAACGGGTCTGCCGGGCGAAGCGACGCCGGGAGAGCCCGGGTCACAGGATATGGCCGGTCAGCTGGCCTCGATGCTTCCCAGCATGATCCCCACGGTTCTCGGGGCGGCCGGGGGACTACTGGGCGGCGCGATGTCATCGATGATGAAGGCGCCCGAATCGCTGATTCAGGCCGGAACGCAGGCGATGGGTGCGGCTACTCAAGGGCTGTCGGGGTTGATGCAACCCGAGCTCGACGACATCGGCACCGAGGACCTGGGCCTAGACGATGCGCCGCTCGATGACATGAGCGGCTTCGGCGGCGGAGGGGGCGGGGGTGGCATGACGTCGCCAGCCTCCGGCGGGGCACCGTCGACGCCGCCGGTGATGCCCTCCACGGGCCCCAACCCCACCCCGCCGACCTTGCCCACCGGTGGGTCGCTGCCTCCGCCGGTGAGCCCCACGATGGGCCCGGGCGGCGGCATGATGCCGATGGGAGGCATGCCGATGGCCGGCATGCCAGGGGGTGCAGGCCAAGGCGGCGGGGCCGACGAGCGCAATGCAAAGCCCAAACAGGTTGTGGGCAAAGATCGTCCGCACACAGAATCGGTGACCGGCAAGGTGACTGCTGACCGGATCGCAGTGTCGACAACCGCACCGGACCGCAAGGACGACGACCCGCCGCCCAACGACGACGCACCTCAGCGCAGTAGCGCTCCGCTGATTCGCCGTATCACGACCGTCGCACCGAAGGACGGCGCCTAATGTTGGGCGGCGTGGGGTTCGACGATCTCGGCGACGAGGAAAAGGTCAAGTTTTCCGAAGCGGAACAGGCCGCGACCCTGGAGCGTCTCGACAAGATGATCGCCCAGCTCGGGGCGCTGCGCACCGAGGTCGAAGACCCCGATGGCTATGTGCGGTTCACCCTCGGTGACGACGGCCGGCTCCTCGAACTGTTCATCCACGAGGCTGCCCGCACATCGCTGACCAACTTGGCGTTGGAAAAGAAGCTCAACGATCTGTTCGCCGCCGCGAACGAGGCAATGATGCTGTCCCGCAAAGAGTTCTGGGACCACTACAGCATTACCGACATCTGATCCGCAGGTCTAGCTCCGAAAAGCGCTGAGTCAGAACCGAGTTTTTCAGATCGGCCTTGGCGGGCCTATAGCCAAAACCCCGCGCTGATTGACTAACGCACGGGGCACGGTCTGGGGCAGGCAGACTGACTGTGATCGCGAGAAGTATTGGCAACAAATGCCGTTCGAAAGTTTTAAGTGGAAGGGCCCGACCAAGGGTGGGAGGAGTCGGGCCCTTCCGGTTCCGACCTCGGGGGGCGCGACCGGAACACCACGAACGCTACCGCAGCGCCCACGCCCCTCCGTGCACAAAATTCGGCGGCGCGATGCTGCGCCATCGCAGCGGCTCGTTGAGGTGCCGCGCGGGTCCGCTACAGATCCGGGGTAGCTGTAGGCAGCCAACCTGTGAAAGGCCGCGAACATGTGTTGACAGGGAGGTGCCGAGCGGATCGGGGCCTAATTTGGCGGTGCCAGACCCCACCGGGGCCGTTTACCCTGGAGGTATGACAGCGGGCGGGAAAACCCAAGCATATGTGCCGCCGCCGAACGGTGGCCCCTATGGGCCGCCTCCTGGCCCCGGCCCATCCGGCTACGGCCCGCCGGCGCCTCCACCGGTGTTGCAGCCCCGACGCCCGGGACGCCTGCGGACGGCACTCGCCGCCGCGGGCATCATCCTCGCTGTGGTTCTGGCGGCATCCGCGCTGGTAGTGGCCCTGACAACCCGCGTCGACAGCAACGACTCGAACAACGCCGCTCCATCTGCTGGAGACCCGGCCGCGTCATCTAGCCCCGCGTCCACTGAGCAGGCCGACCGCGCACTCTGCGCAGCCATCGGACCGCTGATGAGTGAGTACAGCACCACCGCCAAAGCGTGGTTCGCCCTTGGCCAGCCCGGAACACCTGCAAGGGACGGAGCTCTCCCCAAATTCATAAGTGACACTGAGGACTGGGTGGCCCGCGTCGAGGTGGCGATGAAGGAGCATCCGGGAGTTCAGCCGCGATTTACCCGCACTTTGGAGCGCCATATTGATGACCTGTGGCTGCTGGTCAACAACATAGAGCCAGGGCCAGAAAAGTCCTATGACAGCGCGGCCTGGACCGACAGCCTCATTGCCTATGGCGGTCCGCAATCCATCTGCGATTCGCTCGGTGCTGGCTGGTAGCTGATGGGGGGGACTAGCTGATGCCGGCTTCAGCAGCAGTTGCCACAGGCCCGGGGATGCCGACACGGCCGTACTCAATGCGCATTCTGGGCGGGTCCTGGCCGTCGACGTCGCCGGAGTCGTGGTCGGACACCGCGAGCGCGCTGAGTAAGAAAAGTGCCGATCTGAGCATGTCGGCAGCGGCGATCCGTCGCGCAGCCGATGACCTCGGCGGTTCCAATTCCGGGCAGATGATCGACGCGATGTGTGAGCGCTCGTATCGCACGGCGCAGACGGTGATCAATCACTCGGACCTCTACGGCGAGATGGCCAAGGCCGTCAAAGAAACAGCTGAGCTGATCTGGCATGCCCGGGGCCGGCTCGAAGAGATCGACCGCAAAGCACATGAGGAGATCGAACGGCTCAAGCAGCAACTTCAGGCTTTGGCGGGCTCGCCGTTAGGCGCTGGCGCGGCAATGGCCGCCATCTACGCAGCAATCGAAGCCGTCATCACCGCAGCGCAAGGGGAAGCACTGGCTGTAGGGACTGACACAGCCGCGTCTATCGCAGAGCTCGCCGCCAACATCGGCGGCACCCCCTCAAGCCAGCTGCCCAGCGGCGGCCAGATCACACCAGCCGATCACACCACCCAAGGCGGCAACGGCGACAACGTCCAGGCCCTCGACAATCCCACTGGCTCGGGCGGCACGCCGCCTTCTACTCCAAGCGACCGGCCTGAAAATTTCAGCGGATCGAATGGAACACCAGGCGCCGACCGGCCTGAAGGCAACCCCAGCCCGGGCTCAGATAGCCAAGCGGGCGAAAGTCCCGTGCCCGGCCAGACTCCGGGAGAAACTGGATCAGCAGGCAAGGATGGCGTCGAGACCCCGGGCGACGGTGCAGCTGATCCTATGAAAAACGGGCCGCTTGCCGATGGGCGGCCGGAGCTATTCGGCTCTTCGCCGAGCGCTGTTCCAACCGCGCCGCCGCCCGCGATGACCGGGAGCGGAGGCGGCGGGTCATCGCCGCTAGGTTCGATCGGGAGTGGGTTTAAGCCGCCGTCTGCGAGCGGGTTGTCGTCGGCGGGGACCGGTGGTCTGTCGCCTAGTTCGTTGTCTTCCAATGCGGGGCTGTCGTCGTCGCTGCCGTCTTCTGTGTCGCCGGCGGCGGGCGGTCTTCCGTCTGCAGCTGCGGGTGGTGGTGGCGCACCGGGGGCGGCTACCTCGTCTGACTTTTCCCGCGGGTTCAATGCGGGCTTAGGTACGGGCTCGGTGTTGCCGCCGCCTGTTGCTCCTCCTCCGGCGCAGCCCCTGAGTTCGACTACGGGTGCGTCGAGTACGCCGGTCTCGGCCGGTCCCGCGCCGGTGTCGGCGGCTGGCGGGCCTGCGCACGTCGCGTCGCCAGGGTCGGCGGCGAGTGTTCCGGCCGGCCACATGGGGTCGATGGGTGCGCCGATGATGCCGCCAGCGGCCGCTCCGGCTGGCCCGCTGCCTCCGTTCAACTCTGATTTGCAGCCCAGGCAGGTCGCGCCAGCTGCGGCGGGCGCACCGCCGCCCGCGCCGCCGCCAGCTCCACCTGCCAGCCCGGGCCAGGGGACAGCGCTTCCGCCGGGTGTGGTCGCCTCGGGTGTCGGCGCCGCAGCGGCGGGCG
>CAXEZH010000184.1:0-6044 GCA_964000695.1 uncultured Mycolicibacterium sp. | reverse complement strand
CGCCCCGACGGCCGCACCGAATGGCACCCACCCCCAGCCCTCGACACAGGCCAAACCCGCATCAACAACTACCACCACCCCGAGCGCTACCTCATCCCCGACGAAGACTCCGAAAGCAAAGACGGGAAAGCCGGAAGCGGCGACGAGGACGTTCCCTAGCTCAAGAGACCTCAACCTCTCGCCGACCAACCGGCGAGTCATCCTGCGGCGCAAGCAGCTCGATTATCCGAGCTGTCACCGCCGCAGCGGTCGGGTGCTCCCACAGTAGGGTCGGTGGAAGCGCGAGTCCGGTGCGCTTTTCCAGCGCACGGCGCAGCGAGACCGTCATGATCGAGTCGACGCCGGTCTCGACCAGAGGAACGCGGGGATCGACGTCATCCTCGGGCAGGCCCAGCTCGGTGGCGACCGCCTCGACGACCTGCTGTGCCACCCACTCGTCCACATCGGCGTCGCCGCGATCGACCGGGCCTGCCGAAGCGTCCTCGCTCTGCCCAACCGGTGCCACCCCGGCCAATATCGGCACCGAGGCCGCCGCCGGGAGTACCGGCAGGACAACGACGTTCGGTTCGTCGCCGCGCATCGCCGTATCGAGCGCCCGGAACGCCTCGTCGGAATCGATCGCGCCCATGCCCAGACCTTCGAGCTGTGCGGCGACATATTCCGAAGTCGACCCCATCCCCCTGCCACGCCACGCAGTCCACGCGACGCTGACGGTGCGGTCACCCAAGCCCTGCCGGTGGCGCGCCAGCGCATCGAGAAACGCGTTGGCGCAGGCATACGCGCCCTGCCCCGGAAAACCCGCCAGGTAACCACACGACGAGTAGAGCACCATCCAGTCCAGCTGCCCCGGCGGGAACAACTCGTGCAGCACCAGTGACCCGTCGACCTTGGGGCGCATCGCCGTACGAAGCTGCTCGTCAGTGGTATCGGACAGCAGGACACCGGCTTCCACACCGGCCGCATGGACCACGCCGCGTACTGCCGGCAACCCTGCAAGCATCTCCCTCAGTCGACCGCCCGCCTCGGCAGCACCGATGTCGATCGCGGCGACGTGCACCGAGACCCCCCGGTCTTCGAGTGCCGTCACCGTGTCGACCACCTCCGAATCTGCCAGTGCAGCCCATGAGGTTCGTGGCGGCATGCCCGAGCGGGACAGCAACACCAGCCGGCGGGCACCGAGGTCGGCCAGCCGCTGCGCCATCAACAGGCCGAGCGCACCGGTACCCCCGGTGATCAGGTAGGTGCCGCCTGCGGTGCACGTCATCGGAGCGCGTGACCCAGTGCGGGCATGGCGCAGTCGAGCGATCGACGCTATGCCGTCACGTACGGCGACCACGCCGTGCCCGGGCAGCGCTGCCATCACACTCAGCGGTAGCGGGTCGCGCCCGCAGCCAGCCGCGACGTCGAGTACCCCGCCCCACAGCTGCGGATGTTCGGCCGCGGCCACCCGGGCCAGCCCCCACAGTGGCGCGTGCCCAAGGGAGCGCCCCTCCAGCACGCCCTTGGTCAGCACCCACAGCCGAGCCGCAGAGCCGTTGGCGTGCAGACGCTTCAGTGTCGCAAGCACCAACTCGGCGGCGGCTTGCGCGGTACCCTCGGCATCGGGCACCACCAGCACCGCCGATCCCTCGGTGAGCTCGCCGCCGATCTCCCCAGGCTCGGCGCAGACGCTGTGCCGGACGCCGGCCGCGGCGAGATCGCTACGTATCGCGGCGACGTCGTCCCACCGCCCGCCGACCAGGACAACCTCGGCAGGCCTGTCCTTTCCGCTGAGTTCAACTGGTTCCCAGTCGATTTCATGCAGCACCTGCCCCGGGCCGCCGCTGGCGGAGTTCTCGAGTTCCTCGAACGTCATCCCGGCGAGGACGGCGTGCACAGCCCCCGCCTCGTCGGCGATCGCGACATCGACCGTCGTGCCGCCCAGGTGCTGCACATGCAGCACCGCCACCGCGGGTGGAGTGCCCGCGACATGGACCCGCTCGATTCGCGCCGGCATCCGCAAGCGCGGCGGACCGTCGAACACCGTGCACGCCGTCGACGTGACCGCATCGACCAACCCGGCCCAGGTGGCCGGTGCAGAGCCGTCGGGCTCGGCGGACACCCACGCCAGGAGCTGCCCGTCGCGCCGGTAGAGGTCGAGGACCTGCCAGCCGAAGCCCATCGCCGCGACGCCGACTGAGGCCAGCGTTTCGACCACCTGGGTACTCGGAAGTCGTTCTGCATCAACAACAAATGTCTCGATATCGATCACGCTGACCGGCGTGCAGGCAGATTCTGCTTCGGCGGGGGCGACGACGGCGCTGCTGTGGGTCAGCCATCCGTCGGCTGAGTTATCCACCCGCTCCCCGACAAGTCGCGACGACAGACGCAGCGTGCCGTCCTGAAGAATGACCTGGATGTCGCGCGTGCGACCCGGGGGAACCGGTGTACGCAACCGCACGTCGGTGAGCCCGCAACCTTGACCCGCACCGTTTGCGGCAGCGGTGCCCGTCTCGCCGCCTCCGGCAGCGATGCCCGTCTCGCCGCCTCCGGCAGCGGTGCCCGTCTCGCCGCCTCCGGCAGCGGTGAGAAACGTGTTCAGCAGCACCGCAGCCGGCACGATCTCAGTGCCCTGCACCGGATGATCACCGGGATAGGGCCGGTTCCCCATGTCCAGCCGCGTCTGCCACACCCGGGTCGGGACCGGACCCGACACCTCGATGCATCCGCCGAGCAGCGTGTGGGCGGCGACGTCGTGCAGTGCGGTGGTGCCCGGCGGCGCCGTCGGGGTGCGCCAGAACCGACGGTGCTGCCACACGGTGCCGGGCAGGTCGGCGGCCCACGCCGCCGTCTTGGTGAAGTCATGCTCGACGGGCGCGCCGTGACAGTACAGCGCGGCGACGGCCGCGCCGATCGCCCTGCGCTCGGGCTGATCGCGGCGCAGCACCGGTACCACTGCGTGCTCCTGGTAGCCGTGGTGCACCAGCGTCTCGGCGATCGAATGCGACACCACCGGGTGTGCCGAGACCTCCAGGAACAGCCGGTGGCCGTCCTCAGCCGAGGCCTGGACAGCCTCGGCAAACCGAACCCGGCCCCGCAGATTGGTCGCCCAGTAGTCGGCGCCACGCGGCGCGCTCGACCGGCTATCGGCCAGTGCGGTCGTGTACAGCGGAACCTTCGCGGGACCCGGCGCCGGCAGGCGACCGACCAACCGAGCCAACTCACCGGTCAGCGCGTCCATCGCCGGACTGTGGAAGGCCACGTCGGTGTTGACCCGGCGCACCATCACGCCTGCGGCCGACCACGCTGCCACCACCTCGTCGACAGCGTCGACGGTGCCCGACACGACGGTGGATTCCGGAGACGCGCTGATGGCCGCAACCACGTCCGACCGTCCTGCCAGCCGGCGCTGAGCCTCGTCGAACGACAGCCTCACCAGCGCCATCGCGCCGTCGCCCGCCACCGACCGGAACCCGCGCGCACGGAAGCACGCGACCGCGGCGCCGTGCGAAAGATCGAACACGCCCGCCTCCACGCAAGCGGCGACCTCGCCGACCGAGTGCCCGATGACCGCGGCCGGCGTCACGCCCCGCTCCCGCAGCACGGCGGCAAGCCCCACCTGGACGGCGAAGGTCAGAGCCTGGACCTGATCCGTGCCACCAAGCTGCTCGCTGGTCAGCGACTCGCGTGCCGAGAAGCCGAGCTCGGCGCGGAAGACGCCGTCGACCTCGTCGATCACGGCGGCGAAAGCCGGCTCGGTTGCGAGGAGTTCACGCCCCATGCCGGCCCAGTGCGAACCGTGACCGCTGAACACCCACACCGCACCGTCCTGTGCGCCTTCGACCACCGAGCCGGTCACGACGCGTGGATCTCGCACCTGAGCGGCCAGCGCGTCCAGTGTGGCCACGACGGCGCTTCCCCGGCCTCCCGCGGCAAGGCCGTCGGTGACCACCGCGCCGCGCACCGGCTCGGGCGAACGGCGGGTCCACATCGTGGCCGCCCCCCGGTCTACGGAGAAAGACGCGTCGCGCAGGTGCTGGGCAAGCCGAGCGGCCTGGGCGGTGAGCCGCGACTCCGAACGCGCCGACAGCGGGATGAACGCCGCTGCGGGGGAAGCTGTCTCGACGCCGGATGCGGTATCGCAGCCGGGGCCCTCCTCGAGCAGAACGTGCGCGATCGTTCCGCCGTAGCCGTAGCTGCATACCGCCGCGCGCCGGGGCCCGTCCCCCGGCAGCCACTCTTCGGCCTCGGTGGGCACCCGCAGGCCACTGGCTTCCCAGTCGACTTGCGGGGTCAACGTGCGTACCCCTGCCGTGGGCGGGAGCACCCGGTGGTGCAGCGCGAGGGCGGCCTTGATCAGTCCGACGACTCCCGCGCCGCCTTCGAGGTGCCCGGTGCTGGGCTTCACCGATCCGATGGGGCAGCGCTCGCCGCCACGGCCGGCGCCGTAAACCGAGGCGAGCGCGGCGACCTCGACCGGATCGCCGGTCGGAGTTCCGGTGCCGTGGGCTTCGACATAGCCGACACTGCGCGGGGCCACCCCCGACACCCGGCAGGCCAGCCGGAACAGGTCCGCCTGCGCCTCTCCGTTGGGCGACATGATGCCGACGGTGCGGCCGTCCTGAGCGACTGCGCCGCCGCGAATCACCGCCAGCACGCGGTCACCGTCTCGCCGCGCCTCGGCGAGACGCTTGAGCACCACCACGCCTGCGCCCTCGCCACGCCCGTAACCGTCGGCAGACGCGTCGAAGGTCTTGCAGCGCCCGTCCGGCGCAGTGGCACCCGCGACATCGAGTACGCGGGTCAGCCCCGGTCCGATCAACGCGCTGACGCCACCGGCCAGGGCAAGCGACGTCTCCCCGTCGCGGAGCAGTTGGCAGGCCTGGTGCACGGCGACCAGGGACGCTGCACACGCGGCGTCCAGGGCCACGCTGGGCCCGCGAAGGTCGAGAAGGTGCGAGACACGGTTGGCCACCCCGCACAGTGACGTGCCGATACCCGTCCAGGCCTCGATCCCGGCGAGATCCTCCATGAGCAGCTTGCCGTAGTCGTCGGAGTTCACGCCCATCAGCACCGCGGTGTCGCTGCCGGCCAGCGACCGGGGGCCGATGCCGGCGTGCTCCAGCGCCTCCCACGACACTTCCAACGCGAGGCGCTGCTGGGGATCCATCAGCTCCGCTTCGCGGGGGGACACCCCGAAGAACTCGGCGTCGAAGCAGTCGAGGTCCTCGAGGAAGGTGCCCCACCGGGTGGTCTCGGCCAGCACCGCGGCGTTGCGCGGATCGCGGTCCAAATAGGGCGCCCACCGCTGCGCCGGGACCTGCCGAACCGCACTGCCACCGGTTAACAGGAACGACCAGAACTCCGCCGGGGTGCGGACCGCGCCGCCGAGGCGGCATCCGATACCGATGATCGCGATGGGCTCGGGCGTCGGTTCCGTGGCGCCGGTCAGCTCCACAATGCCCCAGATATATGGCTAGCCTTCCCTAACTCACGCATCGGCATGCCGGACATCCTGGCACAACCGACGGCGACGTGGCGCGCTACCTGACCGGCTGCACCCCGGCGCTATCCGGGGGGCTGCGCCCCGGCGCTATCCGGGGGGCTGCGCCCCGGCGCTATCCGGGGGGCTGCGCCCCCGTGTCCTCCGGATCGATCTCCACGGCGTACGACGTGATCGCCGTGATCTGCTCGCCGGTGAACTCGTAGATGGCGCAGCTCGCCACCGCGGTCATCCCGTCCGGACGCACGTACCGCACCACGGTGTCGACAGCCACCGCATCGGACCCGACAGCAGTCACACACCGGCTGAACTCACGCCGGATGCCTTCGAGTCCTTCTGCCGTGTCCCGACACGTGCGCGCCACCGCGTCAGCGCCCTCGAGCACCATGTAGCCGACGATCGTCCACTTCACATCCCTGGCGAGATGCGGCAGCGCCTCGTCGAAGCGGTGCTCGGAGAATGCGCGAGCGACATCGCCGCGATCGAAACCCATGCCCCCGACCGTAGCGCCCCGGGGTGCCCGCACGGTATGAGTGGACACATGGAATTGACGGGTGTGGGT
>CAXEZH010000183.1:0-12439 GCA_964000695.1 uncultured Mycolicibacterium sp. | reverse complement strand
GCTTCGGCGGCTTCGGCGGCCACCAGTTCGATACCGGGCGTGTCCACCACCGGCAGCAACTCTTTGGGCACCGTCTTGGTGGCGGGCAGGAAACGGGTTCCCAGCCCGGCAGCGGGCACGACCGCGGTGTGCGGAATAGGAACTTCAGGCCGATTCATCGTTCACACACTAACCTCTCTGCGTCTGTTGTTCTCTCCTTACCCGACCTGTCGAGGACTACGCAGTGCAAGCGACAAAATCACAGCTACGCAGCAGAATCCTGGCTGCCAGGCGGCGGCTCGATGCCGCTGAGCGCGAGCGGGAGGCGCGTGATCTGGCCCGGCACGCCGCGGCGTTGGCGCGGCCCGGCGAGACGGTGTGTGGCTATGTTCCGGTGGGGTCCGAGCCGGGATCGCTGGAGCTGATCGACGTGCTGGTCGACCGCGGCGCCGTGGTGTTGCTGCCGGTGGCCCGACGCGACGCCGGGGACGTGCCGCAGCCGTTGGAGTGGGGCCGCTACCGCCGCGGCGAGCTGGTCGAGGCACCCTTCGGCCTACAGGAACCGCCGCCGCCATGGCTGACCGACGCCGCGGTCCGCGCGGCGACCCTGATCCTGGTGCCTGCGCTGGCGGTGGACCGGCACGGCGCACGGCTGGGCCGGGGCGCCGGCTTCTACGACCGCACGCTGGCGCTGGCCGACCCGGCGGCCGCGTTGGTCGCAGTGGTCCGCGACGACGAGATCCTGGAGCGGTTGCCCGCCGAACCGCACGACGTGCCGATGACCCATGCGCTGACACCGCGCCGGGGGCTGGTGGAACTCAGGGAATCACCCGGCCCGCCTGGCGGTTCTAGCACTTAAGCAGGTAGAGTGCTAACAAGTTTGACTGTCTCGGAGGTTTTCGTGCCTACCTATTCCTATGCATGTACCGAATGCGACAACAAGTTCGATCAGGTGCAGGCCTTCACCGATGATGCGCTGACCGAATGCCCGCAGTGCAGCGGACGGCTGCGCAAGCTGTTCGGCAAGGTCGGCGTCGTCTTCAAGGGCAGCGGCTTCTACCGCACCGACAGCCGCGAAGACTCCAAGAAGAAGAGCTCCAGCAGCTCGGGCGGCAGCTCCGAGTCGTCGAGCTCCTCGTCGAGTTCGTCGGACTCGTCGTCGAGCAGCTCGTCCACCACGTCGGCGGGCAGCTCATCGTCCAGCACGTCGTCGAGCAGCTCCTCGGCCCCCGCCGCAGCCGCATCCAGCTGACCCGAGTTATCCACAGCCGCCCCCTCGGGGGCAGACGCGACGAGACATCGCGCTCTAGCGTGACTGCGTGGGGGACTCACTGAACCCGTCGCCGCTGCACCGACTGAGTCGAGCGCTGCGGCCCGACTGGGCTCGTACGACAGCCGCTCGGCGAGTCCTCGCGGCCGCCCTCGTCGTTCTGGCATCGGTCGCAGCACTGCGTGACGATCCGGGCGGCCGGCAAACCGATGTCCTCGTCGCCGGCCGGGATCTGACTCCGGGCACCCAGCTGACTGCGGCCGATGTCGTGGTCGAGAAGCGCAACGCGGACGTGGTTCCCGACGGATCGGTCGCCGATCTCGACGCGACCGCCGGGGCCACGCTGGCGGGGCCGGTGCGTCGCGGCGAGGTGCTCACCGATGTGCGATTGCTGGGTCCACACCTGGCCGACGCCGCAGCGGGGCCCGACGCGAGGATCGTGCCGTTGACGTTGGCCGATGCAGCGGTGCTGGATCTTCTCCGGCCGGGAGACGTCATCGATGTGGTTGCCGCTGCAGCGGAGGCCGACACCGAGCCCAGACTGATCGCCACCGGCGCGATCGTCGTGCTGGTGTCGGCCGAGACGAGCGGCCTGGTCGGCGGCAGCGGCAACCGGGTCGTGCTGGTGGCGTTGCCCGCCACGGCCGCCAGGACCGTGGCGGCGGCAGCCCTGGTCGACGCCATCGGGGTCACCTTGCACTGAGGAAAACACCGCACTGACGAAAACCCTGGGCTGAACGAAAACCTTGGGCTGAAGAAAACCTTGGGCTGCCGAAACCACTGCATTGACGAAAAACACTGCCGCCCCCGGCATTCCGGGGGCGGCAGCAGAAGTTTGAGGTCAGATCACCAGTCGCCGATGGCGGGGCCGACCGGGTACTCACCCTCGAACGCCGAGGCGGTGCCGCCAACCACGGCCTTCACGCTGTCGCGAACCTCGCCGAAGGCGCTGACGATACCGGCGTCCCCGAGCCGTGCCTCCGAGATGCCGCGGGCCACGCCGTAGTCATTGATCCGGATGACCGAGTTCTCCGAGGCCTGACGGCTCGTCACGACCGGGCTCGGGCCGACCTCGTCGACCTCGGCGTTGGCCGTACCGCTGCCCAGGCCGACCATGGCGGCGGCGGCGGCGAATGAGCCCAAGCCCACCAGACCCAGCTTCTTCGAACTGCGAGTGAGGGCTCTGGCGTATCCGGCCATCAGCGTTCCCCTTTTATCAGTGAGGACGCGCGCGTCCTCGTGGCATATTCAGGCTTCAACAGACTAGCAGTGAATTCACAGCGCCGCGCGATTAGTTCGCGTTCCCTCACATCACCAAGACCCCAGTTCAACCGGTGTTAAGACAGTGTTAAGCGATCCCGGCGCCCGGCCGGGTCGGCGGTGGCGAAACGGACGTCTCCCGAACCCGGTTCCGACGTGTTTTCGCCCGCGTCACCAAGCGTCGGCGACAAGGGCCGCTCGGCTTGACCGACTTCATCGGTAACCGGATATCCAGGCGCTAACGTTCGAGATGTCCCGGCATCCCGGCCTGGCATTCACACGGACGAGAAGTGACACGGACGAGAAAGGCTCGCGCCATGCTGAAGGGCTTCAAGGAGTTCATCTCCCGCGGAAATGTGATCGACCTGGCCGTCGCGGTGGTCATCGGCGCGGCATTCACCGGCTTGGTCACCGCCTTCACCGAGAACGTGATCCAACCGCTGGTCGACCGGATCGGAGCCGGCCCGGAAGCGGAGTACGGCATCTTGCGGATCCCGTTGGGCGGCGAACAGTTCGTCGACCTGAACGCGGTGCTGTCGGCGGCCATCAACTTCCTCATCGTGGCGGCGGTCATCTACTTCGTGATCGTGGTGCCGTTCAAGAAGCTCAGGGAGCGCGATGTGAAGGTCGAGTCGACCGAGACCGAACTGACCCTCCTGACCGAGATCCGCGATCTGCTGCGCACCGGCGCCAACGGTGACGCCGCTGCGGCACTGCGGGGTGGAGAGCCAGGAGAAGGCCGGGAGGGCCGCCACGCCACACCCGAGTGACCGGCCCACCTGACCGGTCAGCTCATCGTCCACGCCTTGCCGTAGGTCGTGAGGCTGTCGCCGGCGGAGGAGACCAGCCGCGCGAAGGGGCGCAGCACCACCCCGCCGGCCGCGCCGGTGATGGCGCCGTGCGCGTTGGAGATCGCCACGGTGCCACCCGGCCCGCCGACCTCGACCGAGATCGTCGCCGCTTCGAGGACTCCGGGCCCGTTGCCCAGGTCCACCGAAATCGACACGGCCGGGATCAGCGGTGGCGTGTAGATGCGGTCGGCGAGGTTGTCATCGATCCCCCAGCCGCCGAAAGTGATGTTGGGCGAGGAGTACGCGAAGTCGACCGCGGTGCCCAGCGCCCACGGGAAGCCCACTTGGTACCCGAGCTCGAGGGTGCCGGTGAACTCGTGGGCGCCGTCGCCGATCACCAGGTACGCGGCGCGACCGGAGTGGAACCATTCGCGGGTCAGCCGGTTGCGATCCAGCGGCGACACCCCGTCGAGGAACGTGTCCCACTGTTGCACCGTCAGGGTCCGGCCGAGACCGTCGACCAGGCTGACGGCGTCGTCGAACTCGGCGTGCGAGGTACCCGAACCGGCGAACAGCGCTGCGCAGGCGCCGGCGACCGCCGTGAGGATCCGGGTGATCGCGCTCATGGAACAAAGAGCTTCTCAGATCTCCGGCTTCCGGTAGACACACTTGCCGATCTTGTTCATGTCGACCGGCCACCGTGGCCCATGGTCAAGTGTCAGTTCATGTTCCACGGTTCGCCGTAGGTGGTGACGCTGTCACCGGCCGCCGAGATGAGCCGGGCGTAGGGACGCAGCAGCACACCGCCGGCAGCGCCGGTGACCGTGCCGTGCGCGTTGGACACCGCGACCGATCCCCCGGGTCCGGTGACGTCCACGGAGAACGTCGCGACCTCTTGGATGCCGGGGCCGTTTCCCAGGTCGGCCGCGATGGACACCCCCGGCAGCAGCGGCGGGGTCACGAGGCTGTCTCCAAGGCCGAGGAACGGGTCGTCATCTTGGGGCCCGAAGCCGAAACCGTCGTAGGCGATGTTCGGGGTGGTGTAGCTGAAATTGATGCCCACCCCGAGCGACCAAGGGAAGCCCACCTGGTAGCCCAGCTCCAGGGCGCCCTCGAAATCCTCGGCGCCCTCACCGCTGACGGTGTAGGTCGCTTTTCCGGAGTGGAACCACTCCCGGGTCAGCCGGTTGCGGTCGAGCGGAAAGACACCGTTGAGGTAGGTGTCCCACTGCTGGATCGTCAGCGTGCGTCCCCGTCCGTCGACCAGGCTCAGCTCGTTGTCGAGTCCGGCGTGGGACGTGCCTGCGCTCACGAACACCGCCGAGATGGCCAGCAGCAGCGTCGTCAATGCCCTACAGAATGTCGTCATTTCTCTCCAAGTGGTCACACAGCTTGTCCGGAAAATGCCGCCAGCCCTCGGCAGATGCCGAGGGCTGGTTCGGGTCGAGCGGGAATCAGGGCGGCGCCACTGCCACCGGAACGGGGAGATCAGCCGCAGGTCGCGGCCAACGGAGAGCCGCGGCGAGTACTCCAGGATGTCTTCATCACCTTGGAAGTGACCTCACAGTTTGTCCCCGAAAAGGCGTTAGCCCCCGGCAGATGCCGAGGGCTAACGCGAAAGCGATCACGTGATCAGTTCATGTTCCACGGTTCGCCGTAGGTGGTGACGCTGTCACCGGTCGACGAGATCAGCCGCGCGAACGGACGCAGCAGCACACCGCCGGCAGCACCGGTGACGGTGCCATGCGCGTTGGAGACGGCGACCGAGCCACCGGGGCCCTCGACGTCCACGGAGAAGGTCGCGACCTCCTGGATGCCGGGGCCGTTGCCCAGGTCAGCCGAGATCGAGACACCCGGGAACAGCGGCGGGGTCACGATGCTGTCGCCGAAGCCCAGCAGCGGGTCCGCGAAGTCCAGGCCGTAACCGTCGAACGCGATGTTGGGGGTGGTGTAGCTGAAGTTGATGCCGACGCCCAGCGACCACGGGAAGCCGACCTGGTAGCCGAGCTCCATGGTGCCCTCGAAGTCGTCCGCACCTTCACCGGCCACGATGTAGGTCGCCTTGCCGGAGTGGAACCACTCGCGGGTCAGGCGGTTGCGGTCGAGGGGAAAGACGCCATTGAGGAACGTGTCCCACTGCTGGATCGTCAACGTCCGACCCTGGCCGTCGACCAAGCTCAGCTCATTGTCCAGCCCGGCGTGAGAGGTGCCAGTGCTCACGAACAAAGCCGCGATGGATGCGACCATCGCGATCAGCACCCGACTGATTGCCTTCATGATCTCCCTTGTTGTCTAGGTCGGAACCCCCGGGCGGGGCACCGATTGTCCGTGCCTGGCTCTACCGCTACACCACACACTTCGCAAGGCGAACATGTGAGCGGAATTAGAAGACCCACATGCCGTTCTTACGAATCACTCATCGTTGACACGAGGAACATAACGGGGAGGCTTCGGACCGGCAACGCGTAGAGGCGGTGGTGTCGGACGACTCCACGAATTGCATGTCGTTTGCTGACGTCTCCCCGGCAGCTGGCCGAACCCCCTCCACGCGACGACGGGGAGTGGCCGAAGAAACCGTCGCTGATCTTGACCCCGCATCTGAGTATTCGGAAACGAAGTCTCGAGTGTTACTGGAGATACTGACGAGGTTTTTTGCGAACTCACAGGTCAGTCATGGTGCGGCGGGACGTTGTCCCGCAGCCACCGCTCGTGACCGTCCTCGCCGTCCGGCGCCGCGGGGTCGCGCTCGTCGCTCGTCGTCTCCGGCAGCGAATCCCCGAAGATGTTGTTAACTGCAATTCGCGAGTGCTTCGAAGGTTCCGACACGACTCCACATTCCTGTGACGAACATCACAACAAGATCCGGATTGGAGTTCACCTGCTCGTAACTTCGCAGGTGAGGGAGTCGACTTCACAGGTCCTAGACAAACGGATGGGAGGAAGCCGACGCGGCTTCCTCCCACCATACCTTCAGCGAGTGGTACTCGATTAGATCTCCAAACTGGATAGCTGCGCGATGACCTGCGCGGCCAGCGGTCCGAGGGTGGCCATCCCGTCGCGCACCGCCGCACGTGAACCCGCGAGGTTCACGACCAGGGTGCTGCCGGAGATACCGGCCAGTCCGCGAGACACGCCGGCGTCGACGATGCCCGCCGACAACCCGGACGCGCGCAGCGCTTCGGAGATGCCCAGCAACTCGCGGTCGAGAAGGTCGCGGGTGGCCTCGGGGGTGACGTCACGCGGTGTCACGCCCGTCCCTCCGACCGACACCACCAGGTCGACGCCGCCGATGACCGCGGTGTTCAAGGCATTGCGGATCTCGACCTCATCCGAGGAGACCACGACGACTCCGTCGACCATGAACCCGGCCTCGCCGAGCAACTCCGTGACCAACGGACCACTGTGGTCCTCTTCATCACCGTGGGCGGTGCGGTCATCGACGACGATGACCAGGGCCCGGCCGACCAACGTATGAGCCTGTTCCATGGGCACAACCGTATATCTCGGCCCGGACAGCGGCGCAGCCACACGGAGCAGGCGGTCGGCCGGATCGGCGGACAGCGTCACTGGGCTGCCCTGCCGAGGGTGACCTGCACGGTCTGGGAGCGGCCGGACGGGTCGACGTAGGTCAGCGTGACGGTGTCGCCGGGGGCTTTCGACCGCACCGCCGCGACCAACGCGTCGGCGCTTCCGATGACCCGGTCGTCGAGCTTGGTGACCACGACGCCATTGGGCAGACCTGCCGCCGAGGCGGCGCCGCCGGAGGTGACCTCGACGATCTTGGCGCCGTCGATGCCGGCGTCATTGCCCACCTGCACGCCCAGCGAGGCGCGCGACGCGGTGCCGGTCTGGATCAGTTCGTCGGCGATGCGCTTGGCCTGATCGACCGGGATGGCGAAGCCCAGCCCGATCGAGCCGCCCTGCGCACCGCCGGCGTCCGCGCCCAGAGTCGCGATCGCCGAGTTGATGCCGACCAGTTCGCCGTTCATGTTGACCAGCGCGCCGCCGGAGTTGCCCGGGTTGATCGCGGCGTCGGTCTGGATGGCGTCGAGCACGGTGTTCTGGTTCTGCGCGTCACCGCCGGCGGCCACCGGACGGTTCAGGGCGCTGATGATGCCGGTGGTCACGGTGCCCTCCAAGCCGAGAGGCGATCCAATGGCCACGACGTCCTGGCCCACCTTGAGCTCGGCCGAGGAGCCCACGGTGATGGGGGTCAGGCCGGACACGTTCTCGGCGCGCACCACCGCGATGTCGCTGCCGGGATCCGTCCCGACGACGGTGAACGGAGCACTGCTGCCGTCGGCGAAGGTCACTTTGGTCTCCGCGCCGGACGACGCGGCCTGCGCGGCAGCCACCACGTGGTTGTTGGTCAGGATCAGACCGTCGGTCGACAGGATGACACCGGATCCCTCCTCGGACGCCCGGCCACGGTCCACCTCGAGCTTGACCACGCTCGGCACGACCTTCAGCGCAACCTGTTCGACCGACCCGGCGGGCACACTGGCCGCGGGCACGCTGGGCGCTGCGCCCGTGGCGCTGATGCCGGTGCTGTGATCGGGGTGCACGAGCATCGCGACACCGCCGCCGATCCCGCCGGACAGCAGCGCCAGAGCGACGGCTCCGACGGCCAGACCCGTCCCGCGGGAGCGCTTGCGAGGTGTGTGCGGCGTTGTCGTCCCGTCCGGGCGCGGATACTGCCCGGGGCCCTGCGGCATCGGGGCGCCACGGTAGGGGTCATGGCGGTAGGTGTCGTTGCGGTAGGTGTCACTGCGGTAGGACTCATACTGCGACCGCAACGCCTGGCGCTGCTGTTCGGTCGCATAACGCCAGTCGTAGGGCTGCTGGGGCCCCACCTGTCCGGGCGGCACTGATCCGTGCATACCGGGTCGCGGTCCCTGGTTCGGGTTCTGCGGGTACCTCGGGTATTCGGTCATGTCGCTGCGATGCTCTTCCTGAAGTAGGTGTCTTCGCCTGGATCAACGAAGGGATGACACCTACAGTGCCCACCCGGGCTGAGAATCCACTTAGAGAACACTCGGCGCACCCCTAGACTTCTGCCCCACCATCCTCGCTGGTGACACGCGTCACGGAAGGGTCAGTGGCGGCGTGTCGTCACTTCGTCAGATGACAGTTCGGTATCGGTGACCGCGGGCCGACCGGGCAGCACCACGTGCATCGCGGTGCCCGGCGGCTGCCCACCCGGCACCGCGTCCTCGACCCGTAGCGAGCCGCCGTGCTTGAGCACCACCTGCTGCACGATCGCCAGTCCCAGACCGGATCCCGGCATCGCGCGCGCGGAGGCCGACCGGTAGAACCGCTCGAAGATCAGGCCCCGCTCCATCGGCGGGATCCCCGGCCCCTGATCGGCGACCACCAGTTCGGCGTGCTGCGAGTCGATCTGCCGGAGGCTGACGGTGACCCGCCCACCCGGTGGGCTCCACTTCGCTGCGTTGTCGAGAAGGTTGAGCACCGCGCGCGCCAACCCCGGGGCGTCCCCGTAGACCCGCCACGGGCTGGTCGCGACGTCGAACTCGATGTCGTTGCGGCGCCGACGAACCCGCTCGAGCGAACGGTCGATCACCTCCGACATCTCGACGATCTCGTGGATCACGCCTCCGGCGTCCTCGCGGGTGAGGTCCACCAGATCGCCCACCAGAGTGGACAGTTCCTCGATCTGGCCGAGTACGTCGGCGCGCAGGTCGGCCATCTCGTGCTCGGGCAGCCGGGGCCTGCCCGGCTCCATGGACACCATGAGCAACTCGACGTTGGTGCGCAAGGAGGTCAACGGCGTGCGCAATTCGTGCCCGGCGTCGGTGACCAGCCGGGCCTGCCGCTCGCGCGACTCGGCGAGCGCGCGCAGCATCATGTTGAAAGCCTCGGTCAGACGGGCGAGTTCGTCGCTGCCGAACACCGGGATCGGGCGCAGGTCGTCGGTTCTGGCCACTCGTTCGGCGGCCTGCGTCAGCCGGGCGACGGGCCGCAGCCCGGCACTGGCGACCATGCCGCCGGCGATGGCCGCCACCGCCACCCCGATCCCGCCGACGATCAGCAGCACCGTGGTCAGCCGTCGCAGGACCTGGTTGGTCGGCTCCAGACTCTTGGAGATGACCAACGCCCTGTCGTTGCTCAACCGGATCGCCAGCACCCGCTGCTGGTCCACGGTGCGCAGCGACATCCGCAGCTTGCCGTCGATCACACCCTGCTCCGGAGGCCCCACCGGCAGGGTCTGACCCGTCTGGGTCGCGGTGTATCTCATCTGACCGGGGATCACCAGCATGGCGTTGACGTCGGAGTAGGCGGTGCCTTCGATGGCCTTGCCCGGGTCCACCTCCAGCGATCCGCTCTCGATCAGCAGCTTCACCCGGCTCTGCAACTGGTTGTCGAGGTCGTCGTAGAGAGCGCGCGCCACCACCGCATACACGGCGAAGGCCATCAGCACCACCGCCATGACCACCATCGACATGGCGAGCAGCATCACGCGCCAGCGCAACGACACCGAGCGGGTGACGGGCACCGGCGCTGGGGTGCCCGGCCAGGGGGTCATCGGCTGGCCGTTCGTCACGGGGGTGTCTCCCGGAGCACGTAACCCACCCCGCGCACGGTGTGGATCAGGCGCGGTTCGCCCTCGGCCTCGGTCTTGCGACGCAGGTAGCCGACGTACACCTCCAGGGCGTTGCCCGAGGTCGGGAAGTCGAATCCCCACACCTCCTCGAGGATGCGGCTGCGCGTCAGCACCCGGCGCGGGTTGGCGATCAGCATCTCCAACAGCGCGAACTCGGTGCGGGTCAGACTGATCGGCCGGTCGCCGCGCGTCACCTCGCGGGTCACCGGGTCCAGCGTCAGATCGGAGAACGTCAGCGCCGCCGATTCGACACCCTCGTCCGGGCCGGTCCGGCGGAGCAGGGCGCGCATCCGCGCGAGCAGTTCCTCCAGCGCGAAAGGCTTGGGGAGGTAGTCGTCGGCGCCCGCGTCGAGGCCGGCGACCCGTTCGGACACCGAGTCACGGGCGGTCAACACGAGGATCGGCAGATCGTCGCCGGTGCTGCGGAGCTGACGGCACACCTCGAGGCCGTCAAGCCGGGGCATCATCACATCGAGCACCACAGCGTCCGGCCGATCACTGGCGATCAGATCGAGCGCCTCACGGCCGTCTTGCGCCAACTCCACGGAGTAACCGTTGAACGACAGGGACCTTCGGAGGGACTCGCGCACCGCGCGATCGTCATCAACGACAAGAATGCGCACCGCCACAGTGTCAACCCCGCGTCTGAGAGTGACCTGAGAGGCGCGCCGAGGGACTAGCGGCGGTCGAGATCAATCAGTCCCAGGCGGGCGGCCTTGAGCAGACGGCGCGGCACCTTGTGCTGCTGGCCGGCGACGGTCACCGTGACCAGTCCGGTCGGCGTGGCCTTCCACTGCGCGCGCCGGCTACGGGTGTTCGCGCGCGACATCCTGCGCTTGGGCACAGCCATGATCAAGCTCTCCTCAGATATGGGGTGGCACTGCAGGCAAGCCTGGACCTACCCGGCGCCGGCAATTGGTGACCAGGATAGCCGCTGGGCTGGTCGGGCTCCAAACTGCGGCAAGGCGGGGACCGTACAGGGGCCGTCACCGGCGCAGACGACGACGGCCCCTCTCGGTGATCGAACGGATCAGCCGTCCATGCCGAGGCCGCCCGGAGGCATGCCGCAGCGGGCCCGGAAGTCGGTCATCGGCTGGCGGATGGCCTGCAGTTCAGCCTGGACCTGCGGATTGGCCGACATGTAGTCCTGCATGTAGGCCGAGCGCTCCTCACCGGACATGTCGGTCATCGTCGACAGCTCGGCGTTGACCTCCGGGTGGGTGAACAGGTAGGCGGACATCCCGGCGGACACCCCGGACAGGACCCCTGACATATCGGCCAGCGTGCAGTTGGGCGGTTCGGCGGCCGCGGTCGCGGTGCTGCCCAGCAGCGCGGCCCCGGCGATCGCCACGACGCCGGCAGAACGGACGATGAAGGACATGGTCACTCCTCTAGGTGATCGAGTCATCTGTGATCAAGATTTCCAGAAAATTCAGTTGTCGGCGAGCGCCGGATTAGGCGTAAGAAATCCGCCACCAAACTCCGGTTCCATCCGCTCGCTGCGTCCCGTCACGACGAGGTCCAGACCGCTGTCGCAGTAATTCAACAACTCACAGGACACATCGTCCTGGGGAAAGGGAACCATCGGAGCGGCGCTGAAACCGCCGGGAACATCAGCGTTGGCCGACGTCGCGGACAACAGTGCGGCGGCACACGCCCCCACCACAATCGGTACTGCGCGGTGCAGAGCCTTCCGCATCGTTCTCCCTCCTGACCGGTCGACATCATCGTTGTTCCGGATGTCGATCCCCAGGAGGCCACAGGCTTCCCGACATGGCTTCCCGAAATTGCAACGATCCGGCAGCGCGCCGGCCTGTGCGCACAACTGCGACTCCACCACCACGGCGAAATCTCGCTGTGCATTGAACTGACCGGGCGCGCGAGCTGAAGCCTACCCGAGTCGACGCCTCGGCGTGCCGAGACGATGCAGCCTTGCCGCGCAGGTCAGAGGCCATTGCTCTTCGCTGTCCGGATAGCCGTCGGGACGGGATTTGCCAAGGGGTTGACTCGGTACCGTCGGTACGAAGTAACCTACCGGTTGGTTGGGCGAGCATCCGGCCTGTGGGTTCACAAGGGAGTGCGCGTGGCGTCAGCGGTCCGCATCGGGAACTGTTCGGGCTTCTACGGCGACCGCCTGTCGGCCATGCACGAGATGCTGACCGGCGGCGAACTCGACTACCTGACAGGTGATTACCTGGCCGAGCTCACGATGCTCATCCTGGGCCGCGACCGCATGAAGAACCCGGAGCGCGGCTACGCCAAGACGTTCCTGCGCCAGCTCGAAGAATGCCTCGGACTCGCGCGGGACCGTCGGGTGCGCATCGTCGCCAACGCGGGCGGCCTCAATCCGGCCGGATTAGCTGACGCGATTCGGACGCTGGCCGACACCCTGGGCGTTCCTGCCACCGTCGCGCACGTCGAGGGGGACGATCTGCTGCCCCGCGCCGACGAACTCGGCCTGGGCGCCCCGCTCACCGCCAACGCCTACCTCGGCGCGTGGGGCATCGTCGAGTGCCT
>CAXEZH010000182.1:0-5374 GCA_964000695.1 uncultured Mycolicibacterium sp. | reverse complement strand
TGCTTCCCGGCGACCCGGCGGCCGAGGCGGAGCTGGATGCGCAGGAGAATCCCGCGATCGTCGCCGCCGCGCACCCGTCGGCGTCCGTCGCCTGGGCGGCGCTGGCCGAGGACGCGCTCGACGACGACAAGGCGGTCACCGCCTACGCCTACGCCCGGACCGGCTACCACCGTGGCCTCGACCAGTTGCGCCGCAACGGCTGGAAGGGCTTCGGCCCGGTGCCGTTTGCGCACGAACCCAACCAGGGCTTCCTGCGTTGCGTCGCGGCGCTGGCCAAGGCGGCCGACTCCATCGGCGAGACCGACGAGTATCAGCGTTGCCTGGATCTGCTCGATGACTGCGATCCGGCGGCCCGCGGCGCGCTGGGGTTGTCCTGACCTAGGTCGATTCGCACTCGCAGTCGGCGGCGGCGTCCGGGGGTTCCACCTGAACGGTGGAATGGGCGAGGCCGCGGGCCGTGAGCACCGCACGCGCCTCGTCGAGGACGAGCGCCGCCTCGCGCCTGCTGGTCAGGTGCGCGGTGACCATGTCCTTGCCGGGCACCAGCGTCCACACGTGCAGGTCGTGTACCTCCGTCACCCCTTCCACCGAGCCGAGGGCGGTGCGCAGTTCGTCGACGTCGATGTGGCTGGGTGAGCTCTCCGAGAGGATCCGCAGCGCGGAGCGTGCCAAGGTGAAGGCCCGGGGGAGGACCCACAGCGCGACCAGTACCGCGACGACGACGTCGGCGTACGGCCAGCCGGTGGTGACGGTGACGATGCCGGCGATCAGCACCCCGATGCTGCCGAGGGTGTCGGCGAGCACCTCCATGTAGGCGCCCTTGACGGCCAGGCTGGACTTCGAATGCGAGCGCAGCAGGAGCACGACCGCGGCGTTCGCGGCCAGTCCGACCAGGGCGACGACGATGAGCGGCACGCCGGGCACCTCGGGGGCGTCCCCGAGCCGCTCGAACGCCTCGTACAGGATGAACGCGGCCACGCCCAGCAGCAGTGCCGCGTTGGCCACCGCGGTGAACACCTCGGCGCGATGCCAGCCGTAGGTGCGCGACGGCGAGGTGCTGCCCCGCCGCGCCATCAGCACCGCGGTCAGGCCCATGAACATCGCCACGAGGTCGGTCAGCATGTGGCCCGCGTCGGCCAGCAGCGCGATCGAGTTGATCGCCAGCGCGGTGGTCAGTTCGACGATGAAGAAGATCGACAGGATTCCCGCGGCCAGCACCATCCGGGACACCCGGGCATCGGCGTGGCTGTGATCGTGTCCGGCACCCATGGCGGCAATATATGCGAACTCACGCATGTGTTGCAAGGGCCTCGTCTACGATGGCCCGATGCCGCCGACCTGGGAATCTCCTGTGTTCTACCTGGTGACGACGGCCGGCTACCCCAATTTCGGTGACGAGCTGATTCTCAGCGGATGGTTGCGGCACCTGGCCCGGGTCGCCCCGCGGGCCACGGTGTGGGTCGACACGCATTCGCCGGGTCCCGTGCAGATGCTGCTGGGAGACGCGCATCCCGGCGTGCGGTTCACCGACACGCTGTGGCGCCTGTGCTGGGAGGCGCCGTCGGAGGACCCGTGGCAGGTGGCCAGCTGGGTCCAGCACGCCGTGGCCAATCCCGGCCTGGCGCCGCGCTGGCATCAGGGCATCATGGCGCTGCGCTCGCTCGACGTGGTGCACGTCGCCGGCGGTGGCTTCGTCAACGCGATCTGGCCGCGCCACGTCGGACTGCTCGCCGGAGCCGCCGCGGCGGCCCGACATTCCGGGGCACGGTTGGCGATGACGGGCCAGGGCCTGGCTCCCGAGCCGCCCGGCTCTGCCCCGCTGCTCCGAGCGCTGTCCGACCGATTCGACGTCGTCGACGTGCGTGACGCCCCGTCCGCGGAGCTGCTCGGCATGGATGTCGGTGAGGTCGGGGTCGACGACGCGTTCCTCACCGTCGGCACCGAGCGCAGCGTCGACCCGCGCGAGGTCTGGCCGGACGGTCCCGGGCCCGCGGTGATGGTGTGTCTGCAGTCCGACCTCAACGAGGTCGGGACCGCGGCGGTTGCCGGGGCGACACTGTCGATGCTGCGCGCCTGGGGTGTCCGCGGCGACCAGGTGTGCGTGGTGGAAGGAATCCCGCGGGTGGACCGCGAGGTGTATGCGTTGATCGAGCACGAGTTACCTGGCGCCGGTTTCTATCCGTTCGCCGACGTGTGGGAGCGCGGCCTGCCGGTCGCGCCCGGGCAGACGTGGATCTCTACCCGCTTTCACCTGCACATGGCCGCGGCGACGGCCGGCGCCGGCGGGGTCGCGATGGCGATCAGCCCGGACTACTACGCGATCAAGCACCAGTCGCTGATCGACCTCGGTTCGGGATGGACCCTGCTCGATGACATGAGCCAGGTTCCGGCCCGCCCGTCAGGTCACGGTTTCCCTGCCGGCGTGGTGGACAAGCTGCGGCGCGACAAGATCGCGTTGGCCCACGCCGTGTACGGCCCGGCCGCTCACACCCAGGCCGACCAGAACCGGGTCAGCTGACTTCCCTCCCAGGACAGTCCCGGTGACACCCCGGACAGCTCGAACAGCCAGTACACGGCCCCGAAGAACCACTGGTTCAGCGGCGGGGCGATCAACACGATCAGCAGGATGAAAAAGCCCCACTGCTTGGCCGGAGCCACCGCCCGCCGGGTCTGCGGGCTCAGGTGCGGTTCGAGTGCACCGTAGCCGTCCAGCCCAGGAATCGGCAGCATGTTCAGCAGCAGTGCGGTGACCTGCAGGAAGCCCAGGAACGCGACACCGGCCCAGAACACCGAATGCGCCGGGTCGTAGAGCGCCCGGGTCAGCGCCAGCAGTGCGACCGCGAAGCCGAGGTTGACCGCTGGGCCCGCGAGGCTGACCAGCGTCTGCCTGCGCGGCGTCATCCACCCGGTACGCACGTACACCGCACCGCCGGGCAGTCCGATCCCGCCGATCGCGATGAACAGCACAGGCAACCCGAGCGACAGCAGCGGATGCGAGTACTTCAGCGGGTTCAGCGTCAGGTAGCCCCGCACCGCCACGTCGTGGTCGCCGAACCGCCAGGCGAGGTAGGCGTGGGCGAACTCGTGCACGCACAGCGTGACCAGCCACCCCATGATGACGAAGACGAACACCCCGACGTAGGCCAGCGGCCGTGCCTGGCTGGCCGACACCCACGCCAGCGTCCCGCCCGCCGCGGTCGCGGCGAGCAGCGCCAGGAACACCGGGCTGGGCCGCACCGCCTGCCGTATCGGCCGGACGTTCATGACTGCGAACGTACCGTTAACTACCTGCGCGTACCGGGCCCGACCCGCAGCCAGCCCTGGGTGTGCCGGTAGAACGTCGAGCGCCGCACCGTGCGCGGCGCCGCCACGCCGTCGCGCAGCACCATCGCCCCCGTGGTGCCGAGCTGGGCGGCCCGGCCGGTGACCCAGCGCCGGGGGCGTAACGGGTCCGGGGCACCGTCGGGTGTCCGGCGGGACCGGCCGGGCGACAGCACCCTGGCGCGCAGACCCGGCGCCGACGCGATCGGCTCGATCCGCACCCCGGCGGCCTCGCCGTCGAACAACACGGTGTCATCGACGACCGCCTCGCCCCGCACCCGCGGCGCATCGTCGGCCGGCAGCCAGTAGGCCACGCCTGTCAGCACGGTGCCGGTCTCGTCGCGGATCAGCGGGACCCGGCGGGCGACACCGGTGAGGGCCGTGCGGGCCTGCCACCAGTGCCGCACGTGGGCCACCTCGACGTCGAGCCGGTCGGCTTTGAGCAGCCGCGTCAGGACGGCGGCCAGGTCCCGGTCGGCTCCGACGACCACCACTCGGTCGCAGTCGGGGACGCCGTCGAGGTCGACGACCGGCAGCCGGCGCAGCGGCCGCGGCACCCGCCCGGGACCGAAGACCGCGACCTTTGGGATCTCGGGCACCGAGTTCTCCTTTTTCCGGTCGTCCACGTCGAGCAGTGCGACGATCTTGACATGCTCACCCGCCGGAGCTTCCTGCTCGCGTCGGCCACCGGGGCGTCGGTCGCGCTGACCGGGGCGTGTGCTTCCGGCAGCCGGGTCGAGTCTCCAGCCGCAACCGGCCGGGTCGAGTTTCCGATGCGGGCCGCCGAGTCGGAGGTGGATCTCGGTGGGCTGGCCGTGCGTACCTGGACCTACACCGGCACGGTCCCGGCCACCGAGATCCGGCTCCGCGTTGGCCAGACATTGCGGGCGCCGGTAGCCAACCGCCTCCCGCAGGAGACGACGGTGCACTGGCACGGGCTGGCGATCCCGAATGCGATGGACGGCGTGCCGGTGCTGACCGGCCCTGCGATCGCGCCCGGCGGCGACTTCACCTACGAGTTCCAGGTGCCTGACGCCGGCACCTACTACCTGCACTCGCACGTCGGAACCCAATTGGACCGGGGGATGTACGGACCGCTGATCATCGAAGATCCCGAGGACGGCGCGGACTACGACGAGGAATTGGTCGTGGTTCTCGACGACTGGATCGACGGCACCGGCACCGATCCCGATCAGGTGTTCAGGAAGCTGCAGACCGACGGGATGGCCCCGATGGCACCGGGTGGGCCCGGCGTGAGTCCGACAGCTCCGCTGGGCGCCGACGGGGGTGATGTGACCTACCCCAACTTCCTGATCAACGGCCGCACCACTGCCGACCCTCAGGTAGCTGATTTCCGCGCTGGACAACGGATTCGGCTGCGCATCATCAATGCCGGCGCCGACACCGCGTTCCGGGTCGGGGTGCCTGGCGTCGCGATGCGGGTCACCCACACCGACGGCTTTCCGGTGGTGCCGCAGCGGGCGGACTCAATGATCCTGGGGATGGGCGAGCGGGCCGATGCCGTCGTCGAGTTGAGGTCCTCGGTGCCGGTGATCGCCGCCGCCTACGGCAAGGACGGTTACGCCCAGCTCAACATGCGCGTCGGCGGCGCCCCGTCGAGCGTCGATGTCGCCGCATTCGTCGCGCAGCTGCGCAGGCAGGCGCCGCTCAACACGGCCACCCTGGCCCCGGACCCCGCGGTCGCGTTGCCCGCGCGCCCGGTCGACACCTCGGTCGACCTCGCGTTGCAAGGGCCGGTAGCGCCCTACGCCTGGCCGATCAACGGCGCGCTGTACGACCCGCCCCGCAACGGCATCCCCCTGCAGGCGGGCAACCGGGTGCGGATGCGCTACCTCAACCAGACCTCGATGTATCACCCGATGCACCTCCACGGACAGACGTTCCAGGTGGTCGGCGGTCCCCGTAAGGACACCGTGCTGGTCCCGCCGAAACAAGTCGTCGAGGTCGATTTCGACACCGACAATCCTGGCCGCTGGATCGTGCATTGCCACAACGACTACCACCTCAACGCCGGTATGGCGACGTTCATCGA
>CAXEZH010000181.1:0-18436 GCA_964000695.1 uncultured Mycolicibacterium sp. | reverse complement strand
GGATCTGTCGGCACTCAAGCAGCGGGCGGCGACCACCGAGGGCGCCGCATCCGGTGCATCCGGTCCGCCCGCGGGCCCCGGCGGAGTGGAGATCACCGAGGCCAACCTGGAAGCCGAGGTGCTGGTCCGCTCCAACGAGGTTCCGGTCGTCGTACTGCTGTGGTCCCCGCGCAGCGACGCCAGCGTGCAGCTCGGCGACCTACTGGCCGGCCTGTCCGCCCAGGACGGGCCGAAGTGGGCGTTGACCACCGTCAATGTCGACACGATGCCCCGGGTCGCCCAGATGTTCGGCGTGCAGGCGATCCCGACCGTCGTGGCGCTGGCCGCCGGACAGCCGCTGTCCAGCTTCCAGGGGATGCAACCGCCCGAGCAGCTGCGCCGCTGGGTCGATTCACTGCTCGAGGCCACCGCGGGCAAGCTCAGCGGCACCGGTGACGCCGAGGCCCCCGAACAGGTCGACCCCGAAGTGGAACAGGCGCGGACGTTCCTCGACAGCGGCGACTTCGACGCCGCCCGAAGCGCCTATCAGAAGATCCTGGACGCCAACCCGAATCATGCCGAAGCTAAGGGCGCGGTCCGCCAGATCGCGTTCCTGCAGCGCGCCACCGCCCATCAGCGCGACGCCGTCGCCGTGGCCGACGCGGCCCCCGAGGACATCGACGCGGCGTTCGCCGCGGCCGATGTCGAGATCCTCGAACAGCACGTCGAGGCGGCGTTCGCCAGGCTGACCGGTCTGGTCAAGCGCACGGCGGGAGACGACCGAACCGCGGTGCGCACCCGGCTGATCGAACTGTTCGACCTGTTCGATCCCGCCGACCCCGCGGTGATCGCCGGGCGGCGCAACCTGGCCAGCGCGCTGTACTGAACCCGCAGAACACGCGAGTCTGCTGGGAGATCGCCTCATGCGGTGAGATGGCGATCTGCCCGCAGACTCGGCGCGTGTCCTAGGGCGCTGATTCGGGTTCGAACCACAACGCCGACAGCGGCGGCAGCGTCATCACCGCCGAGGCAGGCCGACCGTGCCACGGTTCGTCGGTCGCCTCGACCGCACCGTAGTTGCCGATCCCGGAGCCGTGGTAAGTGTCCGAGTCGGTGTTGAGCACCTCGCGCCACCTGCCGGCGTGCGGCAGCCCCAGCCGGTAGCGGGCATGCTCGGAGCCGGAGAAGTTGAACACGCACGCCATCATTGAGCCGTCATCGCCGAAGCGCAGGAAGCTCAGCACGTTATTCGCTGAGTCGTTCGCGTCGATCCACGAGTAGCCCTCGGGCTGCGTGTCCCGGGACCACAGCGCCCGGCGGGTGCGGTAGATCTCGTTGGCGTCGGTGAGCAGCCGCAGGATGCCGTCGGAGAACCCGTGCTCGTCGAGCTGGAACCAGTCCACGCCGCGCTCCTCGGACCATTCAGCGCGCTGTCCGAATTCCTGCCCCATGAACAGCAGCTGCTTGCCCGGATGCGCCCACTGGTAGGCCAGGAACCCACGGATCCCGGCCGCCTTCATGTGGTCGTTGCCCGGCATGCGGCCCCACAACGTGCCCTTGCCGTGCACCACTTCATCGTGGCTGATCGGCAGGACGTAGTTCTCGCTGAACGCGTAGAGCATCGAGAACGTCATCTCGTGATGGTGATATGTCCGATAGATCGGGTCACGCTTGATGAACTCCAGCGTGTCGTTCATCCAGCCCATGTTCCACTTCATCGAGAAGCCCAGCCCGCCGAGGTTCGTCGGGCGGGTCACGCCCGGCCACGACGTGGACTCCTCGGCGATCGTGACGATGCCGGGGGTGATCTTGTGCACGGTCGCGTTCATCTCCTGCAGGAACTGGACCGCCTCGAGGTTCTCCCGCCCCCCGTACTGGTTCGGTGTCCAGCCGCCTTCCGGACGCGAGTAGTCCAGATAGAGCATCGACGCGACCGCATCCACACGCAGACCGTCGATGTGGAACTCCTGCAGCCAGTACAGCGCGTTGGCGACCAGGAAGTTACGGACCTCGGTGCGGCCGAAGTCGAACACGTAGGTGCCCCAGTCGAGTTGCTCGCCGCGGCGTGGGTCGGCGTGCTCGTAGAGCGGGGTGCCGTCGAATCTGCCCAGCGCCCACGCGTCCTTGGGAAAGTGCGCGGGCACCCAGTCGACGATCACGCCGATACCCGCGCGGTGCAGCGTGTCGACCAGGTGGCGGAACTCGTCGGGTGATCCGAACCGCGACGACGGCGCGTAGTACGACGTGACCTGATAGCCCCAGGACCCGCCGAACGGGTGCTCGGCCACCGGAAGCATCTCGACATGGGTGAAGCCGTGCTCGACGACATAGTCGGTGAGCTCTTCGGCCAGTTCGGTGTAGCTCAGCCCCGGCCGCCACGACCCGAGGTGCACCTCATAGGTGCTCATCGGCTCGAAGACCGGGTTGCGCAGCGCGCGTTGAGCCATCCAGTCCTCGTCGGCCCAGGTGTAGTCGCTCTGGAACACCCGCGACGCGGTCTGCGGGGGCACCTCGGTGGCGAAGGCCATGGGGTCGGCCCGCTCGGTCACCGCGCCGTCGGCGCCGTGGATACGCAGCTTGTAGAGCCCGTCGTCGGGGAAGCCGGGCCAGAACAGCTCCCAGACGCCGGTGGAGCCCAACACGCGCATCTGCGCCTCGTTGCCCCAGTGATTGAAATCGCCGATCACGCTGACGCCCTTGGCATTGGGTGCCCACACGGCGAACGACACACCGGTGACCTCACCGTCGGGGGTCGTGAAGCTCCGCGGGTGTGCGCCCAGCGCCTCCCAGAGGCGCTCGTGGCGACCCTCGGCGAACAGGTGCAGGTCGATTTCGCCCAGGGTCGGCAGGAACCGGTAGGCGTCGGCAACGGTGTGGACGAACGCCGACTCGTCCTCGGAGTAGCTGATCTCGAGGCGGTAGTCGACGAGGTCGGTGAACGGCACCGCGACGGCGAACAACCCGGCCTCGATGTGGGTCAGCGGATGGCGGGCGCCGCCGATCAGCGCGTTCACCTTCATCGCGTGCGGGCGGTACACCCGGATCACCGTGTGGTCGTCGTATTCGTGGGCGCCGAGCACCGAGTGCGGGTCGTGGTGCTCACCGGCCAGCAACCGGTTCAGGTCGGCGGTGTGCGGCCGCAGATGCGGACTGTCGATCTGGTTGGTCAGGTTGGACGCGTTGGTCATGTCGTCACTCCCTACGCAGAAGATTCATTCGTTGGTCGGCTGGAATCTGGGGCATGTTGAGCACGTGCGCGACGGCACGGGCCGGCTCGAGTCGCACGTAATTGCCCTGACCCCACTGGTATTCCTCTCCGGTGATCTCGTCCCGCACCCAGAACCGGTCCTGCTGTTCCATTCCCAGCGCGGCCATGTCCAACCACAAAGTGCCTTCTTCGGGGCCGAACGGGTTCAGCGTCACCACCACGAGCACCTGGTCACCGGTGATCGGGTCGAACTTGCTGTAGGCCAGCAACGCGTCGTTGTCGATGTGATGGAAGGTGATGGTGCGCAACTGCTGCAGTGCGGGGTGCACACGACGGATCTCGTTGAGCCGGGTGATGAACGGCTCCAGGGATTCGCCGTCGGCCAGCGCGGCGTCGAAGTCGCGCGGCCGCAGCTCGTATTTCTCGGAGTTCAGGTACTCCTCACTGCCTTCACGCACCGCGCGGTGCTCGAACAGTTCGTAACCCGAGTACATGCCCCAGGTCGGGCTCATCGTCGCGGCCATGACGGCACGGATGGCGAACATGCCGGGGCCGCCGTGCTGCAGGCTCTCGTGCAGGATGTCGGGCGTGTTCGTCCACAGGCTCTGTCTGCTGTAGTCGGCGTGCTCGGCGATCGACTCGGCGAACTCGGTGAGCTCCCACTTGGCCGTGCGCCAGGTGAAGTACGTGTAGGACTGGGTGAAGCCGAGCTTGGCCAACCCGAACAGCCGGGCCGGCCGGGTGAACGCCTCGGCCAGGAACAGTACGTCGGGGTCGGTGTTCTTGACCTCCCCGATCAGCCAGGCCCAGAAATTCGGCGGCTTGGTGTGTGGGTTGTCCACCCGGAACACCTTGACGCCGTGGGAAACCCAGTACTTCACCACCCGCAGCACCTCGTCGTACAGACCCGCCGGGTCGTTGTCGAAGTTCAGCGGATAGATGTCCTGGTACTTCTTCGGCGGGTTCTCCGCGTAGGCGATGGTGCCGTCGGGCAGCACGGTGAACCATTCGGGGTGCGCGTGCGCCCACGGGTGGTCGGGCGCGCACTGCAGCGCCAGATCCAGCGCCACTTCGAGACCCTGGTCGCGGGCGGCGGCGACGAAGTCGTCGAAATCGTCGATGGTGCCCAGGTCGGGGTGTACGGCGTCATGGCCGCCCTCGTCGCTGCCGATCGCCCACGGTGAGCCGACGTCGTTCGGGCCTGCGGTGACGCTGTTGTTGCGGCCCTTGCGGTGCACTTTGCCGATCGGGTGGATGGGCGGCAGGTAGACGATGTCGAAGCCCATCCGCGCCACCCGGGGCAGGGCCTTCGCGGCGGTGGTGAACGTGCCGTGCACCGGGTGGCCGGCGCTGTCCCACCCGCCGGTCGACCGGGGGAACAGCTCGTACCACGAACTGAACCGGGCCAGGGGCCGATCCACCCACACACCGTGCTGTTCACCGCGGGTGACCAGCTCCCGCAACGGGAACTCATCGACCAGCGCGGTCACCTCGGGGGCGAGCGCGGGACCGGCCCGCCAGAACGGGTCGCCGGGCTCACGCAGCCGCTCGGCGGCCAGGATCAGGGGATAGCGGTCCTGTCGGGGCACCCCGGTCGCGGCCCGCTCCAGCAGCCGGGCGCCCACCAGCAGGTCGTTGTCGAGTTCACCCTCACTCTGGCCGGCCTCGAGCTTGGCGATGACATGCTGGCGCCAGGTCGCGATCGGATCGCCCCACCCGTCGACCCGGTAGGTCCACAGGCCGACGGCGTCCGGGGTGAACTGCCCGTGGAACACGTCCGGGGTGCGCCCCGCCGCCATCGGGTACGTGGTGGGACGTATCCGGGACGTGGGCGTCACCACCTCGTCGATCGGCACGGCCTGCGGCCGGACCAATCCCGCGGGCTCCTCGGCGAGCGGGGGATAGCCGGGTCCGTGATACCTGACCACCAGCGTCGCGGCGACCGCATCGTGTCCTTCCCGCCACACCGTCGCGGTCACCGGCACCACCTCGCCGACCACCGCTTTGGCGGGGAAACGCCCACCGGACACCACAGGTGCAACGTCATCGATCTCGATACGGCCCGCGGTCACTGATCCGTTTCCTCCCACTTCCTGCCGTGGCGCACAACCAGCGCAACCCTGCGCGTGGTGTCGTCGTCGGGTTCGTCGTCGACCGGTTCGTTCACAGATCCCTCAACAGCCCTCTGGCGCCTATACCCACCGTAGTGCGCAGCTCAATCACGCGGGGGGCGAAGCGGGAGCGACCGATCGCCCGATCGGCGCCGGCCGCGGGACGCGTGGCGAGTTTGCCGGTCGCCAGTAAGGTGACACGCGTGAAAGCCCTTCGCCGGTTCACCGTCCGCGCTCATCTGCCCGAACGGCTGGCCGCGCTCGAGCGGTTGTCCACGAACCTGCGCTGGTCCTGGGACAAGCCGACGCAGGACCTGTTCCAGTCCATCGACGACGACCTCTGGCAGGACACCGGAGGCGACCCGGTGGCAATGCTCGGCCACGTCGGTCCCGAGCGCCTCGAGCAACTGGCCGCCGACCCGTCGTTCGTCCAGCGTGTCGAGACGTTGGATGTAGACCTGGAGGACTATCTGACCCGTCCGCTGTGGTACCAGCAGCGTGCCGCGGAGGTCGGCGACGGAGACACAGCGGCGGTGGCGTTGCCGCACGGCATCGCCTACTTCTCGATGGAGTTCGGCGTCGCCGAGGTGTTGCCCAACTATTCCGGCGGGCTGGGCATCCTCGCCGGTGACCATCTCAAGTCGGCCTCCGATCTGGGTCTGCCGCTGATCGCCGTCGGCCTGTACTACCGCTCGGGCTACTTTCGGCAATCGCTGACCGCCGACGGGTGGCAGCACGAAAACTATCCGTCGCTGGATCCGCAGGGGCTGCCGCTGCGTCTGCTCACCGACGCCGACGGGGAAGCAGTCCTGATCGAGCTCACGCTGCCCGACGACGTGACGCTCTCGGCGCGGATCTGGATCGCCCAGGTGGGGCGGATCCCGTTGTTGCTGCTCGACTCCGACATCCCGGAGAACGATCACGACGTGCGCACCGTCACCGACCGGCTGTACGGCGGCGATCAGGAGCACCGCATCCGGCAGGAGATCCTGGCCGGTATCGGCGGAGTGCGCGCCATCCGTGCGTTCACCGAACTGCGGGGCCTGCCCGGTCCCGAGGTGTTCCACATGAACGAGGGCCATGCCGGCTTCCTGGGTGTCGAGCGGATCCGCGAATTGATCGAGGCGGGGCTCGACTTCGACACGGCGCTGGCCGTCGTCCGCTCGTCGACGGTGTTCACCACCCACACCCCGGTGCCGGCCGGTATCGACCGATTCCCGCTGGATCTGGTGGAACGCTATTTCGGCGCGGGGCCGGACGGCCACGGCTCACGGTTGCTGCCCGGCGTCCCGGTGGACCGGGTGCTGTCGTTCGGCGCCGAAGACGACCCGGCGAAATTCAACATGGCCCACATGGGGCTGCGGCTGGCCCAGCGCGCCAACGGCGTCTCGTTGCTGCACGGACGGGTCAGCCGGGAGATGTTCAGCGAGCTCTGGCCGGGCTTCGACGCGGCCGAAGTCCCGATCGGTTCGATCACCAACGGGGTGCACGGTCCGACGTGGGCCGCACCGCAGTGGCTGGAGCTCGGCAGGGAGTTGCTCGGCGCCGACGACCTGGCGCAGCTACGGGAACCGCACGTCTGGGAGCGTCTGCAGAAGGTCGACCCCGGCCATCTGTGGTGGATCCGCGGCCAGTTGCGCGAGGCGCTCGTCGACGACGTCCGGCGGCGGCTGCGCCGGTCGTGGTTGGAGCGCGGCGCGGCCGAGGCGGAGCTCGGGTGGATCGCGACCGCGTTCGACCCCAACGCACTGACCATCGGGTTCGCGCGGCGGGTGCCCACCTACAAGCGGCTCACACTGATGCTGCGTGACCCCGACCGGTTGGCCCGGCTGCTCCTCGACGACGAGCGGCCCCTGCAGTTGATCGTCGCCGGCAAGGCCCACCCGGCCGACGACGGCGGCAAGGCGCTGATCCAGCAGATCGTGCGCTTCGCCGACCGCCATGACGTGCGGCACCGTTTCGCGTTCCTGCCCGACTACGACATGTCGATGGCCCGCACGCTCTACCACGGCTGCGACGTGTGGTTGAACAACCCGCTGCGGCCGTTGGAGGCCTGTGGCACGTCGGGGATGAAGAGCGCCCTCAACGGCGGGCTCAATCTGTCGATCCGCGACGGTTGGTGGGACGAGTGGTTCGACGGGGAGAACGGCTGGGAGATCCCCACCGCCGCAGGTCTGGCCGATGACGGCCGTCGTGACGACCTGGAGGCGGCGGCGCTCTACGACCTGCTGGAGCAGGCGGTGGTGCCGAAGTTCTACGACCGGGACGGACACGGCGTACCGAGGCGGTGGGTCGAGATGGTCCGCCACACGCTGCAGGAACTGGGACCCAAGGTGCTGGCCTCGCGCATGGTCGAGGAGTACGCCGAGAAGTACTACTTCCCCGCGGCGCGTTCGCTGCGGCAGACCATCGAGCCGGTGTCGGCGGGGGCCGGTGACTTCGCCGAGCCGTTCGGCGCCGCACGGGAACTCGCCGCCTACCGGCACCGCGTGGAGCGGTCGTGGCCGCGGATCTCGATCGAGGATGTGGACAGTTCCGGGTTGCCGGACACGCCGCTGCTGGGTTCGGAGCTGACGTTGACCGCACTCGTGCGACTCGACGGGCTGCGGGTCACCGATGTGGCGGTGCAGGCGCTGATCGGCCGGGTGGATGCCGGGGCGACGCTGCTGGACCCCGTCACTGTGCCGATGACCCACACCGGCCGGACCGATCACGGCGCCGACGTCTTCACCGCGACGATGTCGCTGCCGATCACCGGGCCGGTGGGCTACACCGTGCGCGTGCTGCCCCATCATCGTCTGCTTGCGGGCGAGGCGGAGCTGGGCCTGGTCACGCTGGCGTGACGGCGCTGCTCGAGGTTCCCGTCGACGGCGGCCCGTATGCGGTCGCGGCCGGTCCCGACGGAGCGATGTGGGTGACGCTCGTCCACGGCGGAGCCGTGGCGCGGGTGACGAACAGCGGTGCGCTGAGCACATTCGCGGTGTCCCCGGACAGCCGCCCGTCACTGATCACGGCGGCGCGCGACGGAGCGCTGTGGTTCACCCGCGCCGGTGACGACCGCATCGGCCGCATCACGGTCGACGGTGACCAGTCCGCGGTCGAATTGAGCACCGGCAGTTCGCCGTTCGGTCTCGCCGTCGGACCGGACGGCGCACTGTGGTACACCGCGGCCGGCAGCGGTGTGGTGGGCCGACTGGACGACGACGGCACGGTGCAGGAGTGGCCCGTCGGCGGTATGCCGTCGATGATCACCGCGGGCCCGGACGGAGCGCTGTGGTTCACCATGAACCAGGCCGGCGCGATCGGCAGGCTCGATCTCAACGGGCGGCTGACGACGCGGGAGGTGTCGACGCCGAGGTCCGGGCCGGTGGGCATCTGCGCCACCCACGACGACTGCGTGTGGTTCACCGCGATCGCGGCCGAGCGCGTCGGCCGCATCCCGGTCGACGATGCGATCCAGGAACTCGACATGCCCGGAAAGCCGCACGCCGTCGTGCCCGACCCGGTCGGCGGTGTGTGGGTGAGCCTGTGGGGCGCCGACCAGATCGCGCGGGTCAGCGCCGACGGCGAGGTCGTGACCATCGACCTGCCGGCAGGCAGTGAACCGCACGGCATGGCCGTCGCCGCCGACGGTGCGCTGTGGGTGGCGTTGGAGGCGGGTTACGTTCTGCGGCTGCCGGTTTAGGGGAACCGCTGGAAGCACTTCTCGGTGTCGCTGAGCACGCCGAGCCGGAACGCGTCGATCCGGGAGAAGCCGGACGGCACGGTTTCGCCGTTGACGTCGCCGGCCGCCAGGCCGTTGGTCAGAATGCCCGACACCGCCTCGTCGATATCGCCCGCGGTCAACGCCACCGTGTTGCCATCCGGGGTCGTGACCTCCTTCGACATCTTCACGGTCGCGACCCCGGTCAGGCAGGCCGTGCGCAGCGCGGCGCTGGCGTCGTCGAGCGCGACACCGCCGCGTTGATGCTGCAGGGCCATCATGTAACGCGACATCAGCACCGAGTAGGCGGTGTTGTCGCCGATGGCCAGCGTCGCGGCGTCCATCGAATCAGCTTGAGCACCGATGTCTTGCAGGGCGGGTAGGTCGACGACGAGGGTGTTGGTCGCCGGACAGTAGGACGCCGGAGGGCTGGGCCGGGCATCGGCGCAGGAGTCGGCCTCGGCCGCATCGAAGCTGAGCGCCGGGGGGTCGGCGGGTGCGAACAGGATGTCCATCGCCTCGACGATGGAGAACACCGAATCCTCGGTGACCGGCAGTTCCCCCGTCTGGTCCTCGGGCAGCAGCACGGGCAGATCCCCTCTGCGCTGGCCGATCTCCCGCATGTCGATGGCGGCACACGCGTTCGGGCCGTCGGTGAAGCCGAATTGGAAAGCCGACACGCGCTCGAACGCCGAGCCGTGTTCGTCATAACCGACATCGGGATCGCCTTCGGTCAGCACGGGGTCGCGGAACGAAATGACGCCGGCCAGCACGTTGTTCAGCCCCTCTCCCGTGTTGAGGGTGAAACGCGGCGAGCTGTCCTCGGCGACCCAGCGCATGTACGCCCCGGACAGGCAGTCCGCCTGCTGCTCGGACAGCAGTGTCGGGGTGTCCTCGTCGGCCATGCCGGACTGCCGGGCCACCGCGTGCCCGTATTCGTGGGCCAGCACCATGACCACACCCATGTCTCCGTGCGCCCGCTCGAGCGTCGGCAACAGCTCACCGCGGTCCCAGCCGATGGACCGGTCCAGATAGCAGAAGCCGGCGTTGACCAGTCCGTAGGTGTCCTCTTCGCAGAACACTCCGTCGAAACCGTTGGCATCCCAGGAGATCAGAGCGCTGGCGGGACTGAACTCGTCGTCGAAGGTCGCCGGATAGGCGGTCTGCCAGTACTCTTCGATGTCGCTGATCGCGCCGCCGGCCAGTTCGTCGATTCTGCCGCCGTCGGATCCCTCGATGTCGCGGTCGGGGCCCGGCGCGCCCGGGCGAAGGCCGCTGGGACCGTCGGTGGCCGGCATCCCGGCCACGTTGAACGGGTCGTGGAACACCGACACCGCCTCACCCTGCACCGCGGTGGAGCAGGCGGTGCCGAGCAGCACCGAGCAGGCGGCGACCGTCGCGCCCGCCAGCCGTCGTCGACCCATGGCACTCCCTTCGGCGGCGGCGCGGGAGCTGACCGCCCGCAACGGACCTGTTGCCAGAATAGTTCGACGGACGGTCCGCCGGCGCGGTCGAGACGATCCGGTTCAGTTAGCGTGCAGGCGCTGCAACGCGGCCCGCACGGCTGCGCCGTCGGTGGTCGCCCAGTACGGCGGCAGGGACGCGCGCAGGAATCCGGCGTAGCGCGCGGTGGCCATCCGGGAGTCCAGTACGGCCACCACGCCGCGATCGTCGACCCGGCGCAGCAGGCGGCCGGCCCCCTGGGCCAGGAGCAGGGCGGCGTGGGTGGCCGCGACGGCCATGAATCCGTTGCCTCCGCGGGCCGCCACGGCACGCTGGCGGGCGGTCAGCAGCGGGTCGTCGGGGCGCGGGAACGGGATCCGGTCGATGAGCACGAGCGACAGTGACGGCCCGGGCACATCCACGCCCTGCCACAGTGACAGGGTGCCGAACAGCGAGGTCGGCTCGTCGGCGGCGAAGCGGCCCACCAGTGCCGAGGTGCTGTCGTCGCCTTGGCACAGCACCGGCGTGTCGAGCCGTTCCCGCATGACCTCGGCGGTGGCCTTGGCCGCGCGCATGGAGGAGAACAGTCCCAGGGTCCGTCCGCCGGCGGCCATGATCAGCGCAGCGATCTCGTCGAGCTGCTCTGCGGTGCCGGTGCTGTCCCGGCCGGGGGGCGGCAGGTGCGCGGCCACGTAGAGGATGCCGGAGCGGGCGTGGTCGAACGGCGATCCGACATCCAAGCCTCGCCACGCCGCTGCCGTGTCGTCGGCACCCACCAGTCCCCAGTCGCGGGCCATCGCGTCGAAGCTGCCGCCGATGGTCAGGGTCGCCGACGTCAACACCGTGGTGGTGTGGTCGAACAGCCGGTGGCGCAGCACCCCCGCCACCGACAGCGGCGCGACCCGCAGCAACACCCGGGTACCCGTGCGGCTGTCCTCGATGCGTTCGAGCCACACCACATCGGTGCGGTCGGGTATGGCGGGCACGAACGAATCGAGGATCCGCGCGGCGGTGTCGCTGACGTCGAGCAGCGCTGTGACCGCCTCGGCGCGGGCGGACGCCGACTTCGGATCCGACGGTGAGGTGTCGATGGCGGTGCGCGCCGCGCTCGCCGCGTCCCGCACGGCCCTCACATGGGTGGCGAGCTCTTCGTCGAGGACGTCGATACGTCCGGGCTGAGCCTCGAAGATCGCCGAGGCGAGTGTCGCCGCGGCGGCGTCCAGCCGTTGCGCCAGTTCGGCGGGCACCACCCGCGCCGCGCGCCGCTGTGCGACACCCAGCGACGTGGCGGACAACTCGGCGGTCGCGACGCTGGTCACCCGATCGGTCAGCTCATGCGCCTCGTCGACGATCAGCAGGTCGTGCTCGGGCAGCACGTTGGCGTCGCCCATGGCGTCGATGGCCAGCAGGGCATGGTTGGTGACGACGACATCGGCGCGGCCGGCGCGCTCACGGGCCCGCTCGGCGAAACAGTCGGTGCCGAACGGACACCGGGACACCCCGATGCATTCCCGTGCCGACACACTGACCTGGGCCCACGACCGGTCGGGGACGCCGGGGGACAACTCGTCGCGGTCACCGGTCGACGTCGACGACGACCACTCGGTCAGTCGGGCCACATCGCGACCCAGCGCACTGACCGCGGTCGGGGAGAACAGCTCCTCCTGCGGCCGGTCCTCCGGTTCGCCACTGGTGCCATTGTGAATCTTGTTGAGACACAGGTAGTTCCCTCGTCCCTTCAGCAGTGCGAAGTCGGGTCGGCGGGGCAGGGCAGAGGTCAGCGAGTCGGCCAGGCGGGGCAGGTCGCGGTCGACCAGCTGTCGCTGCAGGGCGATCGTCGCGGTCGACACCACCACCGGCCGGTTGTCGGTCAGGGCCTGCGCGATCGCGGGCACCAGGTAGGCCAGGGACTTACCGGTGCCGGTGCCTGCCTGCACGGCCAGATGCTCGCCGTCGGCGAACGCCTGCGCGACCGCTTCGGCCATCGCGATCTGACCGTCGCGGCGCGCACCCCCCAGTCCCTCGACGGCGGCGGCCAGCAAGCGGCGGACCTCGGTCGTCTCGGTCTTCTCAGCCCGCTTGGAGGCGGCCGACACCGCAGACTCCTCGGACGACTCAGACACCTCAGGGACCCCGGAGATCTCGGACATCGCGTCAGCCGCGGCGCGCGGCGGGAGCGATCATCCGGGTGGGGACGGCGGGGTCGCCCTTGGACAGTTTCAGCCCGTCCCAGGGCAGGCTGCGCAGCCCCTGCGCGACGCGGCGGCGTGCGGCATCCAGGCTCAGATCCGCCACCGGTTCGCCGTCGCGCACCAGCGGTACCGTCAACGCGCGGGCCGCGAGCCCGTCCGGTTCCTGCGGGGGGTCCCCGACGGGGTGGACCACCTCTTCGACGATCGTGCCCGACACCTTGGTCAGCCGCGTCGCGTGTTTGCGTCCGCCGTGCGATTCCTTGTGGCTGCTGCGCTTCTCCACCGGGATGCCGTCGACTTCGACGAGCTTGTAGACCATTCCGGCCGTCGGTGCGCCCGAACCGGTGACCACCGACGTGCCCACGCCGTACATGTCGACGGGTTCGGCGCGCAGCGCGGCAATGGCGAATTCGTCGAGGTCGCCGGAAACCACGATGCGGGTCGAGGTGGCGCCCAGGTCGTCGAGTTGCTCGCGTACCTGGCCGGCGAGCATGCCCAGGTCGCCGGAATCGATCCGGACCGCCCCGAGCTGCGGGCCCGCCACGGCGACGGCGTTGGCGACGCCGGCGGTGATGTCGTAGGTGTCGACCAACAGCGTGGTCTCCACCCCCAGCGCGTCGACCTGGGCGCGGAACGCGGCGCGCTCCCAGTCGGACTGCTGTCGGCCTTCCACCGTGTGCAGCAGGGTGAACGCGTGCGCACTGGTGCCCAACGCCGGCACCCCGTGACGGCGCTGCGCCTCCAGGTTCGACGAGCCGGTGAAACCGGCGAGGTAGGCGGCCCGCGCGGCGGCGACCGCGGCCTGCTCGTGAGCGCGCCGGGAGCCCATCTCGATGAGCGGGCGCCCACCCGCCGCACTGACCATCCGCGCGGCGGCGGACGCCACCGCGGAGTCGAAGTTGAACATCGACAGTGCCAGCGTCTCGAGAACCACGCACTCGGCGAAGCTGCCGTGCACCGACAGCACCGGCGAGCCCGGGAAGTACAACTCGCCCTCGGGGTATCCGTCCACGTCGCCGGTGAACCGGTAGTCAGCCAGGTACCGCATCGTCTCGTCGTCGCAGAAACCGGACACCAGATCGAGTGCCGCGTCGTCGAACCTGAACTGCGGCAACGCTTCCAGGAGGCGGGCGGTACCCGCCGTCACGCCGTATCGCCGGCCCGCGGGCAGGCGGCGGGCGAACACCTCGAAGGTTGCGCGGCGGTGGGCGGTGCCGTCGCGCAGTGCCGCCGCCAGCATCGTCAGTTCGTACTTGTCGGTCAGCAGCGCGACCGGCAGGCCGGGGACCGAACCGGCAGGCCCGCTCGTCGACGAAGTCACCGGCCAACCGTATCGGGTCGGCGCGACTTCGAACCAGCACCGCGTCCCCGGTATTCTCGACGGCATGGTGACGCCGGCGGAGGCACGACCGGGAACGCGTGAGCACGAGGACGTCGTCGAGGACGCCGCGGCAGACGTCCCCTGGGTGACGATCGTCTGGGACGATCCGGTGAACCTGATGACGTACGTGACCTATGTGTTCCAGAAGCTCTTCGGCTACAGCGAACCGCACGCGACGAAACTGATGATGCAGGTGCACCAGGAGGGCAGGGCGGTCGTGTCGGCGGGCACCAGGGAGTCGATGGAGGCCGACGTGTCCAAACTGCACGCCGCGGGGCTGTGGGCAACCTTGCAGCAGGATCGCTGACCGGCCGGTGCGTAAATGGAAACGGGTCGAGGGCCCCGAGGGGCCGCGTTACCGCTCGGCATTGGCCGCTCACGAGGCTGACCTGCTGAGCAGCCTGGTCTCGTCGATGGTCGGCATGCTCGATGACCGCGAGTCGTCGGCGCCGGTCGACGAACTCGCCGAGATCACGGGCATGCGCACGGGCAATTCCGTTCCCCCGCAAGATGACACGATGAAGCGGCTGTTGCCCGACTTCTACCGCCAGGCCACCGAACACCCGGCCGGTTCGGGCACCGCGGAGAGCCTCAACAGCGCGCTGCGCAGCCTGCACGAGCCCGAGATCATCGACGCCAAACGTGAAGCGGCGCAACGGCTGCTCGACACCGTCCCGGCCGGCGGCGGCAAGTTCGAACTCAGCGAGGACGATGCGCAGGCGTGGGTCTCGGCGGTCAACGACGTCCGGCTGGCGCTGGGCACGATGCTCGACATCGGCCCCGACGGTCCGGACAAGCTGCCCGGTGACCACCCGATGGCCGGCCACCTCGACGTGTACCAGTGGTTGACGGTGCTGCAGGAGTACCTGGTGTTGAGTCTGATGGGAAAGCACAGGTAGTGAGCGGAAGCATCACCGACGTCGGCGGCATCCGCGTCGGCCACCACCACCGTATCGATCCCGACGCCCAGCTGGGGTCGGGCTGGGCCACCGGCACGACGGTCGTGCTGACCCCGCCCGGCACCGTCGGCGCGGTGGACGGGCGCGGGGGCGCTCCGGGCACCCGGGAGACCGACCTGCTGGATCCGAGTAACTCGGTGCGGCACGTCGACGCGGTGGTGCTCACCGGAGGCAGTGCCTATGGGCTGGCCGCCGCCGACGGCGTGATGAACTGGCTCGAACCCCACGGGCGAGGGGTGGCGCTGGACGGTGGTGTGGTGCCCATCGTGCCCGCCGCGGTCATCTTCGACCTGCCCGTCGGGGGCTGGCAGTGCCGCCCGGACGCCCAGTTCGGCTACCGGGCGGCGGAGGCGGCCGGCATCGAGGTCGGCATCGGCACGGTGGGCGCCGGTGTCGGTGCCCGGGCCGGGGTCCTCAAGGGCGGTGTCGGCACGGCGTCGGTCACGCTGGCGTCCGGCGTCACGGTCGGCGCGCTGGTGGTGGTCAACTCGGCCGGCGACGTCGTCGACCCCGACACCGGGCTGCCGTGGCTGGCCTATCAGATCGAGGAGTTCTCGCTGGTGCCGCCGCCGGCCGAGGAGCGGCAGGCCTATGCCGACCGCCACGGCGAGCTCAGTCCGCTGAACACCACGATCGCGGTGGTGGCGACCGACGCGGCGCTCAGCCCGGCGGGCTGCCGCCGGGTGGCGGTCGCGGCGCAGGACGGGCTGGCGCGCACCATCCGCCCGTGCCACACCCCGTTGGACGGCGATACGGTGTTCGCACTGGCCACCGGTGCCGTCGAGGTCGTGCCCGATCCGACGACCCCGGCGTCGATGTCGCCGGAGGTGCCGCTGATCACCGCCGTCGGCGCCGCGGCGGCGGATTGCCTGGCCCGCGCCGTGCTGGTCGGTGTTCTGGCTGCTGAGGAGCTCGCTGGAATACCGACCTACCGTGGTCTGTTGCCGGGAGCGTTCGAATGAAAGAGGAAGTGTGAAACAGGGCGGCGCAACGAAGGGGGCCCAGTGCTGACGATCCGTGCCGACCTCGTCGACGCGATGGTCGCGCACGCGCGGGCCGATCATCCGGACGAAGCGTGCGGGGTGATCGCCGGCCCGGAGGGCTCCGATCGTCCCGAGCGCTACATCGCGATGGTCAACGCCGAGCGCTCACCGACGTTCTACCGGTTCGATTCCGGGGAGCAGCTCAAGGTGTGGCGTGAGATGGACAATGCCGACGAAGCCCCCGTCGTGATCTATCACTCGCACACCGCGACCGAGGCCTATCCCAGCCGCACCGACATCTCGTATGCCTCCGAACCCGAAGCCCACTACGTCCTGGTGTCCACCCGCGACCCCGACGCGCACGAACTCCGCAGTTACCGCATCGTCGACGGCGTCGTGACCGAAGAGCCCGTCCAGATCGTCGATCAGTACTGAACGCGTGAAAGGAACCACCCGATCCATGTCTGTCACCGTGTCGATCCCGACCATCCTGCGCACCCACACCGGAGGGGAGAAGCGTGTCAGCGCCTCCGGTGACACGCTCAGCGCGGTCATCGCCGACCTCGAGGCCAACTACTCCGGTATCTCCGAGCGTCTCGTCGACCCCGCCGACCCGGGCAAGCTCCAGCGCTTCGTCAACATCTACGTCAACGACGAGGACGTCCGCTTCTCCGGCGGGTTGGGGACCACCATCTCCGACGGAGACTCGGTGACCATCCTGCCCGCCGTGGCAGGAGGCTGAGACCCGCCGCGATGACCCGGTACGACTCGCTGCTCCAGGCCCTGGGCAACACCCCGCTCGTCGGCCTGCAACGGCTCTCGCCGTTGTGGGACGGCGGGTCCTCGGACTCCGGGGGCGCCCCGCACGTGCGGCTGTGGGCCAAGTTGGAGGACCGCAACCCCACCGGCTCGATCAAGGACCGGCCCGCGCTGCGGATGATCGAGGACGCCGAACGCGAGGGCCGCCTCCAACCCGGCGCGACCATCCTGGAACCGACCAGTGGCAACACCGGTATCTCGTTGGCGATGGCCGCGATGCTCAAGGGCTACCAGATGGTCTGCGTCATGCCCGAGAACACCTCGATCGAGCGCCGCCAGATCCTGGAGCTCTACGGCGCCCGGATCATCTTCTCGCCCGCCGAGGGCGGCTCCAACACCGCGGTGGCACACGCCAAGGAGCTGGCCGCCGAACACCCGTCCTGGGTGATGCTGTACCAGTACGGCAATCCGTCCAACACCGCGGCCCACTACGACGGGACCGGGCCCGAGCTGCTGGCCGACCTGCCCGAGATCACACATTTCGTCGCCGGGCTGGGCACCACCGGCACTCTGATGGGCACCGGGCGCTACCTGCGCGAACACGTGCCCGACGTGCAGATCGTCGCGGCCGAGCCGCGCTACGGCGAAGGCGTGTACGCGCTACGCAACATCGACGAGGGCTTCATCCCCGAGCTCTACGACCCGCGGGTGCTGACCACCCGGTTCGCCGTCGGCGCCTTCGACGCCGTCCGGCGCACCCGGGAGTTGATCCAGGTGGAGGGCATTTTCGCCGGCATCTCCACCGGGGCCATCCTGCACGCCGCGCTGGGCATGGCGGCCAAGGCGGTCAAGGCCGGTGAGCGTGCCGACATCGCGTTCACCGTCTGCGATGCCGGCTGGAAGTATCTGTCGACCGGCGCGTACGCCGGTAGCCTGGATGACGCGGAGGACGCGTTGGAAGGGCAACTATGGGCATGACGGGCGCCGGCGGCTATGCGGGGCCACCCTCGCAGCCCACGAAGCGCCCGGTGTGGCTGGTCGGCGGACTGACCATTCTGTCGTTCGTCGTCCTGCTCTGGCTGGTCGAACTGTTCGACTCGTTGACCGGACACCAGCTCGACCGGAACGGTATCCGCCCGCTGGAGACCGACGGCCTGACCGGGATCCTGTTCGCGCCGCTGCTGCATTCCAACTGGGAGCACCTGATGGCCAACACCGGCCCGGCACTGGTGCTCGGCTTCCTGATGACGCTTGCGGGGTTGTCCCGCTTCCTGTTCGCCACCGCCATCATCTGGATCGTCGGTGGCTTCGGGACCTGGTTGATCGGCAACGTCGGTGCCCCCTCCTATCGGGGGGTGGTGGTCGAGACCAACCACATCGGCGCGTCGGGCCTGATCTTCGGTTGGCTGACGTTCCTGATCCTGTTCGGCTTCTTCACCCGCACGATCTGGGAGATCGTCATCGGCGTCGTGGTGCTGTTCGTCTACGGCAGCATCCTGCTGGGCGTGCTGCCGGGCACCTTCGGGGTGTCCTGGCAGGGTCACCTCAGCGGCGCCCTGGCGGGCGTGCTGGCCGCCTACCTGCTCTCGGGTCCCGAACGGAAGGCGAGGGCGTTGCGTCGACCGGTGCAGCCGCCGTCGCTGGGCCGGTGAGCCCGGACGCGTTGCGCCCGGTCGGCATCTTCGACTCCGGGGTCGGCGGGCTGACGGTGGCGCGGG
>CAXEZH010000180.1:0-47038 GCA_964000695.1 uncultured Mycolicibacterium sp. | reverse complement strand
GACCCAGCGGTTACCGAACGCCTCGGCGATGAAGGCGTTCTTCATCTACGACGAACCGTTCTGGCGCGCCGACGGGCTCAACGGCCAGTTGATCTCCGACGTCGGACCGGCCCGGATGTCCAACGACACGTGCCTGCCCGGTGACGACCACGGCGTCATCCTGCTGTTCCTGGAAGGCGAACAGGCGCGCACCTACGGTCGGCTGCCGCACGACGAGCGGCGCGCCGCGCTGACCGCCGAGTTGGTGCGCCACTTCGGCGACAAGGCTGCGCGTCCTGAGTACTACGTCGACGGCGAGTGGTCCGATCGACAGTGGACGCGCGGCTGCTACAACGCCAACTGCGGCCCGCTGGTGTGGACCACGTTCGGGCAGGCGCTGGCCGCGCCGATCGGCGCGATCCACTGGGCGGGCACAGACACCGCCACGCAGTGGAGCGCCTACATGGAGGGTGCGGTCGAGGCCGGCGAGCGGGCGGCGCGGGCGGTCATCGCCGAGTTGACATGACGCCCAGCGAGACCGGCAGTTCGGACATGCCACGCAGCGTCACGTTCTGCTTGTAGCTCGGCTCGCCGGCCAGCGCGGCGTGCGGGAACCGTGCCGTCAGCGCGGTCAGCGCGACGGTGGCCTCCAGCCGCGCCAGCGGAGCACCCAGGCAGAAGTGCGGCCCCTTCCCGAATCCGAGGTGCCGGATCGTCGGGCGCTGCGGATCGAATTCGTCGGGGCGCTCGAGCAGTTCGGGATCGCGGTGGGCCGCGGCGAGCAGCAGCAGCATGTTGTCGCCCTTGGGTACCGTCACCCCACCGACGGACATGTCCTCGGCGGCGATGCGGCCGACCAGTTGCACCGGGGGGTCGTAACGCAGCGTCTCCTCGATGACACCCGCGACGCGGCCGGGCTCAGCGGCCAGCGCCGCCCACTGATCGGGATCACGCAACAGTGCGAGCGTCGCGTTGGCGATCAGGTTCACCGTCGTCTCGTGTCCGGCGACCAACAGCAGGTTGCACGTCGCGACGATCTCGTCCTCGGTCAGCTGATCACCGGACTCTTCGACGTGGATGAGCCCGGACATCAGGTCCTCCCCGGGGTCGCGGCGACGACGCCCGATGAGCTCACGCAGGTAGTCGCGTAACCACAGACCTGCCTGCAGGCGCTCCTCGAACCCCTCGCCGGCGGCCCCGGTGACGGTGACGAACGGGTCCAGGGACTGCGCCAGCAGCGCCGAGGCCCGCGAGAACTGCGGCTCGTCCTCCAGCGGGACGCCCAGCAGCCGGCAGATCACCGCGACCGGAAGCGGGTAGGCCAACCCCTCGATGACATCGACGACCTCGCCTGTGGCGGCGTCGTCGAGCAGCGAGGCCACCAGCGCGGCGATCTCCGGTTCGAGCGCCTTGACCACCTTCGGTACGAACGCCCTGCTCACCAGCCGCCGCAGCCGGGTGTGGTCCGGCGGGTCCAGGAACAGGAAACCCGGCGGGCCGAACGGCCGCGCGGCGGCGCCCTCGGCGATCATGCGTTGCGCCACGGTCGACTTCAGGCGGTCGCTGGCGGAGGCGGGGTGGCGCAGCACCTCGTCGCAGTGCGCGAACGTCGAGAACACGGTCAGGTTGCTGTCGGGCAGCTGCATCGGACCGCTCTGCCGGATCCGGGCATAGACCGGGTACGGGTCAGCGCGATGCGCGGGATCGAGCAGCTGCACCAGCGGGGAATCCGCAGCGGTCGTCATAGCCTTATTGTGCACACGTTCAAGAAGGCGCAGGTCAGGCTTTCGGCGCGTAATACCGACCCAGCACGTGCTCCCGCAGATCATCGAAGCGCCCGGCAGGGATTGCCGCACGGATGTCGTCGACCAGCCGGATGACGAACCGCTCGTTGTGGATCGTGCACAGCGTCGAGGCCAGGATCTCTTTGGCCTTGAACAGATGATGCAGGTAGGCGCGGGTGTAATTGGCGCAGGTGTAGCAGTCGCACTCGTCGTCGATCGGCGTGAAATCGCGCCGATAGCGCGAGCCGGTGATGTTGAACCGCCCCGTCGGCGAATAGACCGCCGCGTTGCGGGCCACCCGCGACGGCGACACGCAGTCGAAGGTGTCCGCGCCCGCCGCGACGGCGGCGAAAAGGTCGTCCGGCTCGCTGATTCCCAGCAGGTGCCGCGGCTTGTCGGCGGGCAGCTCACTGCTCACCCAGCCCACGATCGTGGCCAGGTTCTGCTTCTCCAGCGCTCCACCGATGCCGAAGCCGTCGAACCCCAGCCCGGCCAGTCCCCGCGCGGCCTGGCGGCGCAGGTCCTCGTACTGCGCGCCCTGCACCACGCCGAACAGCGCCTGCGGCGGCTTGTCGGCCCGCAACTCCGACAGCCGGCGGTGCTCGGCGACGCACCGCACCGCCCACTCGTGCGTGCGCTGCACCGAGCGCTCCTGGTAGCCGCGGGTATTGACCAACGTGGTCAATTCGTCGAACGCGAAGATGATGTCCGCGCCGAGCTTGTGCTGGATGCCGATCGACACCTCGGGGGTGAAACGGTGGGTGGATCCGTTGAGGTGCGAGCGGAACGTCACGCCGTCGTCGTCGACGTGGGCGAGGCGCTGCTTGCCCTCGGCGATGATGTCGTCGGCCTGCACACGCTGCGCATCCATCGACAGCACCTTGCGAAAGCCGGCACCCAGTGAGAGCACCTGGAATCCGCCGCTGTCGGTGAAGGTGGGACCAGGCCAGTTCATGAACGCACCCAGCCCGCCGGCCTCGTCGACGATGTCGGGCCCGGGCTGCAGATAGAGGTGGTAGGCGTTGGCCAGCACGGCTTGGGCGCCCAGCGACTTCATCGTCTCCGGCAGCACCGCCTTGACGGTGGCCTGCGTGCCGACCGCGATGAACGCCGGGGTGTGGATGTCACCGTGCGGGGTCGAGATGACCCCGGTGCGGCCCAGCCGCCCGGGCAGTTCGGCACGCACCTGAAAGAACGGATCACTCACACGCTGCTCAGGCACGCAGTAGATTCTGCCTGTGACCACACGATGGACCCTCGGCGCGGGGGCCCTTGCGACCGCGCTCGCCGTCGCGGGGTGCTCGTCGTCGCCGCAGCCCGCGTATCAGCCACCACAGGGCGCACTGATCCCGGGCACCGCGCAGGCCACGGTCAACGGCCGGGACGCGGGCATCACACACTCCGTGGACTGCATGACCATCGGCCCGATGACCATGATCTCCACCGGTGGGGACGAGTCCGGCGTGTACACGATGGTCTCGAACGCGGAGGGTCTCGACGTCAAGCTGTTGCGCCTGACCGATCTGGGCGGCTTCACCGGCAGCTACAACCAGGGCCTCGACGGCGAGGCGACGGTCTCGATGACCGACCGCACCTACGACATCAACGGCACCGCGGTGGGCTTCGACCTCGACAACCCGAGCTTCCGCTCCACAGGGGATTTCCGGATCAAGATCGCCTGCTGAGTCCCGTTTCGTGGATTCAGGCCCGGTTTTGGAGACCGCCGCCTCATACTTCTGATCATGATTCGCCGGCCTCGGCGGACCATGCCACACCAGACGAAGGAGAGTCGGGATGAACCGTGGAGCACGCCGAATCGCTGTCGCTGTCGGAGGCGCAGCAGTGATCATGGGCCTGTCGGCCTGCGGCGGATCGGATGAAGGCTCGTCGACGTCGGGTGAGACGTCGACAGCGGCCGCGGCCGAGGGCACGAGCACCGTCACGATCGACGGGCAGGACCAGAGCGTCGAGGGCACCGTGGTGTGCTCGTCCATGGGCGGGAACATGAACATCGCCATCGGCGACGCGACCACCGGCATCGGCGCCGTGGTCTCCGAGGGGGACGAGCCCAACGTCGTCTCGGTGGGCCTGGGCAACGTCAACGGCGTCACGCTGGGCTACCAGAGCGGGGTGAACCAGGGCGAAGCCACGGTCCAGAAGGACGGCGACACCTACACCATCTCCGGCACGGCGACCGGTGTCGACATGGCCAATCCCATGCAGCCGGTGAACAAGCCGTTCGAGATCCAGGTGACCTGCCCCTGACATCAGGGGTGCGGGTTCAGAACGGGGTGTAGCCCGCGGCCGACTGCCGCAACTGCCAGATCTGCGCCGGACACAGTTCGTTGACGGCCTGGTTGATCAGGTATCCGGCCTGGTAGTAGTCGGTGGTGCGGAAGTCGGCCTTCACCTGATTCACCAGATCCGCGTACGGCATCTTCGTCGCCACGCGATCGCAGACGCTGCGCCCGTAGCCCAACGCGGCTTCGGCGTTGGGGAAGTTGTAGCCGGGCCGGACGTGCACGTTGACGAGGTAGGCCACCTCGTCGGCGTGCGCGTTCGGCGCGGCGAACCCAGCTGCCGACACCAGCCCCATCGTGATCGCGGAAACGACTCCGACCAGCCACTTCATGAGACAGACCCTACGCCTGCCACCCCGGCTGCGGGGCGAATGGCCGATCCCGCCCGTGCAGCGGGACAGCCGCTTAGGGTGAGGCCATGAAGCTGACGGTTGCGATGGCGCTGGCCGCGCCGCTGGTGGGATTGGCCTTCGCGGCGGGAAACGCGTCGGCACAGCCGAACACGGTCTGTGACGGTGCCGGCTGCGTGCCCTACGTCGACCGCGGCGCCCATCTCGGCGGATCGTGCGACCAGTCCACCCGCTACAACTTCGGCATCGACGCCTCCGGCAACACGCTGGCGTGCAACTTCGACGGGCAGTGGGTGTCGGAGACTCCGCTGGTCGGGGTCCGACTGCTGCGCTCCCCGTGTACCAGCGCCGGCACGACGGCGCAGAGCCCCGACGGGGTTCCCCTGACCTGCGACGGCGTGGCGTGGAGCGCCGACTACTCGGTGATCTTCTACGGCTGAGCGCTGCGCGCGGTCCGGAAGCCGGCCCCGCTGCGGATCAGCGGCAGCGTCGCCGACGTCGCGAACCCCGGCGGCGCGTCGCAGACGGCGGGGACCGCGTTGAGCACCTGCATCGCGGTCGCCACATTGGCCGACCGGACATGCTCGGCGAGGCTGGCCTTGCGGCGGAAGCTGGCCAGCGACATGAAGTGGGCCCGCATGGAAGGGTCGCCCTCGACGGTCAGCGTCCAGCCGTGCTGCGGGGCGGGCCAGTGGTCCGGGTACTCGTTGCCGACGGTCCACAGCGTCTCGATCTCGATCAGCGTCCGCCCGTCGCGCCTTCCCGTCCAATTCCACCGCTGACCGGCGGTGGTGCCGGCGGCCAGCAGGTGATCGAAGATCTGGTGGTCCGTCCGCGCCGGCACCGCGTCGACGGTCGCGGTGACCTCGTCGAGGTCGGCGCCGAGTTCGTCGCCCAGGAACCACACCTGTTCGGTGAAGATCGAGCTGTTGAAGGCGAGAAAGTCGGTGGCCGTCGGGCTGATCGAGTCGACCGGCTGCCCGAACGCCATGTTGTCGAAGGTGATGCCGGTGCTCTCGTAGGCCGACCAGTCGGCGCGTTCCTGCAGCGTGATCGTGTCGATGGTGCGGCTCATGCCCGACAACGCCAGCGGCAGCACCCCGGACAGGTTGCCCGGGTTCAGGCCGCTGCCGTGGATCGAGCTGGATCCGGCCTCGCACGCCGCGGCGACCCGGTCCCGGTCGGCGGCGGCGATGCGGCGCGGATGGAACATGAACGCGGTCGTGGCCACGTTCTTGCCCGTGGCCAGCAGCGCACAGACGTCGTCGATACGGGCGGTGCGCGGCGTGTAGAGCACGCAGTCGGCCTCGAGTCCGAGGATCTCGTCGACGTCGGTGGTGGCCGTGACACCGATCGGGTCGCGACCCACGAGCGTGCCGAGATCGGCGCCGTGCTTGTCGGGCGAGTAGACGCGGGCGCCGACCAAGGCCAAGTCGGGCCGGTGGTCGAGGACCGCCGTCATCATCTCGGTTCCGACAGCGCCTGTCCCCCACTGGATGACCCGGTACACCGGGCGAACGTAGCAAGATCGGAGCCATGACCAATCGCGTTCAGGAACTTCTCGGCGTCCACTTCCCGGCTCGGTTGAGTCGGCCGGGGATGGGGCACACTCGACAGCATGGGTGATTACGACGACGCAGGCCCCGACAACACACTCGGCCCCAGCGAATCGCTGGACTCCGACGAGGTCCGCAACGACGACGGCGACATCGTCGTCGATCCGCCCGAGCAGTGGATCGATGCCGAGGAGGACGAGACCCTCGACGAGAGGCTCTCCGCCGAGGTCCCCGATGTCGAACCCGACATCGAGCCCGACGACGCGCGGCCGAGCCGGCGGTCGGCCGGGCAGATCGACGGCACCCCCGAGGACGGCGACTCGTTCTTCACCGTCGCCGACGACGACGAGAAGCAGGTCGTGCCCGGCGACGACGAGGCCGACTCCATCGTCAGCGACGGGTGACCCTCACGCCCGGATGACGACCGGGCCCAGCTCCTCGTAGCGCCGCGCCTCGGCAGCCGACAGCTCCGCGCCGGTCACGATCGACTCGAAGTCGCGTACCTGGGCGAACCGGCAGAAGCTGCTCTCCCCGAACTTCGACTGGGCGGCGACCAGGATGGGCCTCCGCGCCACCTGCACAGCGGTGTTCTTGACCGCGGCGACGGCAGGATCGGGCGTGGTCAGACCGTGTTCCAGCGAGATCCCGTTCGTGCCCAGGAACGCGACGTCGATCACCAGGCCCCGCAGCATGTCGGTGGCCCAGTGATCGACGGTGGCCAGCGTGCGCCCCCGCATCCGGCCACCGAGCAGCAGCACGGTGACGGTGCTGCTGTGCGCGAGCGCTTCGGCGGCCAGCAGCGACGCCGTGACCACGGTGAGCTCCTGCTCGGCGAGCCGTTCGGCGATCAGGCGCGGGGTGAAACCTTCGTCCAGATAGACGGTTTCGGCACCGTGCATTAGCTTCGCGGCTTCGGCGGCGATCCGGTGCTTCTGGGCCAGGTCCACCTGACTGCGGTACTCGACGCCCGACTCGAACGCCGCCGTCTCCAGCGGGACCGCACCGCCGTGCACGCGCTTGAGCAGACGACGACCCGCCAGAACCTTCAGGTCGCGGCGGATCGTCTCGCTCGCGACGTCCAACTCGTCCGCGAGCGAGGCGACCTCCACCCGCCCGCGGGTGCGGGCGAATTCGACGATCCGGTTCTGACGGGTGTCGGAATCCACCTACGTCACGCTACTGGTGTCACCGGCGATCAGGATCGCCTTGACCTCCTCGGATGTGGTGGCCTCCCGCAGCCGGGCGACATCGTCGGCCTTGAGGAACACCTGGGCGATCTTGGTCAGCAGAGCCATGTGATCCTTGCCGGCGCCGGCGATACCGACGACGAACTCGGCGGGCTTGCCGTTCCAGTCGATCGGCTCCGGATAGCGCACGAACGACAGCCCGGTCCGGCGGATGGTGTCCTTGGCCTCGTTGGTGCCGTGCGGGATCGCCAGCCCGTTACCCATGTAGGTCGAGATCGACTTCTCCCGTTCGTGCATCGCCTCCACGTAGGCCGGCTCGACCGCACCCGCCTGGACCAGGAGGCGGCCCGCTTCGTCGATCGCGGCGGCGGCGTCGGTGGCCGATCCGCTGAGCACGATCGAGTCCAGCGCCAGCACGTCACCCTCGGTTCCTGCGGTGCCCTGCTCCTCCTCGGGCTCGGTGGCGTCTCCTCCAGTGCCGTCACCGTTGGTCCGTTCGAGCTGCTCGACGATCTCGTCGTAGCGCGGGCTGCTCATGAAGTCGTCGACGGAGACGTGCAACGCCGACGGGGTGCGCTGCCGCGCCCGCTCGGTCAGGTCGCGGTGGGACACGACGAGGTCGTAGCTGTCGGACAGGTTCGAGATCGCCGAGTTGGTCACCTTGACATCGCCGTAGCCGGCCTTCTGGATCTTGCGGCGCAGCACCGAGGCGCCCATCGCCGAGGACCCCATGCCGGCGTCGCAGGCGAACACGATGGTGTGGATCGGACCTGCCTTGGTGCCGACCAGAGCCGACGCCACGCTGGATTTCTTGCCCTTCATCGATTCCATCGACGCGGTGGCCGCAGCCAGGTCGTCCTCGTCACCACCCTTGTCGGTCTTGAGCAGCAGCGCCGCCACCGCGAAGGACACCGCCGCCGCGCCGAACACCGACAGCGTCACCCCGATGAAGCTGTCGCCCGGGGTCTGGGCGTAGACGGCGATGATCGAACCGGGTGCGGCCGGCGCCCGCAGACCGGAGCCGAACAGCACGTTGATGAACACACCGGTCATGCCGCCCAGGATGGTGGCCGCGATCAGCTTGGGCTTCATCAGCACGTACGGGAAGTAGATCTCGTGGATGCCGCCGACGAACTGGATCAGCGCCGCACCTGGGGCCGAGGCCCGCGCCGCGCCCTTGCCGAAGAACGTGAATGCCAACAACAGCCCGAGGCCCGGGCCGGGGTTGGCTTCCAGCAGGAACAGGATGGACTTGCCGGTCTCCAGTGCCTGGGTGGTGCCCAGCGGGGTCAGCACGCCGTGGTTGATCGCGTTGTTGAGGAACAGCACCTTGGCCGGCTCGATGAGGATCGACGTCAACGGCAGCAGGTCGTTGTTGACCAGGAAGTCGACGACGTTTCCGGCGCCGCGGGTGATCGACGAGACGATCGGGCCGATTCCGAAGAAGCCGAACACGGCCAGGATCAGCCCGAGTATGCCCGACGAGAAGTTGTCGATCAGCATCTCGAAGCCGGGCTTGACCTTGCCGTCCCAGATGGCGTCGATCTTCTTCATCAGCCAGCCGCCGAGCGGGCCCATGATCATGGCGCCCAGGAACATCGGCACGTCGGCACCGGTGACCACGCCCATGGTGGCGATCGCGCCGACGACCGCGCCGCGGGTGCCGTAGACCATCCGCCCGCCGGTGTACCCGATCAGGATCGGCAGCAGGTAGGTGATCATCGGGCCGACGATGCCCGCGCCCTCGAAGTCGCCCCAGCCGCCGATCTGCGCCACCCAGCCGCCGGGATCCCGCAGGGCACTGAAGATGCCGGTCAACCAGCCGGCCTCGATGAACAGCGCGGTGATCAGGCCCCAGGCGATGAACGCGCCGATGTTGGGCATGACCATGTTGGACAGCGCCGTGCCCAGCTTCTGCACACGCACCCGGACCCCGGACCGCGACGACGCGTCCTGGCCGGTCACCGTTTGTGACATACGAGCCCTCCGATTCGATGTGGGCCGTTCGGCCCGGACCGAGACTGGTGATACCAATCACATACATTCAGTACACCGCATGAACGGGCATGAATGCAAGCATTCGGTCATAAATGGTCAAAGAAACCGGTGGTTTTGTGCCCGGTTGACCGTTAGAGTGCGGTAGAGCACACCAGTTGCAGCGGTCGACACCGAGAGGACCCACCCATGAAGGCATTGCGCTTCTACGCCCCCGAAGACGTCCGACTGGAGGACGTGCCCGAGCCGACCTGCGCGCCCGACGAAGTGAAGATGCGCGTCCGCAACTGTTCGACCTGCGGCACCGACGTCAAGATCTTCTACAACGGCCATCAGAACCTGACCCCGCCGCGCACCATCGGCCACGAGATCGCCGGCGAGATCGTCGAGGTCGGCGCCGACGTCAACGCCATCTACGGCAGCAACTGGCAGGAGGGTGACCGGGTGCAGGTGATCGCCGCGGTGCCGTGCGGTGAGTGCCACGAGTGCCGCAAGGGCTGGATGGCGGTCTGCCAGAACCAGACCTCGATGGGCTACCAGTACGACGGCGGGTTCGCCGAATACATGATCGTGCCCCGGCAGGTGCTCAAGGTCGACGGCCTGAACCGCATCCCCGACAACGTCGGCTTCGACGAGGCGTCGGCCGCCGAGCCGTTCGCCTGCGCCATCAACGCCCAGGAACTGCTCGGGATCGAAGAGGGCGACACCGTAGTGGTGTTCGGCGCCGGCCCGATCGGCTGCATGCACATCCGCATCGCCCGCGGCGTGCACAAGGTCGGGCCGGTCTACCTCGTCGACGTCAACGATGCGCGCCTGCAGATGTCGGCCGATGCGGTGAACCCCGACGGCGTCATCAACGCCGCCGAGGTCGACGTGGTAGCGAAGGTGATGGAGCTGACCGGCGGCCGGGGTGCCGACATCGTGATCACCGCGACCGCGGCCAACATCGCCCAGGAGCAGGCGATCGCGATGGCCGCGCGCAACGGCCGCATCTCGTTCTTCGGCGGGCTGCCCAAGACCAACCCGAACATCACCTGCGACTCGAACGTCGTGCACTACCGCCAGCTGCACATCCACGGGGCCAACGGCTCGGCGCCCGAGCACAACAAGCGTGCGCTGCAGTACATCTCGACCGGCCAGGTGCCGGTCAAGGATCTGATCACCCGCCACATCCCGCTCGACGACGTGCTCGACGCCTTCCAGATCGTCAAGAACGGCGAGGCGATCAAGGTCACGGTGGAGCCCGCGCCGGCCGAGGTGGGCGCCGGGGTGTGACCGCGCCACGGTTAGGTGCGGCTGCCCGCGGGTAATGCTCGGAGATTGCCAGCGTTCGCCAGCGAGGAGACTCCATGCCCGGTTCAGAGAAGAGCGAAGAAGACGTCGACAAAGATCCCCACGTCGCCGCGGCGCGGGAGGACACCGGCGAGGACGGCTCCTACGTGGGCCGAGCGTCGGGCGACGACGACTTCGACGCCGAGGAATCCGGCGCGGAGGCCCGCTCCACCGACCAGTGATCAGCTGTCGGCCACCTTGCGGATCAACGTCCGCGTGGCCTTCTCGAGGATGATCTGCGCGTCACCGGGGTTGCGGGCACGGTCGGCCCGCTTGGCTGCCGCGGCGATGGTCTGCCCCTGTTCGTAGCCGCGGACCACGCGCGGATCGACATACGAGCCGCGCGCCACGGCGGGCGTATTGCCCAGCGCCTCGGACACCTCCTTCATCACCGCCGACTCGACGCGCTTGATCACCTTCTGCGAGACCGGCGGGTCGGCGTCGACGAAAGCCTCGGCGGCGAGCACCGTCCCGTGCCAGGTGCGGAGGTCCTTGACGCTGTACTCCTCCCCCACCAGTTCCTTGAAGCGGGCGTTGAGATCGTCGGCGCGGATGTCGGTCCAGCCGGAGCCGTTGCGGCACACCAGCAGTCGGTCCGTCCGGCCCTCGCGGCGCATCAGCGAGCGCACCGCCCGGACCACCGCCTCGTCGGTGATCTCCAGCGTGCGGCGCACACCACTCTTGGCCGGGTAGTCGAACATCACCGAGTCGCGATGCAGCGTGATGTGTTCGCACAGCAGGGTCGCCAGCCCGTAGGACTCGTTCTCGTCGGCGTACTGCTCACCCCCGGCACGGAAATAGCCGCGATCGAGCAGGTGCAGCGCCAACGCCAGCACCCGGTCGCGGCCGAGACCCTTGGCGCCGAGGTCCTCGGTCACCCGGGCGCGCCACTGCGGCAGCTGCAGCGACAGGTCCAGGACGCGGTCGAACTTCTCCTCGGCGCGCTCCTCCTGCCAGGCCTGGTGATAGATGTACTGGCGCCGGCCCGCGGCGTCGGTGCCGACCGCCTGGATGTGGCCGTTGGGGTGCGGGCTGATCCACACCTTCTTCCACGCCGGCGGGATGACCAGGTCTTTCACCCGTTGCAGAGTCTTCCCGTCGGTGAGCAGTTCACCGTCGCTGTCGTAGTACGCGAAGCCCTTGCCGCGGCGCTTGCGCGTCAGGCCGGGCTTGTCGAGTGTGCTGCGCCGCAAGCGCACGCCGCCTCCAGGTGCTCAAACCGTTGCTGTGGCGGCGGGATTACCCGTTGAACTGCGGTTTTACACCTGAGCCCGGGCCAGGGAGAGTGTGGCGGTGGCGGAGGGATTTGAACCCTATCCTGCGCTACTGCTACGCGAAGAATTACCACCCTGAACTGCAGCAATACGTGATAGGAGATCACCGGTAATTACAGCGTTTCACACTTAAGTGTGGGCAAATTGTGGGCAGTGGATTAGGGCAGTGGCCATCGGTTGACGGCTGAAGAAGGCCGCTGGCCGGATTTCTGTACGGAGCTTGCCCAAGCGTGACCTCACACCAGCAGGTGCTAGGAACGCCGCTCGCGCCACTCGATAGAGCGATTCCTTCTGGAACCGTGGCCCTCCAGGCCCTCCAGCCCTCGCTAACGCTGTCGCGCTCGTTCGATGAACACGGATCTAGGTGAACATCAATGGCCGCGAATCCGGCCTTGAATGAAGACGAGTGCGTTCTTCAGCGGGGCCTCGATGGCTCTCCTTGCACACCGCATAGCATCGCTGCCGAACGGACCGTTGCTCGAATCATCAGTCCCAGTCGAATGCGCTCAGTCAGCGAAGCGCGCAACGGCTTCAACTCTCTCATCGCAGACGCCGAGGAAGAATTGACCACCCACGTCGTCAAAGGCTCAACGGTCGTCGCCTATATCGTCCCCCGACCACCCCGGTCCTCCATGATCCCCAGCTGCGCCTCGCGCTCGTCCTGGCGCTCAGCGAGCAGGAAGCCCTCGCCGTCAGCAAGCAGGAATGGCGGGACGACATGGTTTCGCAGGCAGGCGATCCATGGGAAGCCTCTGGTCGTGGGCCTGGAAGCAAACCTGGACCTGTCTATCCGGACATTCGCCCAATTCCACTCGGTCCTGCAGGAGGCGCTTGGCCAGCAAATCGGATAAAGACCCTGTGGCGCGGAGTGAGCGCGGCGCTCACCGTGGGAATGGACAGCGGTGAAATCGCAGCAACATTCCGCTATCTGGACCGCAACTACGAGCAGTACGAAGTCAGCCCCGGCGACGACAGCAAGGGCCGGAGGTAGCGACAAATCGGCGGGCCCTCGCAGGCGCGCCGAAACGTCAAGCGAGGAAACGCCTCTTGTGCAAGATGATCACGAGGGCGTCGATTTGGGTGCCGATGTGGTCGGTGGCTGATACCAAACAGGCACGGGCGTGACTCCTTCTTCGCAGACATCCAGGTCGTGAAGCGGAACCTACGCCCGTGCTCCCTATTTACACGGGCTTCCGGACACGACCTGGGGCGGGGTACGTCCTGACCAACGCTTATGGATGTAGGCGGTCTGCCTCGTGCTCGGATACCGCCATGTTGGTATCGACGGTTGCTTCCAAATAACTCCGTACGGTGCCGCAGTCGCGGTTGGCTGGCGGAACCAGTCTAGGCCTGGCGATCGTACGAGCAATCATCCATAGCCACAATGGCAGGATCGGCCTGTCGGCCTCGGCGCGTGGAACGGCGTTCGCCGTGACGCTTCCTGCCGCCGCCCACGCCATCACTGCTCACTAACGGCGTAGCCGAAGACGACGATGGTTTGGCCGACATATCGCGCGATGGCAGCCTCGAGATAAGGCACGCCGGCCCCGGTGGCCGCCTGAGAATCGAGATGAGCAACCCGTCCACGGCGCTTCTCAAAGGTGCTGCAACATGATCCAGTCGCGAATCGCGGGGATGCCGTAGGCGATGTGCCAAGTGGACATGTGCTCACTGCCCGACCCGCCGGCGGGCGTGCCCGGCGGGATGGCAGTGCCCTTCTCGAAGGCGACGTAATTGATAGACGAGTCGTTCGCCGTGATCGCGGCGTAGGCGTCCGCGAACTGCTGCTGTGTGGATTGGCCATTCCACACGGCGCGAGACACCGTGGCCCCGCGTTGCTGGGCCAATGCAGTGATCGCATTCTCGCCGGGATAGGCCTTGTCGTCGCCCTCGGACACGGTGATCCAGAGTCGCTTGCGAGACAGCGGGGCGGTCTGATCAGTTGGCCACTGCCCTGCCACAACGTACGAGGCGGCGAATAGATCTGGATGGGCGAGATTGAGGCCGATCGTCATCATGGCGCCCATCGATTGACCCGTCGCATAGATCCGATTCGTGTCGATCGGGTACTGGTTCACCACAGCGCGCACCAGATTCGCGGTGGCGTCGAACGCCGGTGTCGGCCGATACGTGTCGTCGATCACCACGGTGCCGTATTGCGGTGCCAGGACGAAACATTCGTGCCGGCTTTGATTTTCGGGGCTGGCCCACGACACCGCGCCCAATCCCTGCACGAGCGGGCCGGTAGGAGGGGCGCCGACCACGCTGGCGTCATGCATAAACAACACCAGGGGATACCGCTTGGCCTGATCGAAGTGGGCAGGCGCGAACAGGTTGTAGTCCAGCGCGGCGCCTGTGGCTGGATCCTCGTACCGCAATTGCTGGAAGTCGTCAACGATCGCGTTGATGACGTCGGTGGTTTCGGTCGGCCCGGTCGGTACGGCGACCGATCCATCGGCTGCGGACAACGGAACAGTCTGGGTGATCGTGGCTTGAGCGGGCCTAATCGTCGGCGCTGGACCTGCTTCGCCCGCGGCGGGCGGACCGCCACTTGGGCTACCGGCGCCAGGGGCAGCCGGTTGCGCGCTGCTGGGCCCGCCACCTTGCGGGGAGGCCCACAGCGCGGCTGCCGGGTCGGCAGCGGAAAGTTCGACGATGACCCACGGGCCGTCGTGCCCGTTCCTTGCGGAGGCCGGACTGGTGTTGGCGTAGACCCGAGTAACATTCCTGCCCGCGACAGTGAACGCCGAGGACGGCAGCGTCGTGGTGTTGATGTCGCGGTCGTAGCGCACCGCTACCGCCGTCAGTTTCATCCCATCGCCGAACACTTCGGTGAGCGCGGTGGCGTTCTGGACGACCGCAGGGCCTGCGGCGCGGGTTGCGGCACAAGCGCTACCGGCCACCAGTGCCACACCGGCCCCAGCGCATCCCCGCAGGAACGTTCGTCGGATCATTAGCGCCCTTCCTTTCGGTCCAGCTGTGCTCACGCTGGGTTGGTGGGTGACGTGTCCGTCGGCATGGCCCACCCGTCGGGGGTGTGCTCGCCTCGGTTACGGCGAACGGAGCGGGTCTTAACTGTCGACCGTGAAGACCGGTGTTCGGATGTCGAGGGTTAACGCCCCACCCTCGGTAGGAGTCGATGCGGTCGTCGGGAATACGTCGAGGCGTCCCGGTTCCCTTCGAGTATTTCCTTATTGGCGTCAGGCACTCACCATCCCGGGGCTCTTGCAACCTTGTATGCGGTTCGGATCTTCCGCCGTCAGTCCCGCCTGGCGTAGCCGTGTGGGCTACGCCCCCCCTTCCTACCCCAAGTGGTATGACTGCCGTGAGTCGGGTGGTACTGGTCATATGGCGTAAGCTCGCCAGTCCCTGTTCACCAGCGCATGATGACGCTAGCCGTCGTCAGCGCGATGTCGCTCGCTCATCTAATTGCACCCCTTGCTCGGCAGTAGAAGCCGGCCCGTCAGACCGCTGCCTCAAATCGGCAACGCTGAGATAACCGACCAGACAGACAACGGGTAGCGCCCACAAGACGGCGACCAATGGTGCCCCCAGGCCTAGACCGCCGTGACCGTGCGGCACGCTCATCCAGTCTGCGAACGAGGCACCCAGAGGTCGAGTCAGGACGTATGCGGTCCAGAATCCAGCGACGGCATTGAGGCCGATGACGCGGACAGCGACAGCCGGGACGGCGATGAGAGCGCAGAACACCAAACCCGAGGCGAGATTGCCCCAGCCCCACACATCACCGATCAGGTCACCGACCGCCGTGCCGAGGGCGAATGTCGCCAGGACCGCTGCCCAATAGAACCCCTCCCGTGAACGCGTCGTGACACTGGAGAACGACAGCGTTCCCTCGCGTCGAAACCAGAGCGCGAAAACGATCGCCGCGATGAGCAAGTAGACAGTCGAGGTGGCCCACAACGGAGCTCCCAGCGAGGCCGGAATATCGGCGGCCATTGTGCCAAACACCGCCACCAGCACCACTGCCGACCAATACACCGCCGGTCGGTAACGGCTGCAGGCGAATTGCACAAAGAGTGCGGCCAGCAACCCGACCCCGGCAACCGCAGCCGCGACTGTGCCGAAGCTGCGCATAACCGCATCGGAGGCGGCTTCACCCAGACCTGTCGTCAAGACCTTAAACACCCAGAACAACGAAGTGACTTGTGGCACCTTGCCCTTCAACAGCTTGGACTGCGCAATCGGCGGATGTAACTCGTTGATGCTGGAGATGGCGTTCGCTCCTTCTGCCGCGGACGACGACTTAGCAGTGCGCCGGCAATTTCCGGACGTCGCGACGGCTCCCATCGTCGCTGACCCCGATGGGTGCAGGGTCGGCACACGATGAGAGTCGGCTATGAAGTCCGAGGCCGCGTGCGGAGTCCACGGATCGCTACGGACGTCGCGCTACATCTCCTGCAGGAGATGGAGCGGCTGCACCGCGGCCGGGACGGTCTGGTAACCGATGGTGGCATCGGCAAACAAGACATCAGTGACCGCGATGGTTCCACACTGATGTTGCCGAGATTCAAGAAATCGCGTGTTGATCCGTTTCCCTGCGGACTCCGCTTACGCGTAGAAAGGTACGGCCGCCGGTACAGCGCATAGGAATCGATTTGAGCAGCGGCCTAGCTAGCTGCAGCACTAGGAGACCATCTACGCGCAACAATATTCGGTGAGGCTATATCAAATACCCGTTGCCGCCTTAGCAAGTCTGTCATTCAATTGCCTACCGCCACCGTCACTGAACGGGTCTCCGGCCTCTAGCCTCTTCAGGGCGCCCCGGAACGTGTCTGCAATGATCGGTACGCCCAGGAAACCCGCAGCGAAGCCTTCGTCAGTGCTTTGCTGAGCGTAGGTTGGGGCGAAAGAGCCTCGAGGGTCAAACGTCACGCGAATAGACTGCACCGTGCCGGATGAAGTAGTCAGTTGTCTTATCGTGTCGGCGATTTGGAATGGCCCCGCTGTGTGCGAACTCGACGGGCCGCGCATCACTGGGCCGATCACCGAGTTCAGCAAGCTAATGGTCTGCATGTGAAATTCCTTTTCCCGGCCCTGGCGCCCCAACCGCCGAAGCGCTGCACTACAGTCACTCCCTTAAGGTTGAAAGCGATACCCACTGTCCGTCGTGTGATGAGACTTTGTCCGCCAGCCTGCGACGTATGTCGCAGTACCGTTGATGCTCGTCGGACCGACCGGGACTCCCGACACCCGTCTCGTCGGCTCCATCACCTTGTCGCCGAAACGACCCGGAGCTGACAGCTGGGCAGCTAGCAGGTCACAGGCGTCGTGTGACTGTCAATTGACGGCGTGAGCGCCTTGCTGCTCGGTCAAACCAGCGCTGAGCGACCATCCTGCCCGCTTGCCGACGGAGCCCTCTGCGCCTGTAGGTCCCGAGGAAGAGCTGCGGGTCGCGAGGAAGGGAACGCCCGGGCCGAGACGATGACGTTACTGACAACAATTAGTGCCGCTCCTACGTATTCGTGGAGTTGGAGCGCTTGGCCCAGAAGGACCCAGCCCGCCACTGCTGCCCATACCGGGTTGATGCTGGCGAGTGTGCCGAAGAGACCCGCCGACACTCGGCGCAATGCCATGAGGTCGACCGCACACGGTACAACCGAAGACATCAGCGCACAAACAACGCCTAGCAGCACTGCAATCAAGGTCGGCTCGTGCATGTAGAACCAAATCAAGGCGACGGGCGTCCACGCAATTGCACTGGCGAGGGAGGCCGTCGCAGTACCCTGTAGCCCCGAAACCCGCTGCCCCAGAATGCGATTGAGGAGTATGTAGGCGGCCCAGGCTGCTGCTGCCAGGAGCGCGAGTCCGACTCCGATCACGTCGGTGCTGGGCCCGGGGTTTGTCAGCACAACGACTCCGATTCCGGCCAGGACAGCACAGAAGATCTCTCCGGCGCGCCGCGACGCCGCGACGGCGACCGCCAGCGGGCCAAGAAATTCCAGTGTCACTGCCAAACCAAGACCGATGCGGTCGATCGCCGAGTACAGAGACAGGTTCATCACTATCAACGTGCAGGACAGGCCGAGCACCGGCAACCATTGGTCACGCCGAAGCCGCGACAATCTTGGACGCGCGATCGACATCAACACCACGGCGGCGACAACTTGTCGGATTGCCACAACTCCCACCGGACCAATGACAGGGAAAGCCATAGCACCGAAGGCGGCGCCGGTCTGATTGGCGGCAGAACTGGCTACCAGCATCGCCACGCCCGCTTTTCGCGAACCTGCGGGCACTGATGCTGCGTGGCCCTGCCGGCCGGTCAACCGACTGGAATCTGAGCAGCTCGCATCTTGGGTCTCGCACATGCGGCCACTGTAGGCAGGAGGAACGCAAATGCCTATTGCAAGTTTTGCAGCTGCCATACGATTTGGTTATGCATTGGACTCTTCGCGAACTGGCGGTTTTCGCCGCCGCAGCCGATCAGGGTTCGTTCTCAGAGGCAGCCGCAGAACTACACGTCTCACAAGCCGCGGTCTCACGGACGATCGGGGGCTTGGAGAAGAGCATCGGCGGAAAGCTGCTGAGACGAGTCCCACGTGGTTGTGAGTTGACCCCTACTGGACAGCAGATCTTGCCTCAGGCGCGCCGGGTCCTCGCAGAGGCACAACGATTCACCGACTTCGTCGTCTCCCGACGCAGCGTGCTGCGCCTCGGTTACGCATGGGCGGCAGTCGGCCGTCACACTACACACCTACAGCGACAGTGGGCCGTAAGTCACCCTGCGTTGGAATTGAAACTCATACGGCACAATTCGCCCACCGGCGGTCTGGCTGAAGGTCTCTGCGACGTGGCGATTGTGCGCATCCCCCTCGAGGATCCGCGACTGGAGTCGGTAATAGTGGGACTAGAACGCCGGTTCGTCGCTTTCGCCACCGACGACCCTCAGTGGTCCCGCCGACGTCAGCTGAGCATGAGCGAGATCGCCGAGCGCACCGTGCTCATCGACCCACGCGCCGGGACAACGACAAGCGGTCTGTGGGCCGGCACCGAACGTCATCCCACTTTTATCGAATCATCTGAAGTCGATGGCTGGCTCGATGCGGTAGCAGCGGGCGGCGCAGTAGGAACCACGGCCGAAGCCACCGTGCATCACCACCCCCGACCAGGGGTGACCTACCGACCAATCAAGGACGGTCCCCGCATTCCGGTCAGGCTCGTCTGGTGGAGTGACGACGTTCCCCAGGGCCTGAGCGATTTGATCGGGGCGATTACTCGGCTCTACTCGTGACCCGACAACTGGTCAAATGGTCTGTCTCGCAAAGCCCCGGCATCGCTATCAACTAATTCAAGCTGAGCGCCCGGATCGATCGCCGTAGCACGATTGCTCTGTAATCGACGCGAGGAGCTGACTTAGCTGCGCGCGGGCGGCCAACCCGGCTTCGATTGATACCGCTTCGAACGCGCACCTACCAAGGTCGCCGTTACCGCCGACCTGCACACCGTGCGAATCCATTGCGACACGGCCCTTGTCGGTGCGCATCAGCGTTGTTGGGCATCGCATCAAACGATCAGCGATGCCACCCACGTCACCGCTGCGGCACGGCTACGCACCCAAAGCTGGCCGGCCGCCGCGACCCCGCCCAGTGATGCCTGAGTGGACTATCGGGATCTGGCTGACTACGACCGCATCCTCGGTCTCGACGGCGAGGTCGCCTCGTGACGACCAAACGTCGGTGCGGAGTCGGCGTTTGTGACCCGTGCCCTCAAAGCGCCCTCCTTGGCTGACGCGATTCCCAGATTGGCCGAGCGGGCCCGCGCTGAGACCTGGACCCACGAGGACTTCCTGGCGGCGTGTCTGCAACGCGAGGTCGCCGCACGAGAGGCTCACGGCGGTGAAGGCCGTATCCGGGCAGCACGCTTCCCGGCACGAAAAGCATTAGAAGAGAGTTCGAATTCGACTATCAACGCTCGCTCAAACGCGAGCAGATCGCTCACCTGGGCACGTTGGACTTCATCGCCGCTAAACAGAACGTCATCTTCCTCGGCCACCCGGCACAGGCAAGACGCACCTATCCATCGGGTTGGGCATCCGCGCCTGCCAGGCCGGTCATCGCGTCGCGTTCGCCCTCAACGATGCAAGGGGGTGCCAACACAGCTCGGAGGCTTCTGTGCATGCTTTGGACCGGGAAAGCAACCGCCATCGGTAGTGCCTTCAGGCTGCATCCAGTTCGATAGACGTGGGGCCGTAGTCGAGGACCAGCGAGAATCGACAAACGATGCCCCTGCTCGGCTCCTGATAGCAAGCAGTTCCCTGGCCCTGATCGCCAGCCAGAGTTGAGTGCGCGTGTCGGCGGACTGCACGTCGTCAGCCAACAGTTCCGTGATGCGCTGCATGCGGTTGCGCATGGTGTGGCGGTGGATGCCCAAACCCGTTGCGGCAGCCTCTATCTGCCCGTTATGGGTTAGGAATGCCACGAGGGCGGCGAGCAGCTCCTCACCCTGCTCAACCAGCGGTTCCAAAGGTCCCGCGAGCACACGGAGTTCAGCGTTACCGCGACCGCCGAGGAGCACACCGAAGACATCGAGCTGACCGAACTCGGTGAACCTGCTGCCCTTCTCGGCGAGCGATGCGATGCGCGCCTGCTCGACGCCCTTATCGATCTCGGCAATGCGGATCGGCTCGCTGGCTCCGCCGCGAATCGCTTCGCCCGATTCGTTGGCGAGCCCGGTAAGCACATCGGGGATGCGCCGCCCACACGCAGCAGGGATCACGATCACCATCTCGTCGCTCACCGTCGTCATCAGGTAGGGGCCTGCGCTTGCCAATAGACGGTCCAGGACTTGTTCCGCGGCCAACGTGGGGCCTGCGCCGGTGAGCACAACGACGACCACCTCATCACGGGGGTCGAAACCGAAGTAGCGCAACATCCCGACGTCGACATTACCGGTGCCGCAGACCATTTCGCGGGTCACCGCCCGGCGCAGGCGTTGCTCGGCATCGACAACCCGTGCCGGCTTTTCCATTGCGATCGATATCAATGACACCGCATGCGAGACCAGCAGGCGGTGGGCGTTATACATGGGATGAGCGGTCCGCACCGCAAGATGGCCACGAACCGGTAGGGCCGTACGCAGTTTCTGGACGGTGACAAAGCCGTCACCGTCCGCGGTGACGTAGCCGGCCTGCCGGTTCGACGCCGCTTTGCGCACCGCCTCGGACAGAACGGCGGTCAGGCGTTCCTGCCCGCCACCAGCTGCGGCCAATATCGTCCCATCAGTGTCGGCGACGATGACCTCGGCGGACAAGCTATCGGCGAGCGCACTCACCGCACCGGGAATGCCGCCCCGTAGCGTTGCCCTGGCGAGGAATTCCTGTTCGTCGACGACGCGTTGCACCGAGCGCAGTTCGTCGGCTTTGAGCGCATCGATCACCACCCTCGCTATCGCGATGAAAGGTGTCGACCGGGGCACCTCGAGGACCGGCATGCCCAACGCGTCGCCTGCGGCGAGCACACCTGCAGGCACTTCGCTCAACGTGGTGCCGGTGTCGACGGCAAGGGCCGCCGCATCAGCCGTTACCAGGCGCGCGACATAGTCCAGCTGTGCCGCGTCGTCCGTACCGATGTTGATGCCCGTTGTCATCACCAGCTCGCCCCCGGCCAGATATGGCGTGGGGTCGGACAGCTCAATCGCATGCGCCCAGTCGATCTCGCGATCCGCGGCCTCAGCGCCTGCGACCAAAGCCAAACCGAGGTTCTTGACCTGGGTCAGGCTCCGCGCAGTGATCGCCATGGTGCTATGTTGCCAGCTGCCCGACGCTCCCCGTGCGGCATTCTTAAGCCGCCGCAACGAAATGCGCCGAACAAGCCCAACCGATCGACCTCCGGGCCGTCGGAGTCCTCGGGATGCCATAGACGCCGGGGTACAACCAGTCGGGGTCCTCAGCGCCTTCAGTGAGACCATATTGATAGCCGGCGCCGATTTCGACCGGCGTGGTTAGCACGAAACGAATCAACCTTTTGATGAGCGCCGCTTCCTCCCCATCGGCATCGGGATAGTTGGGTGACACAAGGACGCACGCGTGAGCGCGCGGTCGCTCGTGCATCGGCGAATCGGGGGTGACATCGGCCAGGTACGCCCGATTGCCGACTGTCATTGGGAGTCCCTTCTTTTACGTGCGCGGTCGACCAGATCGCCGAAGAGTGCGGCGTCGGTATCCGATGTCGCGTGGCGGTCCTCTGGATGCCATTGAACGGCGACGATGTCGGCGCGTCGGTGCTCGACCGCCTCCACCACGCCGTCGGCGGCCACCGCAGTGACCGTCAAGTCTCCACCCAATCGATCAATGGCCTGATGGTGATACGACGACACATCGATGGTCTCGGTGCCGACGATGGCATGCAGTCGTGAGCCCACGGTGACATCGACATGATGAACCGCATTGTGATGCAACGTGTTTGTCTCATCGATGTGCTGCATCAGCGACCCACCCAACGCGACGTTGAGGACCTGCATACCCCGGCAGATCGCCAGCGTCGGAAGTTCGAGGTCAATCACCGCGTGGGTGACGCCCAGATCAAAATCGTCCTGGAAGGCCACCGTGTCCGTGGTCTGCGAGGCCGCGGCCGCGCCGTAGCGGCTGGGTTCGACGTCGGCACCGCCCGGCAACAGCACCCCATCGAAACTCGACAGGCGTTGCCGCAGTTCGGCAAGGGGATCATCGGCTGGGCCGTGCAGCACGACCGGCTCACCTCCCGCCGCCCATACCGCCTCGCCGATGGCTTCGGCGGCGAGGGTGGCCGAGAAGCGCAGGATGGGCACCTGCGCGGCCCGCCGCCCGATCACCGCGACGAGGGGACGGCTCACACCGGGACCTCGTCAAACGGGTAGCCCAAGGTCGGCAACCACCTCTTCCATACCTCACGCAGACGTCCAGAATCGATGAGCCGCCCTAGCGCACCATCGATTTCGGCGAGGACCTGCGGTCGGTCCTTTGCGACGCCGATCCCCCACTTGTTACCGGTCTGCACCGTGAATGCGAGCCCGTAGTCGGGATGGGTGGCACCAAGCGGAACGAATAAGACGTCGTCATCGACCACCGCGTCGACATCTCCTTTCAACAGCGCCGCCAGCATGTCGGCGTAGACATCGTCGGATCCTGCGCCGAACGCCACCGGGATTGCGCCGGTGAAGGTTTCGGCGAGCGCCATGTTGGTGCTGTTCTCGATCGCTGCGACCCTGCGGCCAACTAGATCCTCGGTGCCTTGTATTGCGGACCCGCGGCGGACCAGAACGCCCTCGTGGAAGACGGCGTAGGGCCGCGTGAAGTTGATTTGCGCTGACCGTTCCGCGGTGATGCCCTGGCCGCACAGCACTGCGTCGACATCGCCACGCTGCACAGCCGGGATCATCTCGACCCACGGCAACCTGACCCACTCAACCGGCCTCCGTAGTTCGGCGCCAAGCGCCTCGGCGACGCCTGGCTCATAGCCCTCTCTGCCGCGCTCGGTCGTCCAGAGCGAAAATAGCGGTGGCGCTTCGGCATCCAAGCATGCCAGACGCAGCGGTGCGCTCACGGTGTGTCGTGCCAGTACATGTCGCGCTCCCAATCGGTAACGTATCCACAGAATCGGGCCCATTCGTCGGCGGCGAAATCGACCAGCAATGCCGACAGCTTCGGTCCGAACGCCTCGGTGAGCACGGTGTCGGTCCGGAAGGCGCCGATGGCTTCCCCGAGGGTCAGCGGCAACGCAGCGAACCGGTCGTCCTGGGGTGTGTCATAGGACGAACCCTGCGTGGGCTGGCCGGGGTCGGTGGCGTTCTTTATGCCGTCCTCACACGCCGCGAGGATCACTGCATGAGAAAGATAGGGGTTGACGCTGGCGTCGGGCAGCTTGTATTCGAGACGGCCATTCGCGGACAGCCGGACGGTGCATGTCTTGTTGTCCAGGCCCCAGTCGATCCGCGATGGTGCGAATTGACCTGCGTCCCAATAGCGTTTGTAGGAGTTGACCGTCGAGCCGTTGACGAGCATGGCGCCAGCCGAGTGATTCAGCAACCCGCCGAGGGCGTGCTTGCCAATCTCGGTCAGATGCAGTTGCGCGACACCGGGATCAGCCAGCACGTTGACGTCGTCGCGCCACAGGCTGAAGTTGTGGTGGCATCCGTTGCCCATCATTCCCGTTGCGGGCTTCGGCATGAAACTCGCCTCGATGCCGAGTTCGCGGGCGACTTGCTTGCAAATCTGCCGGTAGGTAATGAGCCGGTCGGCGGTGAGATCGGCCCGGTCGAACATGAAGTTCAGTTCGACCTGAAACTCGTCCTCGTAGTCGCCTTCAATCATGTCGAGACCCAGCGCCTGCGCGTAGGCCACCACCTTCTTGACGATCGGGCGGTTCCGCTCGAGGTGCTCGATGTGGTAGGCCGGACTGGAGCCGGGCCGGAAGTGCGCCTCCAGACCCTCACCCTGCCAGGTCATTTCGGGTTCACACCCGGTCCGCAGCTCGAGGCCCGTCCGATCGGTGAAACCAGCGTGCATGCGCCGGAGTAGCCCCCGCGTGTCACAAGCGAATTCGGCGCCGCCGAATTCGGGTAGGTGGTCGGCCTCGTATAGCCGGCAGAACACCCGCGCGAAGCTGGTGTCCCACGGCAGGACAGCGAAGGTCTCGAGATCGGGTACTGCGGTGTACTCAGGTGCGTGGACTCCCCCCGCGAGCAGCACGCCCTCGCGGGTGCCCTGCAGGTTCGCGATAGCAGTCTGGTGCTGCTGTACGCCCTTGATGGCGAGACGCTCGAAATGTCGGGCGGGTGCCACCTTGCCGAGGACGCGGCCGGTGATGGTGATCGCTTGGAAATAAACGAATTCCACGCCGCGGTCGGCGATGGTCGACAGTGCCGCGGCCAGATCGGGACTCGTGGCGTTCGCCTGGCGATGGACGTCGAGTGGTGTTGTGGTCATCGGATCACCTCGTTGTTGTTTTGGGCTGAAGTTGTCATGCGGGCAGCTGGACGGCGGTGAAAACATCGCGGAGTTTCGCGGAGTCGTGCGGGGCTGAGGTTATGCGGGCAGCTGGACGGCGGTGAAGGCATCGCGGAGTTCGCGGAGTCGTGCGGGGCTGAGGTTGACCGCGACCGTCCCCACATGCCGGTGGTCGCGGTGGTACGTCAGGATCACGCCGCCGGTGAGGTCGTCGACGTTGCCCTCTTCGAGGTGGGCGGCGTCGGCCAGAGCGGGTGATCCGTAGCTTTGCAGGCGCAGGTCGAGTTGGTTGCTCCAGAACGCCGGAACTGGGGCGAACGGCGCATCATTGTGGTGCGGACCGAGCAGGGTGGCCGCTGCGCGGTTGGCCGTATCGCCGGGAATCGACCAGTGCTCGACACGGCGTGGCACGTCGTCGAACAACGGGTTAGGGAAGCGGGCGAGATCGCCGACGGCGACGGTGTCGGACACACCGGCGACGGCGAGGCGGTTGTCGGTGAGCACACCATCGCTGAGATCGAGCCCCTGCCCGTAGAGCCATTCCACGTTGCAAACAGATCCGATGGCTTCGACCACGATGTCCGCCCGAAGGGTCTCGCCCGTCGCGAGCTCGACACCGGTGACGGCATCGTCGCCGGTGAAGCTGACCACACCGGTCCCGATCACGAACTCGATTCCGCTGGCCGTGAGGTGCGCCTGCACCGCGGCCGCCAGGTCCGACCCCAGAACACGCTGCATAGGCGGTCCGGCGGGTTCGACGACGGTGACGTCGTGGCCAAGCGTGCGCAGGGTGCCCGCGACCTCGCATCCAATGAACCCGCCACCGATGACGACGGCGCGGCTGCCCGGCCGCAGGGCCGCCCGCAGTCCCAGGCAGTCCTCGACCGTTCGCAGTACGTGGCGTCCCCGTGCGGGTCCAGGCGCAACCAGCCTGCGGGGCCGCAGTCCGGTGGCGATGACCAATGCGTCGTAGGCTTGCTCGGCGCCGGAGTCTAGCGTGAGGCGGTGTGCACGGAGGTCAGCGGTCGCGACCGGTGTTGCGAGGCGGATGTCGACGTCGGCGATGCTGGCCCTGCGGCGGAAGGCAAGCCTACCAGCCAGCTCTTCTGCTGTGGCCGAATCGAATTCGCCGAGCGCTTCCTTGGACAGCGGTGGGCGGTTATAAGGCAGGTGTCGTTCGGCGGAGAACACCGTTATGGGGCCGGTGTGGCCAAGTGCGCGCAGCTGCTCGGCCGACCGGAGTCCGGCCAGTGAGCCGCCTACGACGGCGACGTGCCGCGGGGTGGTCATCAGTCCTCGATGAAGATGGCCTGGGCCGGGCAGACGTCTGCGGCCTCCTCGACGTGGTCGCGCTCCGAATCGTCGGGAGCTCCGTTGTATTCGAGCTTTCCGTCGTCGTTCATCGTAAAGACCAGGGGTGCCGCAATGGCGCACTGGCCGTGGTCTTGGCACTTCGTGGGATCTACGGATACGCGCATTTGGGGGTCCTTCCTTGGGGTTGATGGGCGGCGATCAGCGCGCCGGGGTGAAACCGATGGGCAACTGGATGGGCCCGGTGTTGCCCGAGTCGGGCAGCCAGGTCGCCCCGGGCAGCGCGTGCGGGTCGCGCATGCGGCGCGCTAGCAGCGGCAGTGCCTCGCTCATGTCGGAGCGCGCGACGAAGTGACCGAGGCAATGGTGTGCTCCGCCGCCAAAGCCGAAGTGCGGCTTGCGTTCTGCGGTGATATCAAAGCTCCCGTCGAAGACCCGAGGGTCGGTTCCTGCCGACTCGCTGTATAGGTGGACGGTGGTGCCGGCCTTGAGCGGGACTCCTTCGTACTCGAAGTCCTCCAATACCTCGCGGGTCACCCAGCGCACGGTAGGGTTGACGCGCATGACTTCCTCGACCGCCTTGCCGCCGAGCTCGGGACGCTCCGCGAGAAGGCGCCACTGATCGAGGTGAGCCATGAAGGTCTGCATGGCCAGACCGAGCTGATTGCGGGTGGTGTCGAAGCCGCCAAAAATCAACAGCACCATGGCATCTCGCAGCTCGGTATCGCTGAGGCGGCCGTCTTCTTCGCGCGAAGCTTTGACCAATGCGGTGACGAAGTCCTCGCGCGGATTGGCGCGCCGGTCGGTGATCAGCGCGTCGCAGTACTCGTAGAGCCGCTGCAGGGCCGCCTCGATCTTGGGCAGGTCCTTGCCCAGCGTTACGCCTAGACACAATCCCATGGTCGCCGCCTCGGTCGAGATGACCTTCCATTCGTCCTCGGGGATGCCGAGCATGATCGCGATGACACGGGCGGCATAGGGTTCGGCGAACTCGCTCACAAACTCGCAACGGTAGGGCTCGGCGAAGTTGTCGACCAGTTCGTTGGCCAGGGCCTGGAACCGCGGTACGAGCGAGCCGATGAGCTTGGGCGAGAACGCCGGGTTCATCAGGCGGCGCAGTCGGTGATGCTCCTCGCCTTCCTTGTTGAGGATCCAGCTGGCGAACCATTGGGCGAACGGGCCCTCGGTCACGCCGTTGTGCGCGGGCCACGCGACGCTGCCCTGCCGCAACTTGGGGTGCTTGAGCAGGCGACTGAACTGCTCGTAGCGCAGGACGGCGATACCGTACGGCGTGGTGGCGTACCAGCTGCGCTCCCGCGCCGCGTGAACCTCGTCGGAGGTGATGGAGAACGACGGATCGGCGACATCAAACGCAGCGACAGGCCCGAGGGCGAGGGACGACATCAGTGCTACCTCCAAGAGTCTGCGACCGAATGGTCATTAAATATTCTAGAATTAGATTGTTAATTGTCAAGCTCTGGGTTCGGACGGCTGTCAAGCCTTGGTGGCGTCAGCCTCCGGCCATGCCACGGCAAGCACCCAGCCGGTGCCCAACGGCATCTCGACAACCTCACGGAACGCTGACGGATCCGTTGCCGGACCGGCCGTGGGCAGTGCCGCCAGCCGGGAGCCGACCAGCCACCTGGGGGTATTCGCGGTGATTACACGGCGTTCGGCGCTGACGATGACGGCGTCCTCGGCCGTCTGCCGCAGCACACTAAGGAGTCGGTGCTCGACCTCCCCCACCACGAGGTCGGCTCCCGCCAAACCCAGGAAAACGCCGTCCGCTACGACGGGGATCGTCGCGGTGATCGTGTACATGTCCGATCCGCTGTAGTCGACATACGGTCCATAGGCCACCCGGGCCTGCCCGCGCCGGGCCAGCTGATACCAGTCCATCTGCAGGTAGTCGTAGACGTCGATGCTCGCCGGGTCGAAGTTGAGCTGCAAGCGCGCGATCCGGTCGCCGAAGCGCTGCCACCAGGCCATATAGCGCGCCCGACCCTCGACCACCGACGGCGCCGCGATGAAGCCCATCCCCCACGCCGCCCGCTCCTCGCCGATGAATACAACGAGGAGGCGCTGCAGATTGCTTAGGTGCGCCTCGGTGAACGCGGCCCGCGGCGGTCGGGCCCGCAGCACCTCCTCGGCGATGCGGTCGAGGCGCACATAGATCGGTTCCAGGGATTCCGACGCTCGCTCGGCGAGCTCGCGCGCCAGCGCGTCACCGGTCATGACACAGTCCCCCGCGTCGACAGCTCGAAATTGACCTCGGTCAATCGAGCGAGCTGACCCATCACGTGGGATTCAGCCAGCCGGCGCGCCTTCTGCGCGTTCTCCGAGGCGATCGCCGTGGCAATGGCGTGCTTCTCCTCGATGTAGGCGGCGACAGCGACGCCCGGATCCACTGGCAACCAGATGAACCCGGCCACCTCGGCCTGCAGGTTCGCTTCCCGCCGCGCCAGTCGTGCTGATTGCGAGGCTACGGCCACCTGAATGTGGAACCTGCTGTCGGCGCGAATTCGGTCGCCCAGCGTCGAAGCCGAGCCAAGCTGGTCGGTAAGTGCGAAGAGCCGTCGCACCGCATACGGCGCGGCGCGCTCGGCCGCGAGCCGCGCCGCCTGGCCGGCGATAGCGGTGTGCTCGTCGAACAAATCACGCAGGTCAGAGGCGCTCATCTCGGCCAGGCGGGTGGACAACTGGTCGACGGGCGGGCCAGCGGGGCGTCGGACAAACGAGCCACCGCTGCGCCCGCGCCTGGTCTCCACCAATTGCTGGTCCCGCAGCGTCGCGAGTGCCTCGCGCACAGTCATGGGAGCGACGCCGAATTGCGCGGCCAGATCGATCTCGACCGGCAGGCGTTCCCCATCGTCGAGCACACCGAGATGAATGGCCTCGGTAATTTTCTCAACGATCTCGTCGGCGCGACCGCCCGAGATCGATATCTCCGGCGAGACAAGCGGCGATAACGACATCATCGTCTCCTTCCGCGAGCGCCTGACGTCGCCAATCTACCCGACTTTCGATTAATTCTGCCGTTTTCCTTGCCCCATAAACAATAGGACTATAGTTTTTCTCACAGCTCGCATGTCACAACTCACAGCTCATCGCTCACATGTCACAGCTCACAGCTCACAGCACGTACGACGGAAGAGAGTGGAGATTCTATGTCCTCAAGCGCGTCAACCGACGATGGCTACTACACCTTTCACGACCATGACGACGAAGCGCATCTGCACGCGCTCGGCTACAAGTCGGAGTTCAAGCGAGAGATGAGCCCGTGGGCGAACTTCTCGCTCGGCTTTACCTACCTGTCGCCCGTCGTCGGTGTGTACACACTCTTTGCCTACGCGCTGGCCACCGGCGGGCCGCCGATGATCTGGAGCCTCGTAATTGTCGGCGTGGGGCAGTTGCTCGTCGCCCTGATCTTCAGTGAGATCGTTGCGCAGTTCCCGGTGTCAGGTGGTGTCTATCCGTGGGCGCGGCGGCTGTGGGGTCGCCGGTACGCCTGGATGACAGGCTGGGTTTACATGGTTGCTCTGTTTGTGACCATCGCGTCGGTGGTTTACGGCGCGGGGCCCTACATCGCCGCGTTATTCGGCATCGACGCGACGGTGAACAACGCCATCGCTTTCGCATTGGCGCTGCTCGCGCTGGCTACCGTGATCAACCTCATGGGCACGAAAGTGCTAGCGACCGCGGCGATCATAGGGTTTACCGCCGAGATGATCGGCGCGCTCGCCGTCGGCGGGTGGCTGCTCATCGCGCATCGCGAGCACAACCTCGGCGTCATCTTCGACAACTTCGGCGCGGGCGGCGACGGAAATTACATGTGGGCGTTCGCGGGCGCGGCTCTGATCGGTATCTTCCAGTACTACGGTTTCGAGGCCTGTGGCGACGTTGCCGAGGAGGTCCGCGACCCGGGCAGGCTAATCCCCAAAGCCATGCGCAGGACCATATACATCGGCGGCGCCGCAGCGACTTTCGTCTGTCTCGCACTGGTGCTCGCCGTGACCGACATCCCCGCGGTAATCGCCGGGAAGGACACCGATCCCGTCAGCACTTTGCTCAACGAGGCTTTCGGCACGACGGGCGCCCGGCTGGTCCTGTTCATTGTGCTCATCTCGTTCCTGTCCTGCGCGATGAGCCTCCAGGCCGCGGCCAGCCGGCTGGCCTACTCGTACGGACGCGATGGCATGATCATGGGCAGCTCGTTGCTAAAGAAGTTCTCGGCGACCCGGCACGTCCCGCCCTACGCGTTGCTGCTCGCCGCCGTAGTCCCCGCGGTGATCGTCATCGGGTCGAAGTTCTCGACGGACGCGATCACGAAGATCATCAGCTTTGCCGCTTTTGGCATCTACCTGGCATTTCAGATGGTCGTCTTCGCGGCCTTGCGCGCCCGGCTCAAGGGCTGGGTCCCCAGCGGGAAGTACACCCTGGGCAAGTGGGGCGTGGCGGTCAACGTCGCGGCACTCGTGTACGGGGTGACGGCAATGATAAATATGGCGTGGCCGCGGACACCGGACGCCCCGTGGTACGACAATTGGATTGTCGCCTTGTCGGCCGTGATTGTGGTGGGAATCGGCTTGATATACATGATGATTCACCCGCTGCACGACCGAAGCACAGCACCGTACGACGACGCCATTCCGAAGAAACTGCATTCGGCGTCCTGACCCAACGATCGGAAAGACAGCAATGAGCATTATCCAACCGCCCTACCAGAGTCTCGATCCGGCCACCGGCGAGGTTATCGCGAAGTTCAAGACGGCCACCGACGACCAGGTGGCTACCGCCCTCGCCACGGCCGACGCGGCCTACCGCAGCTGGCGTGACGAGCCGCTCGAGAATCGGCTCGAAGTGGTGCGAACGGTCGGCCGCCTGTTGCGAGAACGTGCCGACGATCTCGCCGCGTTGGCACAGTTGGAGATGGGCAAGAAGCGCAACGCGGGCAACGAGGAGGCGGAGTTCTCGGGGTCGATCTTCGAGTTCTACGCTGACCAGGGCGCCAAACTGCTTGCCGACGAACCCATTCCGACGTTCAGCGGCGGAACCGCTGTCGTGCAGCGCCGACCCGTCGGCGCGCTGCTGGGCGTCATGCCGTGGAACTACCCCTTCTATCAGATCGCCCGATTCGCCGCACCGAATCTGGTTGTCGGCAACACCATTCTGCTCAAGCATGCGGAATCGGTTCCGCAATGCGCGTTGGCCATGGCCGAGATCATGCGCGACGCCGGGGTGCCCGATGGCGTGTACACCAACCTGTTCGCCACGTTCGATCAAGTCCAGACTATGATCGAGGATCCCCGGGTGCAGGGTGTATCGGTGACCGGCTCGGAGCGTGCCGGGGCCACGGTCGCCGCGATCGCTGGTCGGGCGTTGAAGAAGTGCGTCCTGGAACTCGGCGGGTCGGACCCGTTCATCGTGTTGGACGGGAACAGCAGAGAACTGGCCCGAACGGCGTGGGAGTTCCGGACGTCGAACATGGGCCAGGCGTGCAACTCCAACAAGCGGATGATCGTGCTCCACGAGCTGTACGACGAGTTCGTCTCGGAACTAGTGTCGTTGGCCGATCAACAGAGCGACATCGCTCCAATGTCGTCGCGTGCTGCCGCGGAGAACTTGGCCGCGCAGGTCGCCGACGCCGTCGACAAGGGCGCAACCCTGCACGTCGGCGGAGTGCTGGGCGATGCGCCAACCGCGTTCTACACACCGGCTGTCCTGACCGGGGTTTCCCCGGGAATGCGTGCGTACACAGAGGAACTATTCGGTCCGGTGGCCGTGGTGTACAGCGTCGGCACCGACGATGAGGCGGTCGAACTGGCGAACTCCACGGTGTATGGCCTGGGCGGGGCGGTCTTCAGTACCGACACAGCACGCGCCGAAGCGGTGGCCCGGCGCATCGACGCCGGGATGGTGAACGTCAACACGCCCTCAGGGCAAGGACCCGATATCCCGTTCGGCGGTGTCAAGCGCTCCGGCTTCGGTCGCGAACTGGGAGCGCTGGGGATCGACGAGTTCGTCAACAAGCAGATCTACGTCGTCGCCGAAAGCTGAAAGACAGATTAGGTCGAGGTATTGCAAAGGAGGGCCGTGGTCTCGCACGCGAGGCCACGGTCCGACTGCGATTTCTATTCAATGCGCGTCGGTATCTACCAGCGGCTTACAGATATATAGGAACCGGCCGCCCGACGACGAGTGGAAGGACGATCGCAGGCATGCCGTGTCAGACGACGTTGTCGGCTTCGACGGTGAACCAGCTCGCGAGTTCAACGGCGCGGTTGGGTGGTTGGATTGCAGCCGGCGGCGAAGCGGCGCCACCTTCGAAGTAGGGGGTCCTGGCACTGCGCAATGAACCGCGAGCTTGCCCGCACGTGTTCGATGAACAGCCCCTGCCCGTCGGAGGCGAGCACACGCGTGGTTTCGCGCAGTGTGCGATCGGGGTCGTTGTGCTCACCGCCGCGTAAAAACGAGGCCTTCGGTGGGCTATCGATCCCCACGGAGACCTCCTCCGGAGGCATTCTGTCCACATGCACCGAGCTGTGTTGGTGCGCAGCGATTTTGGACCGGCCGACGTTCGATGGACCGCATCGTCGCGACAGCCCGACGCCCGGGGGGTGAGGAAGAACGCCCGTAGCCGTCGGCGCCGATAGCCCCAGTCCAGATGTCACAATAAGAAGCCTTTAGCCGCAGACCACGTGACTGCGGAACCGGGTGATCTCCCCGGAATGCACTCGCGCATCAACAATCAGCCGGCTCGCACTTCTCATGACCGCCAACCCGAGATCGCGGCACCGACACTCACCGCGCCCACCACAAAACACGCTCAACACACTGGCGACCGGCGACATTAGCCGGCCTAAGGGGGAGGTACTGCATCGGATTCGAGTGTTCCGGACATCATCAATCCTTCCCGCCAAGCTCACGTCCGGCGCGTCAGACCAAGACCAGATCCACCGTTATTCCGACCTATTCTGATGTCTTGCGCCAACACGGTGCTTTATTGGGTGTGTGCTCATCTCGTGCTTGGCACGTGAGGGAGCAAAACGTCGACGCAGGCCTGTGTTTCAGGAGGATCAGGTGTAGCGGAGGGTTCGTCGGCGTTCCCGTTCGGATAGTCCTCCCCACACTCCGAAGGGTTCCTGGTGCACGGTGGCGTAATGGCGGCATTCCGCAATGACCGTGCATTCGGCGCAGATACGCTTGGCGCGCGCCTCACGTTCGTTCTGGGCGCGGCCTCGCTCGCGGTCCGCGCCGAAGAAAATGGTGAAATCTTCCCCGCGGCACCGTGCTGCTTTCTGCCACTCCCAGTGGTCGGGGTTGAGGTCGACGGTCCGATCGCGGTGCCGCAGCGGTGACACACGTAGACCGGCGGTGCGGTCGCGGCCGGGGTCGTCATGGCGCAGCGCACATTCAGGGGCAGTGTGCGCCGCGCCCGCGGCGACCGATGCCGGGTCGGTGTCACGGTGTGTCGCGGTGGACGCCACGTCAAGCCCTGAGCGCGTCAGCCAGGCCTGCAGGCGAGTCGCCGCGACGGCGTGAATCGGCGGCTGCGACGACCGAATCAAACAGGCCCTGTTGATGGCCGGCGGTGTCGGCGTCGTCCTCGGGGTGCCACTGCACGGCCAACACCGGTGCGTACCGGTGCTCGACGACCTCAATGCATCCGTCGTCCGCGCGACCGACAACCCGCAGATCGGTGCCGAGTCGGTCGAGGGCCTGATGGTGATACGACGACACCGCGAAGTCCTCTCCGCCCATCGCCAATGCCGTGGCGCAGCCGGATTCTAGAGTGACGCGGTGCATGCCTCGGCGGTGCGCCACAGTGGTTTCAGTCAGGTGCTGGTGCAGGGTGCCGCCTTGTGCGACGTTGAGCACTTGCATTCCGCGGCAGATCGCCAGGAACGGCAGGCCCGCGCCCAGCAGCGCCTGGACGAAGGCGATGTCGTAGGCGTCCTGAACGGGGTCGGTGTCCTCGGTGCGGTCGTCGCGAGGTTGGCCGTAGGTCGCCGGATCCAGGTCGGCCCCGCCGGGCACCACGGCGCCGTGGGCGTAACGCAGACGCTCGGCTACCTCCCCGCCGGGTGGCAGCAGGAACGGGTCCCCGCCGGCCCGGTAGATCGCTTCGCAGATCTTGTCGGCGGCGACCACGCCGGAGAAGCGCAGCGCACTGATCTTCGATGCCCGAATTGCGGGGACGGCGATGAACGGCCGGGTCACTGGGTTGTGTCCGCGGAGTCGGTGTGCAGCGGGAACGTTAGGTTGGGCATCCACTGGGTCCAGGCCCGTTCCAGGGACCCGTCGGCGACCGAGGCGCGCATCGCGGCATTGATCTCCTCGCGCAGACCGTGGTTGCCCTTGGCTACCGCGACGCCCCACCGGTTGCGGGTGGCGATGGTGAACGCTATCTTCAGGTCGGGTTCATCGCCCACCGGGACGAGGGCGACGTCGTCGTCTACTAATCCGTCGATCGTGCCGGCGCGCAGTGCGGCGATCATGTCCCCGAACACGTCGTCGGTGCCCTCGAAAGCCACCGGCACCACGCCGGGGAACGTCTCGGCCAGCGCCATGTTGGTACTGCCGGCGATTGCGCCGACCCGCCGCCCGGCCAGGTCGGCCGCGGTGGTGATCTCGGTGTCTGCACGCACCAGCAGGGATTCGTCGAATACGGCGTAGGGGTCGGTGAAGTCAACCAGTGCGGCGCGCTCATCGGTGATGCCCTGACCACACCAGATGGCGTCCCCGCGGCCGTCGTTGACGGCCGGGATCATGTCACCCCAGCTGGTGACGACCCATTCGACGGGTCGTCCGAGTTTGGCCGCGATGGTTTCGGCGGCCGAGGGCTCGTATCCGCGGCGGGTGCCGTCGGGGTCGGCTTTGTCGAAGAGCGGAGGCGCCGAGAGGTCGACGCAGATCAGGCGCAGGGGCTGGGTCACAGGAACTCCAATTACATTTCGCGGTCGAAGTGAGTCACGGCGCCGCAGGCGCGGACCCACTCATCGGACTTAACTTCGGTGTACTGGTGGGCCAGGTCGGGGGCCAGGGCCCCACGGATGACCTGGTTGTTGAACGCCGCAGCGGCATCGCCGAGGGTCAGCGGCAGATTGGCATGCACGGTGTGCCCGTCGTACTGCTGCCGACCTGGGGCTGGCCAGGGTCGGTGGCCTTCTCGATGCCATGCTTCATCGTGGTCAGCAGCGCGGTGTGCGACAGGTATGGTTTGACGCTGGCGTCTATCCACGCCACCACCGCGCCCGGTACGCGCCCTCAACGAGAAGCATTCGTTCCTGCAGCGGTTGAACAGTTGACTGGATCCGGCTCAGCGCAGCAGCGATCCCCGGATCGTTGTCCAGACGCTCAGCGGTCGCGACGTCAGAGCGCATGTCAGGTGTCCCTCCATTCGACGCCCCCAGTGTCAGGGACCACACTCCGCGCCGACATCGCCGACATGGACAAATCCACAGCAAGAAATGTCCGTCTCGGCGATAACCGTCGGTGTGTGGTGCTTCCTAGGATGGGGCCGACGCCAACGGAAGGAGCGAGCTGATGACGATGCTCGACACGGTGCTCGACGGCCCAAGCCTGCGTCAGGAACGTCGGCTCATCACCGAGGTAGCCGGTCCCCGCTTACGGGAGCTGGCCGCCCCCCGGGCCGACGCGCTGCCGGCGGGCTGGTCCGGCGGCGCGCCGGTCTACACCGTCGCCGCCGGTGGCGGGATCCCCGTCGACGTTGACGGCAACTCCTTTATCGACCTGGGCAGCGGCATCGCGGTCACCACCGTCGGTAACGCTGCACCCCCAATCGTGGCCCGCGCGGCCGACCAGCTCGCTCGCCACACCAACACCTGCTTCCTGGCCACTCAGTGCGAGCCATATATCGAAGTCGCCGAGATCCTCAACCGGCTCATTCCGGCACCCACGACCAACGCACCGTGCTGTTCAACACCGGCAGTGAAGCCGTCGAGTACGCCCGAGCGGCCACCAAGCGTCCCGCCGTGGTCGTCTTCGATCACGCGTTCCACGGCCGATCGCTGCTGAAGATGACTATCAACGCCAAGAATCAGCCCTACGAGCACAGCTTCGGTGCCTTCGCCCCCGAGGTGTACCGGGCACCGATGGCTTACCCCTACTGCTGGCCCTCGGTATCCGACAACTGCGCCGTCGTAGCCTTCGCGCAGTTCTCCCGGCTCGTCCAAGATGTGGATTACCAACGGCAACCTCGCCGATGCGGCCACCGTGCGGGCCCAAACCGAGGACGGTATCCGCGCCGGGGACGCATTAAGAACACCGAGGGTGTGCGCCCCGAACAAGTGTCCCTGGGCAAGCTCAACAACGTCCGCGAATCGCTTGCCATTGCGAGGGAATGTTGCACCCTGCTCGGCGGCAGCGGCATCACCTTGGGGTACTCGACGCTGCGCCACGCCAAAAACCTCGAAGCGGTGCTGACCTACGAAGGCAACTCCGAGATGCACATGCTGGCGATCGGCAAGGCGCTCACCGGGCAGTCCGCGTTCCCGTTAACCGCCACCAGCGCAACCCGATCGGAGCATCGATGACCACCTCTTCTCCCGCCTCCCTGCAGCACCTCATCGCCGGACGATGGGTGGCCGGCACCGGCGAGGACGTCAGCAGCGTCGACCCTTCGCAGCCCGACATCATTGTCGCCGAAGGCGCCGCGGCGGGCAGCGCCGACGTCGACGCGGCGGTCGCCGCGGCCGCCGAGGCTGCACGCGCCTGGGCAGCCACCCCGATCGCCGCCCGGGGCGCGGTACTGCTGGCCGCCGCGGAGGTCGTCGACCGCCACGCCGAGGACTGGGGCCGCGACCTGTCGGTCGAGGAAGGCAAGACCCTCGCCGAAGGTGTCGGCGAGGTGCGCCGGGCCGCGCAGATCCTGCGCTACTACGGCAACGAAGGCGACCGACAGGCCGGCGAGATCTACGCCTCCCCCCGCGCCGGGGAGCAGATCCTGGTCACCCGCAAGCCAGTCGGCGTCGTCGGAGTCATCACCCCGTTCAACTTCCCGATCGCGATTCCGGCCTGGAAGATCGCCCCGGCGCTGATCTACGGCAATCCCGTGGTGTGGAAGCCCGCCAGCACGGTCCCGCTATTGGCGACCCACCTGGCGCGGGCCCTGCACACCGCCGGACTGCCTGCAGGGGTGCTCAACCTATTGATCGGCGGCTCCGACGTCGGCGACGGCATCGTTAACCACCCCAACATCGACGCCATCACCTTCACCGGGTCCACCGGCATCGGGCGGCGCATCGCCAGCATCGCGGCCGCACGCGGCGTACCGGTGCAAGCAGAGATGGGCGGCAAGAACGCCGCCGTCGTCCTCCACGACGCCGACTTCGATCTCGCCCTGGACCAAGTGATGCTCGGCGCGTTCCGCTCCACCGGTCAGAAATGCACCGCGACATCGCGATTAATCGTCACCGACGGCATCGCCGACCGCTTCCTCGACGCCCTGGCTGAGCGCACCCGCGCACTTGTCGTGGGCAACCCGGTCCAAGCGGCCACCCACATGGGACCGGTCGTCAGCGACTCGGCGCGCAAGACCATCACCACGGGCATCGACACCGCCCGCACCCAAGGGGCCACGATCCTGGCCGGCGGAGCGCCCTACACCGATGACGCCCGCGCCCGCGGCTACTTCATCGCCCCCACCGTGGCCGAACTCGGCGACCAACCTGCCGACGTCTGGACCGACGAATTGTTCGGTCCCGTCCTGGCCGTGCGCCGAGCCACCGACGCCGAGGAAGCGTTCGCCCTCGCCAACGACAGCGAGTTCGGGCTGTCGGCGGCCGTGTTCACCCAAGACCTCACCCGGGCTCTGCGCGCCATGGAGCACATCGACGTCGGCGTGCTGCACGTCAACTCCGAATCGGCCGGCGCCGACCCGCACGTACCGTTCGGCGGCGCTAAGAAGAGCGGACTTGGGCCCAAGGAACAAGGCACCGCGGCACGGGAGTTCTTCACCCACACCACCACTGTGTACCTGCGCAGCGGAGCACCCCGCGCATGACCTTCGCTGCCCTCGACGGGCCACCGTCGTCGACTTCAGCCGCGTGCTCGCCGGCCCCTCCGCCACCGGGTGGCGTTCCGACCTCGGTAGGGTCGCCCGCCGGTCCCATCAACGACATGGCCGAGGCGTTCACCTTCTCCGAGAAGCTGGGTCTGAACGCCACCGTTGCAGTCCCCGGCAGCCGCACACCACAGGTCGCCAATCCCGTGTCCCTGCCAGTCACACCGCCGCAGTACCGTTGCGCACCACCCCGCCTCAGACAGGACACCCTCCCATGAGCGCACTAGCCCCGATCACGGTGGCCGAAATCATGCCCACCAACCCCATCGACGACCCCGAGGCGCCCCTCATCGGCGTCATAGCACCGCTGCACTACCCCGACATCGGGGAGGAAATCCGCGCGCTGATCGTCCGCTTCACCCACTCGGTCCTAAGCACTCTGACCGAACTCGGCGCACGTTTCCGCGTCATCGAACCTACGAGTGAGGCGCCGCTGCCACTCGACGCCGCCATCGACGGGGTTCTACTGCTTGGCGGCGGGGATATGGATCCCGCGCTCTACGGACACCACGACGACGTTCCGAACCTGTCGGGGGTCGACCGGCGCTGCGACGAGCGCACCATCGAAGCCATTCGCTGGGGACTGGACCACCGCCGACCTGTGTTCGGGATATGCCGAGGAGCCCAAGCCATCAACGTCGCTCACGGCGGCACCCTCATCCCCGACCTGGGCCCCAACAGCCCCCACAGAGGTCACGGCGACAGCCCGACCTTCATCGACGACCCCGTCATCGTCGAAGCAGGCACGCGCCTCGCCCAAATCCTCGGACGCACCGAGGTCACCGTGCGAAACGGCCACCACCAGGCCGTCGGTGACGTCGCACCCACCCTGCGAGTAGCCGCTCGAGGTCTCGACGGAGTGATCGAAGCCGTCGAACACCGAGACCCCAACATCTGGCTGGTCGGCGTCCAGTGGCACCCCGAAGACACGGACGGATCCGCCGCAGACCGCAAGGCGTTGTTCAGCGCCTTCCTCGCCCGCGTCGACGCCGACCGGCGGATCGCCGTCAAGCCCAACCGGCGTTGAAAAAGCCATCGCGAGTACCTCGGCCATAACCCTGGAAACCATGGTCTCCGATCCGCGACGATCCGCCCTCGCGAACCAATGGCGGCGAGCCAGCCGCCCATGAGCATGACCGTGCGTCGGCTGGCACAAGATCCCACCCTCGGACTGACGTTGGTCGGCGGCCGCAAGAAAGGAGACCGACCATCGCCTGGGCCCACGCCATCGACTCCGAGATTGGGTTCCCCTGCATCAGTCGGGCTACATTTAAGCTGCGTCCAGTTAGATGGCAGCGATGCTCTCGTACTCGCCAGCAACGCGGCTGAGCTGTGCCGCCGTTTGAAGTTGTAGAAGTCCTGGCACGAGGGGACGACGACAGCGCGGGATTTGGCGCGGGTGCGGAAACGATGCGGGACAGCACCTCATGCTTGAGCGTCGAGAAGAAGGCTTCCGAGGCGGCGTTATCGGAACACGACCCGATCCGCTCCATCGACTGCACAATTCCCAGCCGGCGGCATATTTCGTGAAGTTCTTGGCCGTGTAGGTCAAATTACGGTCGGTGTGGAAGATCACCCCGTCGATCACAGTGCGTCCGGCTTGCACCGCGGCAGCCATCTTGATTACGTCGCCGGCCAGTTCGGCACCCGGATGCTCCGCCGTCGGGCTGGTCAGCAACTTGCGGGAGAACAGATCCAGGATAGTAGCCAGGTAGAGCTTGCCCTCGTCGGTCGGGATCTCGGTCATGTCGCCACATCAATTCTGGTTCGCCGCCGGTGCGGTGAAGTCGCGGCGCAGGTTGACGCGATCGCCGACCTACACGGTGGCCGGGTTGCCGTCATCCCGCTCGTTGTGACAGCAACCGGCGTTCTCGTCGCAAAGACTTGTGCGGTCTGAATGTGGTTCTTCGGCTCGCCTTCCGCAGCATAAATCTCGCCTCTCAGTTGGGGATTGAGCCCGAGGACCGTACGGGGCTGCTATTCGCTATGCATGCACCCCAAACAGGTCGGAAGCGTCATGAGTGCCGCGGGCGCCGTCGACAATGGCGGCCAGCTGGGCGCGAAAGATACTGGCGGCAGGGATTTAGCTGCGGTCGCCCTCAATGGACGATGTGACAAGCCGGTGATTTACAGAGCCAGAAAACTCGTCGCGGAAGCGGATGTTGCGTCGAACCGCTGAGGGCGGTCCGCGCATGGTTATCCTCATGATGTGACAATGGTTGATCGCTAGGCAGGTGCGGATTCCGTGGCTGACGAAAGCCCGCTCGGATCAGACGCGAGGTCCGGCATGGGTGTCGCAGGTCCGCGACTGCGTGAGGCCCGCCTCCGTCGGGGACTGTCGCTCTCTGATGTTGCGCAAGCCGCCGGCGTGACGAAAGGTTTCCTGAGTCTGGCGGAACGGGCCAAGACACAAATTTCGGTTCCGACCTTGCTGCGCATCTGCGACGCGCTAGATATCAAACTTGGGTCGCTGTTCGACTACCCCTCGGAGACTGTTGTCGGCGTCGGCGCTGTGCTCAACATGGGAGGTGTCGGCCTGACCGAATACTTGTTGACACCCGCCGAGCAAGAGGACCTACAGGCGATCAGGTCGGTGGTACAGCCTGGCGGCGGTTCAGGTGGCGCTTACCGGACGGAGGCCGACACCATTTTCGTGCTGGTCGTGCGAGGAGCGATCGAATTGTCTGTCGATGGCGCGGTCCGACAGTTGCGTGCCGGTGACACAACAACGTTCGCCGCGCAGTCCATGCACGAGTGGCAGAACTCCGCTGAGGGTGTTGCCGAGGTGGTGTGGGTGGTGACGCCGCCGATCCCCCGGGACGGTTTGGAAGGGCACCGAATACAGGCATCGACCGGGAGAGGAAAAGGGCGCCGACGGTGACGTTAGACGTGTTGACCAGTCCACGCGCAAATCAGCGTGGAATCACTTTGGTGAATATGTGTGACCGTCGTTCCCGTCGCCGGCGCCACCGGCGGCAGACCGGCCATCGTCGCTCGATCGGCTGCCAGCGCTTCGGCGGGGATCAGGCCGGTGGTGGCGTTAATGCGGCGGTTGGCTATCGCGGCCAGCCACGCCGACAGCTGGGCGTTAATATCCGCCGTTGAAGCGAAGGCCCGACCCGGCAGGAACGAGGTCTCCAGATAGCCGTTGACGCGTTCCACCAGTCCCTAGTTTCGGGGACAAGGGGTCGGTCTGGATGATCCGGGCAGCAGCACCCCGCAGAATCCGACCATCCCTTCGGTCAGCTGACCGATACCAGACTCGTTGTCCCACATGATTGTTCGGGGCACCGCGCCGATACCCTGGAGCAGCTGCCACATCCCGGCCAGCAGATCTCCGGTCACCCGTAACGGGCTCATCATCGCGACGATGAACCGCGTATACGCGGCAACCATCACTAAAAAACACTGTATACGAGCGCAGCGCTCCGGCGTGATCTGGCTCGAGCTGTCCCGGGAACCACAGGTCGCACTGGGTCAAGTCCAGGGACGTGGTGTACTACGTCGTCGTGTGATTCTTCGTCGTGATGGGTTCATGCGGTCAGTGCCGCGGGGGTGTCCTCCTGTTCTGTCGGGGTGTCGTTGACGGCGCGTGATTTGCTCAGGATGTCGAGGCCGAGGTAGCGCCGGGATTCGGCCCATTCGTCGTGTTGTTCGGCCAGCACAGCACCGACGAGACGGATGAGCGCGTCGCGGTCGGGGACGATCCCGACGACGTCGGTTCGCCGGCGGATCTCCTTGTTGAGGCGCTCTTGGGGATTGTTGGACCAGATCTGGCGCCAGATCTGTTTGGGGAACGCGGTGAACGCCAGCAGGTCCGCGCGTGCCGCCTCGAGGTGTTCTGTGGTTTTGGGAAGCTTGTCGGCCAGAGCATCGATGATCCGGTCGTATTGGGCGGCAACCGATCCCGCGTCGGGTTGATCGAATACCGAATGCAGCAGCGTCTTGACCCAGGGCCAGGAGGCCTTGGGTGTGACGGCCATCAGATTGGTCGTGTAGTGGGTGCGGCAGCGCTGCCACGCCGCGCCGGGCAGCGTGGCGCCGATCGCGGCGACAAGTCCGGCGTGCGCGTCGCTGGTGACCAGTGACCCCCGACAGGCCGCGGGCGGTCAGCGACCGCAAGAACCTCAGCCAGCCGGCGCCGTCCTCGGCGGTGGTGACGTCGATGCCCAGGATCTCCCGATACCCGTCGGCGTTGACTCCGACCGCGATCAGGGCGTGCACGTTGACCACCCGGCCCCCTTCGCGAACCTTGAGCACCAGGGCGTCGGCGGCCAGGAAGGTGTACGGGCCGGCATCGAGCGGGCGGGTGCGAAACGCCTCGACAGCGTCGTCGAGTTCCTTGGCCATCACCGACACCTGCGACTTGGACAGACTGGTGATGCCCAGTGTTTCGACGAGTTTGTCCATCCGCCGGGTGGACACCCCGAGCAGGTAGCAGGTGGCCACCACCGTGGTCAGGGCCCGCTCGGCGCGTTTGCGGCGTTCCAGCAGCCACTCCGGGAAGTACGAGCTGTGGCGCAGCTTCGGGATCGCAAGATCCAATGTGCCTGCACGGGTGTCGAATTGGCGGTGCCGGTACCCGTTGCGCTGGTTGGTCCGATCGGTGCTACGTTCGCCGTAGCCGGCGCCGCACAGGGCGTCCGCTTCGGCCCCGAGCAGGGTGTGGATGAACGTGGCCAGCAGCTCACGCAGAATGTCAGGGTGGCAGGTGGTGAGTCGTTCGGCGAGCACAGCGGGCAGGTCGATATTGTGGGCCGTGGTCATCGCGTTGATTCCTTTGCTCGAGTGACTTTGGTCGGTCTCTCGAAGAATCACGCGGTGACCTTCATTCATTCGGCTACGACACGCCGGTACCCCTGATCAGGTCCGACTCGTACACCAACTTGTTGAATTCGGGCGGTGATGCGCCGCCTGCAGCGATGCTCCCTGTGGTGGTGATCGGTCTGGCTCGTCGTACACCTGTCGCCTTCGGGCTGACTCCGAGAGTGGCCTGCCGGCCGGCCACCACCAACAGCGTGGAGTGGCTGAAGAGAGGCTTGTTCGACCCGAAGTTGGTGTGCCCTCCTCGCAACCGAAATCCATTCGAGCAGAGGAACAACGTGCCATCAACCCTGAACACGTCCACCCCGTCGGTAATGATCGCGATCGACCCGCACAAGCGGTCGTGGACCGCCGCGGCTGTTGATGCCCGGCTGCAACCGCTGGCAACAATCCGCGTCCCGGTCAGCCGAGACGGCTACCGAACGCTGCTGCGCTTCGCCCGGCGCTGACCCGAGACCGCGTGGGCGATAGAAGGCGCCAGCGGTCTCGGGGCTCCACTGACCGTTCGACTGCGTCAAGATGGCATCACCGTCCTCGACGTCCCGGCAAAGCTCGCGGCCAGAGTAAGGCTCCTCTCGACAGGACACGGTCGAAAAAGCGATGAAGCCGATGCCGTTTCAGTGGGCGTCGCCGCTCATACGTCTAGTTCTCTGAACACGACCGAGATCGACTCTGCAACAACGGCTTTACGCGCACTCGTCGAACACCGCGACGACCTGGTCAAGACCCGGACACAAACCATCAACAGGCTTCACACCGTTCTCACCCACCTCATTCCCGGCGGCGCCAGCCGCGACCTGAACACCGCACGGGCCGCTGAGCAACTGCGCACCGTGCGCCCGCGAGACACCGCCGGCAAGACGCTACGCGCACTGGCTGCGGATCTGATCTCGGAATTGCGTGGACTCGACCGCAGAATCGACAAGGCCGTCCATGACATCGAGACTGCGGTGAAAATCTGCGGTACCACCCTGACCGAGCTCCACGGCATCGGGGCGCTCACCGCCGCCAAGATCGTCTCCCGCGTCGGCTCGATCCACCGCTTCGACTCACCTGCGGCGTTCGCCAGCTACACCGGCACAGCCCCAATCGAAGTGTCATCCGGAGACGTCGTCCGGCACCGGCTTTCGCGCGCCGGCGATCGTCAACTCAATTACTGCTTACACGTCATGGCCATCACCCAGATCCGACGAGACACCCCGGGACGTACCTACTACCTGCGCAAACGCGCCAACGGCAAGAGTCACAGCGAAGCGATGCAGTGCCTCAAAAGGCGACTTTCCGACAGCGTCTACCGACAATTACTCAACGACGCCAACACCACGACTTGACACAGAGAGGCGCCACTCTGCTGGACGCAACCTCGCACTGCACCTGTTCGCCGGGCAGATGCACCAGCCGGTCACACGGATCAGCCGGGGCGTATTCCGGACGTATCCGGCGACATTCTCGGCCACTAGGAATGCCCGCCGGCTCAACCGACTCGCCGCGCGAGCACAGTGCCCGGCATCGTCGGGCACCGGCCTAGAAGAACCTGCAACGCCAGCTCGATCTGCGCCCACGCCGACGTCGTCGACGGTGCGCGTTCATGGCGTGGCGGCGCCTCGGCGTTGATCGCCTTGGCCACGGCGTTGCGCGACAGCGACAACCTTCGCGCGATCGCAGCCTGCGACAGGTTCTCCGACCGACATAGCCGACGAGTCTCCGCCCGATCCTGCACAGTGATCACTCTCCATCAAAAGGGTGCTCACTTTTCGACCGGAGCCGACAAGACCGAGTCGAGCAGGCTGGCCCAGCACGGCCCAGCTGTGAGCTATAGGTATCGAATGCGCGGCGCTGCAGGAGATCATTGAGACAATCGGTTCTCGCAAGGCGTCTCGACCTGAAGTAGGGGCACTCGAAACCGTTTGCGCTCGACGAGCAGACGGTTCAACTCTCGCGCGGCTCATGTCACAAGTGTTGCAGCAGAGCCGCTTCGGCCAGTCAAATGCACGTAAGAGTGTCCGCGTCCACCCGGTGCCGACAAAACGCGTCCGCTCGCTTGCGCTGTTGTCGCCAGGGCAGGACAGCAGGTTTTGTATTGCTAAACGTCAGGCGCTGGTTTAGTCTCATTAAACCCGCGTGGACGAGGCGGGAACCACTGATCAAGGAGCACATGATGACCGCCGCGCCTGCATCAAACACCTACCCTTTGTGGCACCCATTCGCCGACATGCATGCTGTCAAACAGCAGCAGCTATCGATCGTCCGCGGAGACGACGTATGGGTCTGGGACAGTGATGGCAATCGATACTTCGACGGGACGGCGAGTCTCTGGTACTCCAACGTGGGTCATGGTCGCTCTGAGATCGTCCAAGCGATCACCAAACAGCTGAAAGAGCTGGAGGCGTATCACTGTTTCGGTGACTTCGTCAACGAGCCCGCGTTGCGCTTGGCCGGTCAGCTCGCCGAGAGGGCGCCGATCCGTGGCGGAAAGGTTTTCTTCACCAGTGGTGGCGGCGACTCCATCGAGTCCGCTGCGAAGATCATCAGGGCCTACTTCGATGCGGTCGGCCAGCCGGAGCGCACCGTGTTGATCCACCGGCAGCACAGCTATCACGGCACACATGGCTTTGGTACGGCTCTGGCTGGTATGCCGGCCAACAGATTTGGCGGTCCTTACATCCGAGATGTTGTCGAGGTTCCTGCCTTCGATGCTGCTGCTCTCGAAGAGACGATTCTTGAGGTCGGCGCAGATCGGACAGCTGCCTTTTTCTGTGAGCCAGTCATCGGCTCCGGCGGAGTGCTTGCACCGCCGCCTAATTACATCGCCGAGGCGCACGCGGTTTGCCGCCGGCATGGAGTCATATTCGTTGCCGACGGGGTGATCTGTGCCTTCGGGCGTCTGGGTACGTGGTTCGGGATTGAGCGTTTCGGAGTCGAACCCGATATTATAACGTTCGCGAAGGGCGTCACCAGCGGATATCAACCGTTGGGTGGTTTGATTGTAAGCCCCCGCATTGCCGCTCCCTTCTGGGATGAGCCCGGGCGGGTGCTCAGACATGGGCAGACTTACGCCGGTCACCCGGCGGCCTGCGCTGCCGGAATTGCCAACCTCGATATTTATGAGCGTGAGGGTCTCCTCGAGCGTTCGATGAAGATGGAAGGCGTTCTTGCTGAGGCACTCCAAACTGTTGTCGACCATCCGCTCGTGGATCACGCTAGGGCCGGAACAGGCTTCCTGGGGGCTCTCGAGCTCGATGCGGAGCTGCTTGCCGGCACGCCCGGGCTACCGGCGATGATTGCCCACGCCGTGCGTCGTCACGGCGCACTCATCCGGCCGATGATCAGCGCCCTCGGCTTTTCCCCTCCGCTGACCGCCACGGAACAGCAGTTAGATTTTGTTGTCGAGGGCGTAAGGGCCGGCCTCGATGAGGTCAACGCCGCCTTGCACTAGACGGTATGGAGGCGACTCGAGGCCGAAGGCCTCGGGCTGCGATCGGACTGGATCGATTGCTGAAACGAGAATTCCGCAATACGGAATCACTGCGTTTGGGCGGTGTGTGCGGACAATGCTCGATTTCAGCCCGTGATCGGCGCAGGGCACTAGGCGTAAGTCCATACACATACGCTTCATTCGAGAGGAACTCATGACTCGCATTGCATACACCGTCAACTGCTCCATCCTGTTGACCGACATCCCGATACTGGACCGCCCCCAAGCAGCGCGCGACGCCGGTTTTGATGCGGTCGAGTTCTGGTGGCCCTTTCCGACGGCGTTGCCCAGTGATGCCCAGGTCGACGCGTTCATCAGAGCAATCACAAACGCTGGTGTGCAGTTGACTGGACTGAACTTTGCGGCGGGCGACATGCCCGCCGGTGAACGAGGCATTTTGTCCGACCCCGGCCGTATCGGTGAATTCCGCGCCAACGTGGATATCGCTGTCGATATCGCCCGAACTCTTGGCACCAAGGCCTTCAATGCGCTCTACGGCAACAGAATTGAGGGACTATCGATCGAGGAGCAGGATGCCGTGGCAACCGACAACCTCGGAGTGGCGGCGGCCGCGGCCGATGAGATCGGTGCGGTGGTTCTCATCGAGCCGGTAAGCGGGGCGGCCGCCTATCCGCTGAAG